>JAJZVZ010000064.1 GCA_021846945.1 Acidobacteriota bacterium | reverse complement strand
TTTGCGTTATAGAGCCTGGATGCGAGAAAATAATTCAGGTGGCAATGGCTTCCCCTGACAGGCAAATTCGATGAATCCAAATCATGTAGCTTTCTTCGACACCACCTTGCGCGATGGCGAGCAGTCCCCCGGTTGCAGCATGACCACGCAGGAAAAGCTCACCATGGCCCATGCGCTGGAAGACCTGGGCGTAGACATTATTGAGGCAGGCTTCGCCATGGCCTCGGAGGGCGACTTCGCGGCCATCTCGACGATCACGCAGGCTATCCGCAAGCCGCGTATCGCGTCGCTGGCGCGCGCCCGCACCGAGGATATCGAGATGGCGGCCCGCGCATTGCAGTTCGCTGACCGGGCGCGCATCCATGTTTTTCTGGCTTCCAGCGACCTGCACCTGGAGTACAAGCTCAAAATCAGTCGCCAGGAGGCGCTGGACCTGGCCGGCGAGTCGGTGCGGCTGGCGCGTTCGCTCTGCGATGATGTGGAGTTTTCGCCTGAAGACTCGACGCGTTCGGAGCGGGATTTTCTGGTGGAGATGGTGCGCATCGCCGTCGAGGCCGGAGCCACCACCATCAATATGCCTGACACCGTGGGCTACACCACTCCCGAGGAGTACGCGCAGATGTTCCGCGAAGTGCGCGAGCGGATTCCGGCCATTGACGAGAAAGGTGTGGTGCTTTCGTCGCACTGCCACGACGATCTCGGTCTGGCGGTAGCCAACTCCCTGGCCGCCATCAGCGCCGGCGCGCGGCAGGTGGAGTGCACCATCAACGGCATCGGCGAGCGGGCCGGCAATGCCGCTCTCGAAGAGATCGCCGCCGCCCTTTATGTGCGCGCCGACCGCTACGGAGTGAGCAGTTCCATTCAGATGAGCCAGCTCTATCCGGCCAGCCAGGTGCTCGGGCAGATCATCACTTTCCGGCCTTCTCCCAACAAGGCTGTGGTGGGCGACAACGCCTTTGCTCACGAGTCCGGCATTCATCAGCACGGCATGCTGGCCAATCCGCTGTGTTACGAGATCATGACGCCGTCTCTGGTGGGCGTGGCCAAAACCCATCTGGTGCTGGGCAAGCACTCTGGACGCGCGGCGCTGCGGCACCGGTTGGAGCAGCTCGGTTTTTCGATGACGCGCGACGAGCTGCAGCACATCTATTACCGCTTCGTGGCGCTGGCTGACCGCAAGAAAAACATCTACGACCAGGATCTTATCGGCCTGCTGCCCGACAAGATCCGCGAGAGCCGCCGCGAGCCGGTTGCGGAGCTGGATTGAGGGCGAGCCGCCGCAGTGATTTTTTCTGACCACTTACCACTGACCACTGATAACTCACCAAGAGAGCGGGAATGAAGCTGAATATTTTAGTTGTGGCGGGCGACGGAATTGGCCCGGAGGTGACCGGCGAAGCGGTTGCCGTATTAGAGGAGATTGCCGCGCTGGGCGGTCACCAGTTCACTTTTACTGAGGAGCGCATCGGGGGCGTAGCCATTGTGCAGGACGGAACGCCGCTGCCCAAGGAGACGCTCGATGCCGCGCTCGCGTCGGATGCGGTGCTGCTTGGCGCGGTGGGCGGAAATGAGTTCAACTCGCTGCCTCCGGATAAGCGCCCCGAGGCCGGTCTGCTGCAGATTCGCGCGGCGCTGGGCGGATTCGCCAACCTGCGTCCCGCATTTGCCTTCAAGGAGCTCACGGTCAACAGCCCGCTCAGGCCTGAGGTCGTGGACGGTTCGGATATTTTGTTTGTGCGTGAGTTGCTGGGCGGGCTCTACTTCGGCCAGCCTCGCGAGTGGAATCGCGCCCAGGGCGAGGCATGGAACACGATGCGCTACACCAAGGACGAAGTGGCTCGCGTGGCCCGCGTGGCCTTCGATCTGGCCCGCAATCGCCGCAAGAAGCTGACCAGCGTCGATAAGGCCAACGTGCTCGAAGTTTCGCAGCTCTGGCGCGCCACGGTGAATGAAGTTGCCGCCGAGTTCCCCGATGTGGCAGTAGAGCACCAATACGTGGACGCGATGGCCATGCACCTGATGAACCGGCCGCGCGACTTCGATGTGGTGGTGACAGAGAACCTCTTCGGCGACATTCTGAGCGACGAGGCGGCGGTGATCACCGGCTCGCTGGGCATGCTGCCTTCGGCCACCATCGGCGGCAAGGTGAATTTGTATGAGCCGGTGCACGGCTCGGCGCCGGACATCGCCGGCAAGGGATTGGCGAATCCGCTGGGCGCGATTCTGACGGGCGCGCTGGTGCTGCGCCACTCCGCGGGGCTGGAGGCCGAAGCTGCGGCCGTGGAATCGGCCGTGCGCAAGGTGCTGGAGCAGGGCTTCCGCACGCCGGACCTGGCGCGCGCCAATCGGGAAGGCTTCCCGGTGCTCTCGACGAAGGAGATGGGCGCGAAAGTGCGGGAGACGGTGAAAGAGCAGCTTTCAGCGGTCAGTTCTTAGCTTTCAGCTCGATGTGCTGGAACCTGCGGCATCGGCAACAGCGAACGGCAACACGCTCCCGATGGAGCCATAACTGTCTCAAGATGCAACACCAAAGCTGACGGCTGAGAGCTGGCAGCTTGTATTTAGGAGTTTCATGGGAACCGAACCAAAGACGTTATTTGAAAAGGTCTGGGAGCGACATCTGGTGGTTGAGCCGAAGGGCGAACCCACACTGCTCTACATTGATCTGCAACTCGTTCACGAGGTGACCTCGCCGCAGGCATTTGAAGGGCTCCGGCTGGCCGGGCGGAAGGTGCGCCGACCCGATCGCACGGTCGCGACGGTGGACCACAACGTGCCGACGACCATCGAGGGCCGCCTCAACATCGTGGACCCGATCTCGGCCAAGCAGATTGCAACGCTGCGCAAGAACTGCGCAGAGTTCGGCGTCGAGCTTTATGACGTGAACTCGCGCGAGCAGGGCATCGTGCACGTGATCGGACCGGAGCTGGGGTTGACCAAGCCGGGCATGACGATCGTCTGCGGCGATTCGCATACCTCGACGCACGGCGCATTTGGGGCATTGGCTTTTGGCATCGGCACCAGCGAAGTGGAGCACGTACTGGCCACGCAAACGCTGCCGCAGTCGAAACCGCAGACCTTCCGCATTGCGGTCGAAGGCACGCTGCCGACCGGCGTCACCGCCAAGGACATCATCCTGGCGATCATCGGCAGGATCGGCACCGATGGAGCCACCGGCTGCGTGATCGAGTATGCGGGCTCGGCCATTCGCGCTCTCTCGATGGAAGGGCGCATGACCGTCTGCAACATGAGCATCGAGGCCGGTGCGCGCGCGGGCATGATCGCGCCCGATGAGAAGACCTTTGCGTATTTGAAAGATCGCCGATTCAGCCCCAAGGGCGAAGCGTGGGAACGCGCCGTGGAGGAGTGGAGCAAGCTGCCCACTGATCCCGGAGCAAAATTCGATCGCGAGCTTGTGATCGACGCCGCCACGCTGGTGCCGTATGTGAGCTGGGGAACGAGCCCGGGCATGGTCGCGCCGGTGACCGCGAAGGTTCCCGATCCGGCCAATGCCTCCACTGAGATTGACCGCAAGTCCTTCGAGCGCGCTCTCGAATATATGGACCTGAAGGCAGGTACGCCGCTGGCCGAGATCGAGATCGACCGCGTATTTATTGGCTCCTGCACCAACGGCCGCATCGAAGACCTGCGCGCCGCGGCGCGGATCGCGGCCGGCCGCAAGGTATCGAGCCGCGTAAGCGCCATGGTGGTGCCCGGTTCGCAGCAGGTGAAGGCGCAGGCGGAAAAAGAAGGCCTGGACCGCATCTTCCGCGAGGCGGGATTCGACTGGCGCGAGCCCGGCTGCTCCATGTGCCTGGGCATGAATCCCGACATTCTTTCGCCGGGTGAGCGCTGCGCTTCCACCAGCAACCGCAACTTCGAGGGCCGCCAGGGACGCGGGGGGCGCACCCATCTCGTGAGTCCGGAGATGGCCGCGGCCGCCGCAATCGCCGGCCATTTTGTAGACATCCGCACGTGGGACGTGCGCGGCGTGGTAAGGAGGTAACTGCCTGATGCAACCCTTTCGTACACTGACCTCATTGGGCGCACCTCTCGACCGCGCCAATGTCGATACCGATCAGATTATTCCGAAGCAGTTTTTGAAGCGCATCGAGCGCACCGGCTACGGTGATTTCCTGTTCTTCGATTGGCGGCGGACGGCAAGCGGCGATCCCGATCCGGCCTTCGTGCTCAACGATCCGCGTTACAAGGGCGCGCAGATCCTGATCGCGGGCAAGAACTTCGGCTGCGGATCGAGCCGCGAGCACGCCGCCTGGGCGCTCAGCGACTTTGGCTTCCGCGTGGTGATCGCGCCGAGCTTTGCCGACATCTTTTTCTCGAATGCGGGCAAGAACGGCATCGTGCTGGCAAGGCTGAGCGAAGAGCAGGTGGCCGAACTGCTCCACAACGCCAGAACGATTCCGGATTATCAGCTCACGGTTTCGCTGGAAGCGCAGACGGTGACCGACGGCCGCGGCTTCGGCGCCGGCTTCGAGGTGGATCCGTTCCGCAAATTCTGCCTGCTGGAAGGGCTGGATGACATCGGCCTGACTCTGCGGCACGCGGCGGCACTGGACGCATTTGAAACGAAGCACGACGAGGCCGCATGGTGGAAGGCGAAGTAGGGAAGCCTTCAGCTATCAGCGTTCAACAGTCTCAATTCGTTTCGCCATGACGGGCGCATTGATTGAGAACGACAAGCGCGAAAGATCAAGCGGTAAGTATTTCAACAGCAGCATACAAAACCGAGAGCTGAAAGCTGATCGCTGACAGCTGGTGAACGAAGTGAGCATATGACTATCGAGGGCAAACGACAGAGTATTCCGCTGACTGAAGGGCCGAGCCGCGCAGCCGCGCGATCTTATCTGCGCGGAGCCGGCTTCGCCAAAGACGACCTGCACAAGCCGATCATCGGCATCGCCAATACGTGGACAGAGATCGGCACCTGCAACGTGCACCTGCGCCAGATCGCCGAAGCGCTGAAGGAAGGCATTCGCGAGGCGGGCGGAACGCCGATGGAGTTCAACACCGTCACCATCTCCGACGGCATCACCATGGGCACGCAGGGAATGAAGGCTTCGCTGGTGAGCCGCGAAGTCATTGCGGACTCGATTGAGTTGGTGGCGCGCGGTAACCTTTTTGACGGCTTGGTGGGCATAGGCGGCTGCGACAAAAACATGCCGGGCATCATCATGGCGCTGTGCCGCCTCGACATTCCAGGCATGATGCTCTACGGCGGATCGATCGCGCCCGGCAAGCTGAACGGCGCGGACATCACGATCCAGAACGTCTTCGAGGGTATCGGCTCACATGCGGCGGGACGGATTGACGATGCGGGGCTTGAGGCTCTGGAAGCCAACGCCTGCCCCGGCGCGGGTGCATGCGGCGGCCAGTTCACCGCCAACACCATGGCCATGAGCGCGGAGATTATGGGCATCTCGCCAATCCAGCTTTCAGGAGTTCCTGCCACCGCGGCGAACAAGCTGGCTGCGACGCGCGAGGCTGGGCACATTCTGATGGATGCGGTGCGCGCCAACCGGCGTCCCTCGCAGATCATCACACGCAGATCGATCGAAAATACCATCGCCAGCGTGGCCGCCAGCGGCGGCTCAACCAACGCGGTGCTGCATCTGCTGGCCATTGCGCGCGAAATGGGGATTAAGCTTTCGATTGACGACTTTGACATCATCTCGAAGCGCACGCCCTACATCTGTGATCTGACCCCGGCGGGCAAATACGTGGCTTCGGATTACCAGGCGGCGGGCGGTTCGCGGCTGCTGGCCCGGCGCATGATTGACGCGGGCTACGCCGACGGCTCGGCCATCACCATCAGTGGCAAGACGTTGGCTGAAGAAGCCGCTCTTGCTCAGGAGACTCCCGGCCAGGTCGTGATTCACACCTTTGAAAAACCGATCAAGCCCAACGGCGGCCTGGTGATTTTGAAAGGCAACCTGGCGCCTGAGGGTTGCGTGATGAAGATCGCGGCGGCCGGCCGCTACAGTCATCGTGGTCCGGCGCGCGTCTTCGACTGCGAAGAGGATTGCTTCAAGGTGGTGCAGGCGGGTGGCATCAAGCCCGGCGACGTGGTGGTAATCCGCTACGAAGGCCCGAAGGGCGGCCCCGGCATGCGCGAAATGCTGCAAGTGACGGCGGCAATCTCTTCGAATGCGGAGTTGAGCGCGCATGTGGCGCTGTTGACTGACGGCCGCTTCTCAGGCGCGACGCGCGGGTTCACCGCGGGCCATGTGGCTCCGGAGGCCTTTGTCGGCGGGCCGATCGCCGCCGTGCGCGAGGGCGACATCATCCACTTCGACATTGAAAAGCGCACGCTGACGCTTGAGGTCAGCGACGAAGAGATTGCGGCGCGATTGAAGAATTTCAAGCCGCCGGCAATGCGCTGGCCAAAGGGCGTCTTCCGCAAGTATGTTGACCGGGTCAACTCGGCTTCGGAAGGGGCGACGACGTAAAGGCAGCTTCTAGCCACTAGCTATTGGCTGCAAAGGGGAACGAGGCAGCGAAGCTGAACGCAGGCAGTTGTGGTGGTTGTATTGCTTTTACAGCCGTCTTATTCAGCAGTTAGAAACAAGTCGGCACTATCGACAAACAAGCTGGCAGCCAGGAGCTAGTAACTGGCAGCTAGCAGCTTCAAGAAGGAGATATCCATGGGAACCAACGCGAACACGCAATCATCGAACGCGCATCTGACCACGCCAACCCGCCTCACCGGCTCCGAGATTCTTTGGGCCACGCTGGTGGGCGAGGGCGTGACGGACGTGTTCGGTTATCCGGGCGGCGCCATTCTGCCGGCCTATGATGCGCTGCGCAAGTTTCCCATCCGGCATGTTCTGGTGCGCCACGAGCAGGGTGCAGCGCACATGGCGGACGGCTACGCGCGCGCTTCGGGCAAGGTGGGCGTGGCCGTCGCCACCAGCGGCCCCGGCGCCACCAACCTTATCACCGGCATCGCTACCGCCATGCTGGACTCCATTCCGATCGTCTGCATCACCGGCAACGTATCGAGCAAAGTGCTGGGCACGGATGCCTTTCAGGAGGTGGACATCACCGGCATTACGCTGCCCGTGACCAAGCACAACTTCCTGGTGACGAAGACTGAAGAGGTTGCCGGTGTGCTGCGCCAGGCTTTTCAAATTGCGCGTTCCGGACGGCCGGGCCCGGTGCTGGTAGACATCACCAAGGACGCGCAGCAGGGCTCGGCCATCTTCGACTTTGCCGCCGCCAAGCCGCGCCCCTACCGCCCGCATCCGATGCTGCGCGTCGAGGCGTCCGGTCTGGATCAGGCCGCCGAATTGATCCGCAACGCGAAGCGCCCGGTCATCCTGGCCGGTCACGGAGTGATCGAGTCCTGTGCCATGGAGCAGGTGCGCGCATTGGCTGAGCGCGCGCAGATCCCGGTGGGCTTGACGCTGCTGGGGCTGGGCGGCTTCCCGGCCTCGCATCCCCTCAGCCTGGGGATGATGGGCATGCACGGCGAGGCCTGGGTAAATCACGCGATCCAGGAGGCTGATCTGCTGATCGCTTGTGGTATGCGATTTGACGACCGCGTTACTGGCACGCCTTCAAGCTATGCGCCCAAGGCCAAAAAGATTCATATCGAAGTGGACCCGGCCGAGATCAACAAGAACATCAAGGTGGATGTGGCGCTGGTCGGCGATCTGGCTGAAGTGTTGGAGCAGTTGCTACCGCGCATCTCCGGCCGCAACGGCTCCGACTGGCTCAGGACCATCGAAGGCATGAAGGGCGCGGTGGCCGTGCGCGACATCAAGAACCTGCCCGATCTGGGTCACTTGTACGCGGCGCATGTGATGCACGACCTGTGGCGCGCCACCGGCGGCAACGCCATCGTGGTTACCGATGTGGGCCAGCATCAGATGTGGGAGGCGCAGTATTTCCACCACGATCAGCCGCGGACGCTGGTCACCTCCGGCGGCCTGGGGACGATGGGATTCGCGCTGCCCGCGGCAATCGGGGCCAAGATTGCCTGCCCCGACAAGGAAGTGTGGGTGATCGCCGGCGACGGCGGTTTCCAGATGACCGCCTCAGAGCTTGCCACCATCGTGCAGGAGAAGATCAAGATCAACATCGCCATCATCAACAATGGCTACCTCGGCATGGTGCGTCAGTGGCAGGAGTTCTTCTACGAGCGCAACTACGAGGCCACGCCGCTGGTCAGTCCGGACTTCGTGAAGCTCGCCGATGCGCACGGCATCGCCGGCCGCGCCGTCCGCACCCGCGCAGAAGTTGCCGCCGCCGTTGAGGAAGCGCGCTCGGCGCCCGGCGCATTCCTGCTCAACTTTATGGTCGAGAAAGAGGATTCGGTATACCCGATGATCCCGGCAGGCAGCGCGCTGCACGAGATGATCCGCCGCCCCGGCCGCGACCCGCTGGAAGAACGGGCGGACGATCGTTAAGAACACAAAGCTTCTAGCTTCTAGCTGGTAGCTACTAGCCGCCTTCGCGCTGCTATTGGCTACACCAATTTTCCGGTTATTCCTTGCCTGAACCCGCAGTAAGATTGTGCTGCCCCAGGAAGGCTGGAAAGCTGAATCTCCGCTGGTAAAGCTAGAAGCTGGAAGCTAAGAGCTAAGAGCTAAGAGCTAGGAGCTAGCGTTTATGCTGCACACATTTGTTGCTTACGTTGAAGACCTGCCGGGAGTGCTGACGCGCGTGGCGTCGCTCTTTCGCCGCCTGAACATCAACATCAGTTCGCTGACCGTGGGGCGCAGCGAGCGTCCGGGCTTATCGCGGCTCACGCTGGTTTGCGAGGCCTCCTCTGAAGCTGGTCATCGCATCCGGGCCAGCCTGTTTAAACTGGAGAATGTCGTGGATGTGGACGACATCGCCCAGGCGCCGTCCGTCACCCGTGAGCTGGCGCTCATCAAGGTGGCTGCTACGGGCCAGAACCGCTCGCGGATCTTCGAGCTGGCCGAGGTCTTCCGTGCCCGCATTGTGGATTTGACGTCGGAGTCGCTGATGATCGAGCTGACCGGCGTGGAAAGCAAGATCGAGGGGCTGATCGAGGTGCTCCGCGAAGACGAAGGCCGCATCCTGGAGATCTGCCGCAGTGGCAAGATGACCATGCGCCGGGGTCACCACGTCAGCAGCGTGCTCAAGGCGATGGGCGCCGCAGAGGGTGAGACGGAAGAAAAGGCTGATACGGCTTCGGAAGACAGCGTCGCCAGCGGGCAGGCGTAAGTCGCAAAGTCCGCGCTGGCTGCGGAATTTCACAGCGGCTGGCGCGATCCGGCCGGCGAACCAATTGCAATCAACACAAACCGCGCAAGCAAAGGAACAAGAGAAAAATCATGGCCAAGACTTATTACGATCACGACGCAGACCTTTCCCTCATCCAGGCCAAAAAGGTGGCCATCATCGGCTACGGCTCCCAGGGCCACGCCCATGCTCTCAACCTCAAGGATTCAGGTGTGCAGGTAAAGGTGGGTTTGCCCGCCACCTCGAAATCCATTGACAAGGCCAAGAAGGCAGGACTGGAAGTGACCACGCCTGCTGAGGCCACCCAATGGGCCGACGTGGTGATGATCCTCACCCCTGATCAGACCCAGGCAAAGCTCTATGCCGACGAGATTGGGCCGAACCTGAAGGCAGGCAAGCTGCTCCTGTTTGCGCATGGCTTCAACATCCACTTCAAGACCATCGTTCCGGATGCGGGCGTTGACGTCGGCCTGGCCGCGCCCAAGGCGCCGGGCCATCGCGTGCGAGAGGTCTTCACCGAGGGCGGGGGTGTGCCCGGCCTGATCGCGGTGCAGCAGAACCCGACCGGCAACGCCCATGCGCTCACTCTGAGCTACCTGAAGGGCATCGGCTGCACGCGCGCCGGGGTGCTCGAAACCACCTTCAAGGAAGAGACCGAGACCGACCTCTTCGGCGAGCAGACCGTGCTGTGCGGCGGCGTGAGCGCACTGATCAAGGCAGGCTTTGAGACGCTGGTCGAAGCTGGTTATCAGCCTGAGAGCGCCTACTTCGAGTGCCTGCATGAGCTCAAGCTGATCGTGGACCTGATCTACCGCGGCGGCCTGGCGTACATGCGCTACTCGATTTCCGACACCGCCGAGTGGGGCGACTACGTGAGCGGGCCGCGCGTGATCAACGAACAGAGCCGCAAGGCCATGAAGGAGATTCTCGCCGAGATTCAGGACGGCACCTTCGCCCGGCGCTTCCTGGCCGACCAGGCCTCGGGCCGCAAGGAGTTTCTAGCCTTCCGCGAAGCTGAAGCCAAGCATCCCGTTGAGGTCGTCGGCAAGCAACTGCGCGCGCAGATGCCGTTCCTCGATCCGGTGACGGTGGAAGAGGTCGCCAAGACGCGGTAATCCTTCGCGAAGCCACCAGGCGGCACTCAGCCTCCAGTTCCCCAGCAGCGAATGGGCCTGGAGGCTTTGCTTTTTGCGTGACAGCAATCCTTTTCCGATCAAGATTGGTTGGACGAAGAAGATGCCGGAAACGTAGAAAGCCGCATGGCTTTATCGCCGCCACGACTGCTCGATCTCTTCAAGCGAGTGGCCGCGCGTCTCTGGCAGGCGGAAGAAGAAGACCGCGGCCACCGCACAGATGCCGGCGTACACCGCGAAGGCCCCGGCCGCGCCGAGCGCGTGAATCAGCGTGAGGAAAGTGTTCGACACCAGGATGCAGCAGGCCCACAGCACCGACGTGGCGATCGACATGGCGCGGCCGCGGATGTTGGTGGGGAAGATTTCCGCGATGTAGACCCATGCGCCGGGACCGAGGCCGGTGGCGAAGGCGGCCACGTACAGCATGGTGCTGCCGACGATGAGCACAAAATGCGCGTGCGTCCTCTGGAACTCAAAGACCAGCAGGAGCAGCGCGCCAAACATGACGGATGCGGAGCCCCCAAGCAGGATGCGGCGGCCGATACGATCCATAATGGCCAGCGCGACGAGCGTGAAGGCGAAATTGGTGAGGCCGATCAGGATGTTGGCGGCGAAGGCGCGCCCGGCGCTGCCGCTGTTGGCATGGGCGACGAAGAGCAGCGAGCCGTAGTAGAGCACGGTGTTGATGCCGGTCACCTGCTGCAGCGCGGCGATGGCGACGGCGAGCACAAGCGGGCGCTTCATGCGTCGCAGCCAGCCGTGCGGAGGCTCCTCCTGCTCAATGGCGGCGCGGATCTCCTCGAACTGCTCCGAGCGCTGCGCTTCGCCGCCAATGGTTGCCAGCGCCGCGCCTGCTTCTTCAATGCGATGCTGCTTGATGAGCCAGCGGGGGCTCTCGGGAACAAAGCCGAGGCAAATCACGAAGGCCAGCGCGGGCAGTGCCGCGGAGCCGAACATCCAGCGCCAGGCCGCCGCCCCGGTGAATGAAAACGCCCAATTGGTGCAGTAGGCCACCAGGATGCCGGTGACGATCGCCGTCTGATTCAGGGTGACGATGCTGCCGCGCTTTTCGCGCGGTGACACTTCAGCCAGATAGAGAGGCGCAATTGTTGATGCCAGGCCGATGCCGAGTCCGCCGAGGAAGCGCGCCGTGAAGAACTCTGCGAGCGTGTGAGGAATGGCGGCGAAGATGGCAGAGACGAGGAAGAGCACGCCGCTGATGCGAAGTACCGAGCGGCGGCCATAGCGGTCGCTGAGCATCCCGGCGGCCATCGCCCCAAAGAAGCAGCCGTAAAGCAGGCTGCTAGCCGCGAACTCCACCTGTACCTCAGAAAGCCTGAAGTGGGCGCGCAGCGAGATCAGTGCGCCGTTGATGACCGCAGTATCGAACCCGAAGAGAAGGCCAGAGATGGCGCCGGTGAGCGCTACGCGGTAAATGGACCCGGAGCGAGGGGACGATTGCGGAGACAAGGAACGGGAACTCCTGCGCATCAAGGTGACTCGTCCCAGGGCTGGCCGAGAATGTATCCATTGGAGCGCGAGGCTCTGCAGGCTGTCAATGCGGCGGAATGCGTCGGCGCCCCGCATTTTGCCGGGTGGCTTGATCTTCGTTATGATCCGAAGCGATGAGGACAGAATCACGCGAAGCATTGCGGCAGCGGGAAGACTCTGCGGCAGGGAACCCGAAAATGAGCCCGCTGCACGCGCGGGGCACAACCTACGACAAGCACCCAACCATTCCCGTCTCCGGAGATGGCTCGCTCTGCCGCGCAGGCTGGGAAGAGATCGCGACGGAATTCGAGAGCCGAATTGCCGGCGGCGGGCGCATCGTGGTCGCAGTCGAGTGCTATCCCGGCGTTGACGTCGAGGAGGTCCGGTCCGCTCTGAGCAAGGCGGCGCAGGGTTCCGCGGCGCTGATCTTTGCCGAGCGAGCGCTCAGGCAATCCGATGAGTTAGAGAAGTTTCTGGCTCCGTGGCTGGGCGACGACCCGGTCTTTGGCAGGATGAGGGCCTGGGAACTGGGCGAGTTCTTTGATGCGGCAAAGACGACTCAACTGCGCAACGAGATTGAACAGGCTGCCGGCGCGGTCGTCGTATATGGCATAGGCGCGGCGTATGTGGCCGAGCGTTGGGACGTTCTCTTCTACTGCGATGTGACACGGTGGGAGATTCAGCAGCGTCAACGGGCGCACAAGGTAGGTAATCTGGGTGCCGCGAATGCGCAGGCTTCGGCCGGCGAGTTATATAAGCGCGCCTACTTTGCGGACTGGCGCGCCGCCGATACCGAAAAGCACCGGTTGCACACAGCTATCGATTTCTACATCGACACCAACCTGCCTGATCAGCCGGCCATGATCCCCGGAAGCAGCTATCGCGAGGCGCTCGCGGCGGCGGCGCGGCGGCCGTTTCGCGTGGTGCCGTTCTTCGATCCCGGGCCGTGGGGCGGCGAGTGGATGCGGAAGCATTTCGATCTGCCTGCTGATGCGCCCAACTTTGCCTGGTGCTTCGATTGCGTTCCGGAAGAAAACAGCCTGCGCTTCAGCTTCGGAGAGATGGCGGTGGAGACGCCCGCACTGGCGCTGGTGCACGAACATCCGCAGGAGTTGCTGGGCGCGGAAATTGTGCGGCGATTCGGCGCTGAGTTTCCCATCCGCTTCGACTTTCTGGATACGATCGAGGGAGGCAATCTTTCCTTGCAGGTCCATCCTTTGCGGAGTTATATCGCGGAGCACTTCGGGATGTCCTACACCCAGGACGAGAGTTACTACCTGCTCGACGCAGGGCGGGATGCGGTGGTGTTTCTGGGGCTGAAGCCGGGAATCGACGCCGGCCGCATGGCGAAAGAACTGGAAGCTGCGCAGGTGGGCGGGCCGCCGTTCGCGGCTGAAAATTATGTGAATGCGTGGCCGGCGAAGAAGCACGACCACTTCTCGATCCCGGCGGGGACAATCCACTGCTCGGGAAGGAACAGCATGGTGCTTGAGATCAGTGCCACGCCGTACATCTTCACCTTCAAGCTGTGGGACTGGGCGCGGCTGGGCCTGAACGGCATGCCGCGGCCGATCCATCTAAAGCACGGACTCGCCAACATTCAGTGGAACCGCGACCGGGAATGGGTCGCGAAAAACCTGGTGAGCCCAGTGCGTCCGGTGGCAGAAGGCGAGGGCTGGCGGGAAGAGGCGACCGGCTTGCATGAACTGGAGTTTCTGGAAACGCGGCGCCACTGGTTCACTGCGCCGGTGGAACATGACACGAGAGGCACGGTGAACGTGCTGAACCTGGTGGAGGGCGATGAGGTTGTCGTCGAGAGCGCCACGGGAGCCTTCGCGCCGTTTCATGTGCATTACGCCGAGACATTTATCGTGCCTGCGTGCGTGGGCCGGTACAGGATTTCCCCGGTAGGTACGGCAGAAAAGCCGCTGGCAACCATCAAGGCATTTGTTCGCCCCGAGGAAGAACGGTGATGGGCGCGTCCGCCGTTTTGGGCCGAGGGTGGCGGAGCGTCCGGAAGGGCTTCCACAGACTTCAGGCGCCCGTCCCTGTAGAATCTAGCTGAAAACCCGCATCAACCCGGCTTGGGAGGTTCCTTGCTTTACTGGCTGCTGTACGAAGAACTGTATACGTACTTCCACCCGTTCCGGATCTTCCGCTACCTGACTTTTCGTACTGCCTTCGCCTCGCTTACGGCGCTGCTGATTGCGCTGTTCATCGGTCCTTACGTCATCCAGAAGCTGCGCGAGTTCCAGATCGGCCAGTACATTCGCGAAGACGGGCCGCAGTCGCACCAGAAGAAATCGGGCACGCCCACGATGGGCGGGGTGCTGATCGTCATTGCCATCTTGCTGCCGACGGTGCTGTGGTCTGATCCGGCCAATCCGTTCGTATGGATCACGGTCTTTTCGACCCTTGCTTTCGGGGCCATCGGGTTTGCCGACGACTATATCAAGGTGGTCAAGCGGCGCAGTCTTGGACTCACGGCGCGCGCCAAGCTCTTCTGGCAGGGAGTGGCCGGGGCGTCGGTGGCTGTGGCGCTGGTTGTGCTTGACCAGTTCAAGATGTTTTCCACGCGGCTGGTCGTACCGTTTGTCAAGCAATGGCGCCCCGATTTGCTGTGGCATCTGTGGCCCAGCACGCTTCCGCACCTGGCCTTCATCGCCTTTGTCCCCTTCGTCCTCTGGGTCATGCTTGTGCTGATGGGCTCGTCCAACGCGGTGAATCTGACCGATGGGCTGGACGGACTGGCCATCGGCTGCACCATCATCGCCGCTGGCGCCCTGACGGTGCTCACCTACGTGAGCGGCCACGTGGTCTTTGCCGATTATCTGGAACTGCAGCGCATGCCCATGGTGGGCGAGCTGACCGTCTATTGCGGGGCTATGGTGGGGGCGTCGATCGGCTTTCTCTGGTACAATGCCCACCCGGCTGAGATCTTCATGGGCGACGTGGGTTCGCTGGCGCTGGGCGGCGCCATCGGCACGGTCGCGGTCATCATTCGCCAGGAACTGCTGCTGCCGTTCATCGGCGGCGTATTCATCATGGAGGCGCTTTCGGTGATGCTGCAAGTGGGCAGCTACAAGTTCCGCAATAAGAAGCGCATCTTCAAGATGGCCCCGTTGCACCATCATTTTGAGCAGTGCGGGTGGCACGAGTCCAAGGTGATCGCGCGTTTCTGGATCGCCGCCCTGGTATTTGCATTGTTTGCACTCACCACTCTGAAACTGCGTTAGATGAGGCGCGCCAACCGCTGCGCGGTGCACAATAAACAAAGGATGGTGGCGCAAGGCGGGCGCCCGAGGAAAGACTAAATGATGGAACTCAAAGGCAAAAAGGTTCTCGTGGTCGGACTGGGCAAATCCGGCCTGGCGGCGGCGCTCTTTTTGCGCCGTAAAGGCGCGCTGGTTACGGTCTCGGACGTGCGCAGCGCCGAAGCGCTGGCCAAGGATATTCCCGCCCTGCTGGATGAAGGAATCATGGTGGAAACCGGCGGCCACGGGCTGTTCACGTTTCGCCGTCAGGATTTGATCGTGGTGAGTCCGGGAGTGCCGCTGGATACCCCGGAACTCATGCAGGTAAAGAACTTCGGCATGCCGGTAATCGGCGAGTTGGAACTGGCGGCGCGTTTTCTCAAGGGTCAGATGCTGGCCATCACCGGCTCCAACGGAAAGACCACGACTACAGCGCTGGCGGGTGAAATCCTGAAGGAAGCGGGAATGCGCACCCTCGTGGCGGGCAACATCGGTGTGCCGCTGGCCGGGTTGATCGGCGAGAGCACGGACGACACCTGGTGGGTGATCGAGGTTTCGAGCTTCCAGCTTGAAAGCACGGTCGAGTTTCATCCCCGCATCGCCGTTATCCTGAACATTACGCCCGACCATCTGGACCGGCACGGCACCTTCGAGAATTACGCGCTTGCCAAGGAACGCATCTTTGCCGCGCAGGATGAGCGCGATAGCCTGGTGCTGAACGCCGACAACGCGCGTACCGCGAAGGCCGCCGAGCGTTCTGCCGCCAGGGTCTACTGGTTTTCCATGGAACATGAAGTCAGCCAGGGTGCCTGGGTGAAAGACGGCTACGTGCTCTACCGGTCCGCGCCCGATGCGGTCGAGGAGCAGGTCATGCGCCTGCACAACATTCCGCTGAAGGGCGAGCATAACGTGGAGAATGTGCTGGCCGCGGTGTGCGCCGCGCGTTTGGCCGGGGCCCCGGCGGAAGCCGTCCGCCGCGCCATCGAAAACTTCAAGGCGGTCGAGCACCGGCTGGAGTACGTCGCCACGGTCAGGGGCGTCGAGTTCTACAACGACTCGAAAGCCACGAATGTGGACGCGACGGCCAAGGCCGTGGCCGCATTTTCAGGCGGCGTTCACCTCATCCTGGGTGGCAAAGACAAAGGCTCCGACTATACGCTGCTCGCGCAGCTGCTGCGCGAGCGGGTGCGCGCGGTGTATACCATCGGCTCGGCGGCCGCCAAAATCGAGTCGCAGTTGCGTGGCGTCGTCTCGATTCACTCCTGTGAAACGCTGGACAATGCGGTTACCGTGGCGGCTGCCGCCGCGCATCCGGGCGATGTCGTGCTGCTGGCGCCGGCGTGTTCGAGCTTTGACCAGTTTGAGAACTACGAGCACCGCGGCCGCGTCTTCAAGGAACTCGTCAACGAGCAGATGGGATGGAAGGTAGGCCAAGGCGCATAGGGAGTTCCGGTTAATGCGTCGAGTGTTCTTATGGCGAAGCGCGTAGGAGTCGACAAATGGCTTTTCTTCACCACTCTGCTGCTGACCGTGGCCGGGCTGGTGATGGTATTCTCCGCTTCTGCCGTGGTGGCCCAGGTGCGCTACCACTCGCCCTACGCCTCGGTGGTTAAACAGGCGGTGTGGGCGCTGGCCGGCGTGCTGGCGATGCTGGGCCTGATGCATGTGGACTACCGCGTGTACAAATCGCCCCGCTTTATTTATCCGGCCCTGTCTATCACCACGCTGTTGCTGGTGGTGGTTTTCTTTTTCCCGGGATCGCACAATACGCATCGCTGGATTCGCTTCGGCAGCTTCTTCAGCTTTCAGCCGTCTGAGATCGCCAAGCCGGTGCTGGTGCTCTTTCTGGCCTGGTTTCTGCACACCCGCCTCGACGCCATGCGCGACTGGAAGCATACTCTGCTGCGTGCCGCGGTGATGCCTATAATTTTTGCCGGGCTGGTGGTGCGGGAGCCGGACCTGGGCACGGCGCTGGTGCTGGCCGGCATCACCGCCATGATGCTGATGCTGGCAGGGATGGAGTGGAAGTATCTGCTGGCCGGCATCGGCGCAGTCCTGCCGATTCTCGCCGTACTGCTCTTTGCGGTGGCCTGGCGGCGGCAGCGCATGCTGGTTTTTCTGCATCCTTCAACCGATCCGCTGGGTGCCGGTTACCACATCAATCAATCGCTGATCGCCGTGGGCACCGGCGGACTGACCGGCCGCGGCTACATGGAAGGCATGCAGAAGCTCTTCTATCTGCCTGAGGCATCCACTGACTTCATCTTCGCCAACATTGCCGAAGAGCTTGGATTTATCGGCTCCATCTCCATCGTGCTGCTGTTTGTGGTGCTCGGCGTTCGCGGGCTGCGTGCGGCGTTTCGTTCCCAGGATCCCTTCGCGCGGCTTACAGCCTTCGGCATCACCACGGGCATTCTGCTGCAGGCGTTCTTCAACATCAGCGTGGTGTTGTCCCTGGTGCCGAACAAGGGAATTCCCCTGCCAATGATCTCCGCTGGAGGAACGTCGCTGTTCTTCACGCTGGTTTCGATCGGCGTGCTGTTGAACATCACCAAGCAGGCGGATTGAGAGGCGGGGAACAGGGAACAGAGATTAAAGATCAGGGATCAGGTGCTGCGGCATTGTGATCCCCGGCCGGCCTGGCTAATTTTCGTGTGTATGTTTCTTCATTGAAAGGCGGGAAATTGGCGGAGATACGGGTATTGATCGCTGGTGGCGGCACCGGCGGCCATATTATTCCGGCATTGGCGGTGGCCCGTGAGCTGGCAGCGCGGCACGGGGCCGAGGTGCTGTTTGTGGGCACGGCGCGCGGCCTGGAGACCCGGCTGGTGCCCGAAGCGGGCTTTGCCTTGCGCCTCATCGAGGTGGGGCCGCTCAAGAGCGTTTCCCTGGCCACCCGCCTGCGCACGGTTTTACGCCTGCCGCGCAGCTTCTTCGACTGCAAGGCGCTGATCCGCGAGTTCAAACCCCGTGCCGTTCTAGGCGTGGGAGGGTATGCTTCCGGTCCGGCCATGGCGGCGGCGCTGCAACTGAAGATTCCTACCATGGCCTTTGAGCCCAATGCCATGCCGGGGCTGGCCAACCGCCTGGTGGGCAAGCGGGTACAGGCCGCTGCGGTCAACTTTCCCGCCGCGGCCAGGTGGTTCCGTAACTGCGAGGTGACCGGCATCCCCGTGCGGCCCGAGTTCTTTTCCCTGGCGCCGCCCGCCAATGCCAGTCCGCATCTGCTCGTCTTCGGCGGCTCGCAAGGCGCGCGCATCTTCAACGTCCATCTGCCCAAAATCATCGTGCCTCTGCTCGATGCGGTGCCCGGGCTGACGGTGATGCACCAGTGCGGCATGCGTCACGTGGAAGTCACTCAAGCAGCTTACATGGCCAGCGGAGCCGATCCCGGGCGCTGGCAGGTGCGCCCGTTTCTCGACGACATGCCGGCGCGCTTCGCTCAGGCGCACCTGGTGATGGCGCGCAGCGGCGCATCTACGGTCGCGGAGTTGGCCGCCGCTGGGAAACCGTCATTCCTCGTGCCCTTTGCCGCCGCCACTGACGAGCATCAGCGCCGCAACGCCGAAGTCATGGTGCATGCGGGAGCGGCAGTCATGCTGGTTGAAAAGGAATTGGAGGCGCCCGGCAAGCTGTTCCAGACGCTTACCGGCTTGCTGGCCGCCCCAGAGCGGCTTACCGCAATGGCAGCGGCGGCGCGCACCCAGGCTCATCCCGACGCCGCCGCGCATATCGCTGGCCGGCTGGCTGCCCTCGCCGCGCAGCGCATCCCACAACCGTTATAGGCTCTCTGCCGTCTGACGCCGGAGCGTCTGCTTCCGGCCGCAACAGCGCGATCGCCAATCAAGGACAACGAAAAAGGCCCGCCTGCCAAAGCAAGCGGGCCTTTTCGAGGAGGATACGGGCATTACCGGCGCCCGCCGCCGCCATGGAAGCCGCCGCCGCCGCCATGGAAGCCGCCGCCGCCATGGAAGCCACCGCCGCCACCGTGGAAGCCACCACCGCCACCGTGGAAGCCGCCACCGCTAAATCCGCCGAAGTGGCCACCACCCACGCGCCCGCCGCTGAATCCACCCACGCGACCGCCGCTGAATCCACCGCGGCCACCTGCGAAGGCATTATGGGTCCCGCCGCCGAAGGCCCGGCCGCCCGTGTAGGCATTTCGCACTCCTCCGCCATAGCCACCACGGTAACCATTACCAGCGTAGGGAGCGCGGCCTGCAAATCCACCATGTCCGCCGTAGCCGCCGCGTCCACCAGCCCATTGACGGCCGCCGTATCCGCCACGGCCGCCGTATCCGCCGCGATAGCCATAGCCGCCACGATCACCCCAGCCACGATCACCCCAGCCACGACCACCCCAGCCACGATCACCCCAACCGCGATCACCCCAACCATCGCCCCAGCCACGGCCCCAACCATCGCCCCAGCCCCATCCGTACCACGGACCCGCGCCAATGAAGAGTCCACCGGTGAACCAACTCGGTCCGTAGTAGCCATAGGGAGCGCATGCGTAGGGATAATAAGGATAGTAGCCCCACTGGCAGGCTGGAGGACCATAGGAGCCATCGTCGTCATAGTCGTAATCGCCGGCCGGAACAATTGCCGGGCCAATTCCAACTCCAATCCCAAAGGAAACTTGAGCTCTTGCCATTGCCGGAAACGGAAGCGCCAAAACCATTGCGATCAAAAACCAGCGGAGACTCTTCATAACTTCCTCCTTCTGCCGCCCGTCCTGCCGTTCCGGAACTGGGATCAGGACTGATCTTCCGTCCTCGGCATCTTTCTCTCTCCGGGGATCTTTTCCCGGCTGGCTTACACTCTCTCAAACAATATTTTCATAGGTTAGTTGCGGTTTGGGCAAAGAATCGTCTGAAGGGAAAGGAAGGAATAGTGTGTCTGCATGCGCGGCTCCAGGAATAAGTTCTCACGGTTAAAGTTAGGCCGATGTCGAACATCTCCTGCTCTGCAAATCACTGCGGCCTCTGCTGAGAGCAGAGGCCGCATTCTGGCAGGGCGGGAAGGCGAACTATCTGCGATCCCCGTCATCGCCCCGGCGGTAGCCCCACCCGCGATCCCTCCAACGACCGAAATCCCTGTGCTCGTGATCGAAGTCGAAGCGTTCAAAGCGGTCGCGATCAAAGCGCCGGTAATAGTCATCCCGGTCACCGGCGAAGTTCCAGTAGCCCTGAACCCAGTAACCATTGGCATAGTAGCCGTTTACCCAGGCGTAGCCGGGGCCGGGACAGGGAGGAATGTAGGCTGCTGGCGCGCCAATATAGACTCCAAACTGAGCTGCCTGTGCGGGAACGCCCGCGAGACCCAACCCGCCTACTCCAAGTGCTGCTCCAAGCATCCACTTCTTCATGCCGTCCATACGTCCTCCATTCCAGCCGCTGGGCTTACCCTCCCGGCCGCTCCGGCTGACTGCCGCCGGGGCTTGACTCGTGCCACCCCGCCGGTGCGCCGCTTTATGTTCGGATTGAACTCCAGTCCGGGAAAAAGGTTGCGGAGCCGCGGCAGGTTCGCTCGCTGCAACTATTTGTATATATTTGGGTTAAATGTGCCGCTGCGCTTCTCCGGGCGGCGCCTGCCGCGCACCCGCCTGCCTGGCCCGGGATCCCCACTTTCTCCGCAGTCAGGCTCTTTCCACCTTCGTGGAAGGCATTGGCGCATCTCTGTGATCGCGCCAATGGTACAGTAGAGTTTCGCCTCAGTAATGTTTGCTACCTCTCAGCACGTGCATTTCATCGGTATCGGCGGCATCGGCATGAGCGGCATTGCCGAGATTCTGCTCAACCTGGGCATGAAGGTTTCCGGCTCCGACCTGCGCCGCACGCCGGTGACCGACCGGCTGTCCAGCCTCGGCGCCACCGTCTATGAAGGCCACGACGCGGCGCATGTTGCCGGAGCCACGGTGGTCGTTACCAGCTCAGCGGTCAGCGCTGCCAACCCTGAAGTTGTCGAGGCGCACGCCCGCAAGATTCCCGTCATACAGCGTGCTGAGATGCTGGCCGAGCTGATGCGGCTCAAGTACGGCATCGCCATCGCCGGCATGCACGGCAAGACCACGACCACATCGATGGTAGCCGCAGTGCTTTCCGCCGGGGGCCTGGATCCTACTGTGGTGGTGGGCGGGCGCGTGAATGCGCTGGGCTCGAATGCCAGGCTCGGATCAACTCAATACCTCGTTGCCGAGGCCGACGAGAGCGACCGCTCCTTTCTGAAGCTCTCGCCCATCCTGGCCGTCGTCACAAACCTCGATCGCGAGCACATGGATTGTTACCGCGACATGGACGACGTGAAGCGCGTCTTTTTGGAATTCATGGACCGGGTGCCATTTTACGGCGCGGTTACCGCCTGCGCCGACGACGCGCTGCTTGCCGGCATTCTGCCCCTGGCGCGGCGGCGCGTATTTACTTATGGCGAAGCGGCCGGTGCCGACTATCGCCTTGAGTTCCTGGCGGCAGTGCAGGGAAGCTGCTTTGCGCGGTTTCAGGTGCATACCGTCGCGGGTGCGCTGGGGCCGTTTGAATTGCATGTGCCGGGCCGGCACAATGTGCTTAACGCCACGGCCGCGGTGGCGATTGCGCGCCAGCTTGAAGTGCCCGTGGAGAAGATTGCCGAGGGGCTCCGGCATTTTCGCGGCGTGGACCGCCGCTTCCAGCATCGCGGCCAGGCGCGCGGCGTGAGCGTGGTGGATGACTACGGCCACCATCCCACCGAGATCCGCGCCACGCTGGCCGCTGCCCGCGATTGCCGGCCCGGCCGCGTCCACGTTGTCTTTCAGCCGCACCGGTATACGCGCACGCGCGACCTGCTGGACGAGTTTGCCGGCGCCTTTACGGATGCGGATAGTGTCATCGTGCTGCCCATCTACGCGGCCAGCGAGGAGCCGATTCCGGGCGTGACGGCGGAGCGGCTGGCCGGCTGCATTCGCGGAACCCGCGTGTTTTATGCGCCCGACTTTGCCGCCGCTGTTGCAGCGGCTACTACCGGGGTGCGCGAAGGCGACCTGATCCTCACCCTCGGAGCCGGCAGCGTGAGCCAACTGGCTCCGCAGATCCTGGCGGCGCTGGAAGCGAGTTAGCTTCGCATCAGCCGTATGATGACTCGTCTCGATGTCGCATACCGGGCGACAGAAATCCCCGGTCTACTGGCAAATAGTTTGTGGCCTAATTCGAAGCTTCGCCACACATAGTGGGCTTCGCGGTCGATATGGGCAGCTTCGCCGAACTCACATGATGAAGCCACTCTGAAAGGGGATTAAGCGCGGTCTCGATTGTCGGCGCGGGCTTTGTCACCACGTCTCGTTCCGATTCCTCTCTGGCAGACGGGTTGTAGCTTCCCCATTCAAAATATCCGACGGTTTGCACTGTTGTCCCACGAGGAATGTCGGCCCTGAAGCTTCGGACCCATGTCCTTGCCGTTGAAGTATCCAGAGGCTGAAACGGAGGAAGTTCGCGAATCGCTTCGCCCTCAAGAATACTTCGCAACTGTTGGAGCTGCGATTCTGGCAGGACGGATTCGAGGACCTGCAAGGTGGCTGTGGCGCTTGGTAGCTGTTGCCATCTCCGCTCAAGGTGGAAGCGTCCATCTTCCCAAACATTGATGCACGTGCTGTAAGCGCCCGCTGGAGATTTGCCGCCGACTTGCGTCTCGCGCAAAGTCACAATCAATGCGGCTGTATTCGAGTTGGAATCCTGGGCAATGCCCGAAGCTCCGAGCGAGAAAGCTAACAGCAGGAGAAGTATCCCGCGCACACTCCGATTCTTCCCGATTTTTTTCTGCTGAATCGCTTGTTTTGACATTTCGAATAACCTCGCTATATCGACGTTTCGCAGTCAAAGGCCGTCATTGGCAGCCTGTGCGTATGATTACTTCCGCGGAAGTGATCCCATCAATGAATTGCGTGCATGCGCTATCTGCTGTCCGATTGTTAATTGGACATGTTGTTGTTACGCACCCGTTCTCGTTAGTCTGCCAACAATTGATCATCCCGCTAGGGCCTTGAGCGGAAACACAACTGCCACCTGGCGGAAACCGGTCGATCATTTGGCTTAAGAAGCACATCCCGTTTCCCCACCCCACACCATACGGTGTATAACCATCCGGGTCAGGATGAAAGCAGTCCTCCGACACCAACCAAAGCGTCTGGCCGGTTGTGCCCCCACCGCCCCCACCGCCCCCGCCGCCTCCACCGCCATAATCACATTCGCAGGTGTCAAGATTGAATTCTCCTCCCCCGTCGCCACACTCGCCGACAGCCTGCTGCAAGCTGTCCGGATCGCTGTAGTAGCAATCGACGGGTCCGGTGAACATCGGGCTGACCGAACCGAGCGCGCCTGCGGTTGGCAAACTTGGGCTGGCGGCGCCCCTTGGAGAACCGATACCGAAGCCAGCGGGTCGCGGTCGCAAACGGAGAGATTCAGCCTGCGATTCCGCGTATAAGCTAATCACCGCGTCGTCCAGTTTCTTTGCAGAGCCCGAGTCAAGATCCCGGTGGATCGACTCAATTGCTTCGGCCTCTTCTTTTGACAATTCGGCGAGCAGCGCGCTAATACTTGCTTTCGCGCGCGGCGAGATGTTCCTGAGAGTGGAGTGCGACTCCCTGTCCACATATAAAATCGCTTCGATTCTGTGTTGGATCGACTACCGGGACCAGCCATATTCCAAAGCAGCATTCCGGAACGGTTCGAACTCCTTCTCGTTCAAATTGAAATGTGCCCGGAGAGTGTCGCGCGATGTTCCGCTGGACAGAGTCGCATGCGGGGCTGGTCCATCTTCTTTGGCGTAAAGATGAAATGCCAGCCTATACGCTCGAAGCAGATCGGTCAGGGAAAGTGCTGCCCGCTG
>JAJZVZ010000286.1 GCA_021846945.1 Acidobacteriota bacterium | reverse complement strand
ATCGGTGATTACCAGAGCGGGAGAGTGCTGCTCAAACGCACGCAGACCTGCCATGCCGTCGTCGGCCGTGACCGTGCGGTAACCGTCTTCCTGAAGCCAGAACTCAACCAAGCGGCGCTGGCTAGGATCGTCGTCGACAATCAGAATCGTCGGTTTCGTCATTCGAGAACCTTCACATTCGGGCTCACATCTGGCGGAGCGACTCCCACAGGCAGGGTGATGGTGAATGTGGCACCGCGGTCGGGATTATTGCAGACTGATAGCGCCCCGCCATGGGCATGCACAATCTGATGAGCAATTGAGAGACCAAGTCCCGTGCCTGCGGGCCGGGTCGTAAAGAAGGGGTCGAAGATGCGTTCGATATTCTCGGGAGCAATTCCCGGCCCCTGATCCACAACCTCTAGAATGATGGACTCATTTTCCTGGCGGGAGCGCAAGGTGATCCGACCACCGTCCGGCATGGCCTGAACCGCATTGAGCACGAGGTTGAGCAGCACCTGCCTGATCTGCTCCGAGTCGATTGCGATCGGCTTGGTCTCTAACCCCTCGACACGGATTTCGACCTGGGCCAGCTTGGCCGTCTCGGCTGCCAGGCTCGCAATCGAGTTGAGCAGCATGGCGGGTTCAGTGAGGATACGCTGGGGCCGTTGTGGCCGGGCGAAGTCCAGGAACTGCGTGAGAAGAGATTTCAGGCGGCCAACCTCTTTTCCAGCCATCGCCGCGAATTCCTGGCGGGTCTCCGACGGCAGTTCCGGCCGCTGCAGGATCTGGACCGCACCCTCCAGCGCTCCGAGAGGATTGCGAATCTCGTGCGCCAAGCCTGCGGACAGCTCTCCGAGCGCCGAGAGGCGGTCGGCGCGGCGAACCTGATCGACGGAAGCCTGAAGTTGTGCGTAGGTCTCGCTCAATTTGACAGCGGTTTCCTGAATCCTTTGCTTCTGCCTGCGTTCGACGTCGGCAAGTACGCCGATCAAGGGAGCTATGACAAAGAACATGCCGATTTCGACGTACTGCGCAATGCTGTACTCCTCGTTCGATCCCCACGCCATGACGATATGAGGGAGGTAGAGAAGGCCCGCGATCGCTGCTCCGAGAAGGCCGCCGCGCCACCCAAACCACAAGGCCATCAGCAGAATAGGTATGTAGTAGGCGCGTTGCAGGAGCGGGTGCAGAATGACGTGGCTTGTCGGGGTGAGATAGTGCAGCAGGGACACCACCACGATGGCGCAGATGAGGACGACTGCGCGCAAACGTCGCTGACCACCGGCATTCACGAGCGCACTCCTCCTGAACCTATCTTCGCCTATCGGGCGGGCGATTTGGGTTCTGTGTTTCAACATCTCACATTGGCTCATCCCGGAGACTGTGAGTTATGACAACGATTGCGGCCGTTGCTGAACCCGCCTTTGAGAGCGCCTTGTCCTGAAAACGCCCGGGTAAGCGCAATGGCGGATTGCCTTGAATGCTCCAACCTCTGCCCGAAATGAGGCAACGCGGCTAAAACCTCTCGGAGCAAGTGAGCGTGCAATGCCGGTAAGAGTTCATTTCTGAAGTCATTTACTGGATTTGAGGGAATGGCAAACTAGATGCTTCTAGTGTGGCGCATGACGTACACGGCTACACTGTCCGCTTTCCACCTGCTGGTGACAAACCATCCTATAAGCGGCAGCAGGACCGGACGGCCAGCCAAGCCGGGACCAAGTCGTCGTGCGCAGCGGATGTCGCGGGCTGTGTCGCGCGAGAAGATGGCACCACGTTCCCAACCGACCATGATGCGGTGGCTTGTCCAGCTTCCAGAGCATGACCCACTCGTCCTCATCATCTTTTTCGCCATCGGATTGGGCAAACTGGAGCCGTCCTCGCGGCCTTCGATGCCTCAGCCGGCAGGGCGTGGAGGAGCGGGTGATCTATATCACAGACAGCCAGTAACAACGCTCGGAATCATGGGGTCACACAGTTGAGGCTATTGGCCAAATTCGTCGTAGGTTTGCTCGTAGCTCTTACAGCGATGCCCGTGCTGGCTGTGGTGCCCTGCCGCCAGGCGATGCACTCCATGAATTGCTGCAGTCCGGAGTGCCCGATGATGGCGAAGCCGACGGGCGCGACGCTCGCCGGCAAGACCGGTCCAGAAATCACCAGGCCTCTTTGCAGCGGTCCGTCCTCTCATCAAGCAGCATCGCTCGCCGTACAAAAGTCGATGGAGAATAGCTGGGAGTTGGTTGTGTTCCCCAATCAATCTGCCAGTTTGTTGATTCCTGTCGCAGAGACGCGTGGGCTGTTCGCCATACCCAAGGATCCTCCTCTCCGCCCGGCTTCCCGTACCGCCCTCTGCTCCTTTTTGATCTAATCCTTCCTTTTTTCTGCGGGGAGCACTCGGATTGTCATCCCGAGATTCCAGCTTCTTTTGCCTGAGCCGCAGTGCTCGTACTCAAACGGCTACGTCAACATGCCCGCCCAGGCGGGCGAAGAGCACCCGAATACGGAGACTCTGCTTATGTTTTCTGGAGTTTGGACACGATACAAGAGCGTCATCCTCCTGTCGGCAATCGCCATAGCTCTCAGCGGGATTGCGATGGCCGCGCAGGCAGCACGACAGCCTGGATCGTCGCTGGATCATCCCGTGGCGGCCTCGCTCCATTGGGAAAGTCCCGCGCGCATGCATCGCGCCCTCTTCGCTCCCAGCAACCATGGGACTCTTCTGATTGACGGGAACGGAGTGGAGTTCCGGGGCGAGAACAAACACAGCCAGCGCTGGGCCTTCAGTGAGATCCAGGCCGCCTTCATTGCCCCTCATCGGCTGACGCTCAAAACCTATCTCAATCGCAGCCTGCATCGGCCTGGCGAACGCACGTATAGGTTTAGCCTGGCGCAGGCCGTACCCCCGGCCGTAGCAGCCAGACTCGCAGAAGCTGTCGCGCGACCCTCGCAGAATGCGGACCCGGATCCAGACGCGCCGGCAATCGCCACAATTCCAGTCCGTCACCGTTCGCTCGCTTCCGGCACAAACGGCGTGTTGCGCATCCGGCAGGATGGGATCGATTACGTGACCTCGTCAAAAGACGACAGCCGGAGCTGGCGCTGGACCGATCTTCAAACTGTGTCGAAACCAGACCCGTATCACCTGTTTGTTTTTGGATTCCGGGACACCTATACCTTCGACCTCAAGGCGCCGCTCTCCGGCAAGCTGCTCGACTGGGCGTCCGACGAGATCTTCGCGCACAGCCAGTCAGTGAACGGACCGGCAGTCACCACATTTCGCGAAACGGAGCCGGGCGCGGCGGGAGGCCGCCATGAATAGCCGCTGGGGATCACTTTCGTGGCTCCTGGCCGGAGCAATGGTGCTGGGCGCCGCGTCAGCCGGAGCACAGATGCCTCCGAACGGCTCAGGCATCGTTGACGCCCCTCTTGCCAATTCAAGCGCTGCGGCGCCATCTGTACCGGCTGACCTTCCTTCCAAGCCGACGGCTAATGACGCCACACTGACCGCCCAGGAGATCACGCTCCAACAGTTGGTGGCGATTGCGCTCGAACGAAATCCAGCGATCAAGAGTGCGGCAGAGCGCTTTCAGGCGCAGCGGGCTCGCGCTCCCCAGGCCCGCTCGCTGCCGGACCCGATGGTTTCCGGCGGATGGATGGGGAACATCACTCCGTTCAGTGTCCAGCAGGGCGATCCGTCGAGTTACCGGGGACTGACCGTAAGCCAGGCATTTCCATTTCCCGGCAAGCTAAGCTTGCGCGGCAAGATCGCCGACCGGGAGGCCGAAGCGGGACGCTGGGAGTACGAGCAAACAGAACGCCAGGTCGTAGCCGAAGTGAAGACGGCATATTATGCGTACTTCTATGACAGCAAGGCAATCGAGATCACGCAGAAGAACAAGGACCTCCTTCAGAAACTCGAAAGCATCGCAGAGGCGCGATATCGAGTCGGCAAGGGCATTCAGCAGGACGTGCTGCGTGCGCAGGTCGAGGTAGCAAGAATCGATCAGAAGCTGATCGTCCTTGAGCAGGAAGAAGACGCGGCGCGCGCCCGCCTGAATACCCTGCTTTACCACGACCCGGAATCTCCGCTGCCATTGCCCGCGCCCGTGAAGGCGGCAGATTTTCGCGATTCTCTCGAAGAACTCTATGCGATGGCACATGCGAATGACCCGGGCCTTGAACGCGACAAGCGCATGATCGAGAGCAATCAATACGCGGTGGATCTGGCGCAGAAGGCTTACAAGCCGGACTTCGATGTGGCCTACACCTACGAGCAGCGCCCGGAAATGCAGGACATGCACGGCGTCATGGTTGGAATCAATATTCCGGTTTTCTTCCGCGCGAAGCAGCGCGAAGGAGTGATCGAGGCCAGTCACGGACTGAATGCAGCACGCCGTGAACTCGACGACCGCATGACCGAAGTCAATTTCGAAATCAAGCAGCAGTATCTGGCGGCAACCGCGGCGCGCAACCTCATGAACCTCTACTCGAAGGCCATCGTTCCGCAATCGTCGCTGGCGCTGGAATCCTCGATGTCGGCGTATGAGGTGGGCAAGGTGGATTTCCTTTCCATGCTCGACAACTTCATCTACGTGCTCGATTACGAGGTGAATTACTACCAGGAACTCAGCAACTTTGAGACCGCGCTGGCCCGGATGGAGCCGTTGGTCAACACCGATTT
>JAJZVZ010000285.1 GCA_021846945.1 Acidobacteriota bacterium | reverse complement strand
TGGCGCGCGCCAGCGCGAATTTCGCGTCGACATGGTTGGTGACGGCAACGATATAGTTCTCCTGCGCGCGGGCCAGTTCGTCCTGAGCGGTGACCACTTCGACATTGTTGGCTGTGCCCGCCGCAAACCGATCCCGCGTCATTTCAAGTTCACGCTGCGCAAGGTTCTGGCCGTCGCGGGCGACCGACACCTGCTCGGCCGCTGAATTAAGATTCAGCAGCGCCGCGCGAATCTCCTCTTCGATGCCGCGGCGCAGATCGGCAATCTGATCGTCAATGCGCTGGATGCGGCTGGCGATCTCCTGCGCTTCGCCGTTGCGGTCGCGGTCAAAGACGGTGAAATCGATCTGGCCTTGAATGAGGCCGGTTGGCTGCACACCGCCGACGCTTCGGCCAATTCCTCCGAAATTTCCGTTGAGGCTGAGCTTGGGATAGGCGCGTGCGCGGTTGGCGCGCTGCTGTTCGACCAGCCCCTGGCGCTGGCGCGCGAGCGAGAGGTAATCGGAGCGGGTCACCAGCGCGGCGGAGACAAGCGTGTTGATCTCCGGCTGGCTCAATGGGCGGAATGCAAGCGGCTGGGCAAGCTCCAGCGGAGTGCCTGGACTCATGCCCAGGTTGCGCGCTAACGCCAGCAGCGATTGTTGGTACAAATTCTGGTCTACCAGTAGCGCCTGGCGGTCGTTGGCCAATTGCACTTGCGCCCGCAGCACATCCACACCTGTCGCGGTACCGGAATCGTGTTTGTCCTTTGCGAGTTTGTAAAGCGCATCTGATGCAGTGACCCGCGATTGGGCCGCATTCACGCGCGCCGCCGCCGACTGCGCATCGAGATAGATCGCGGCGATGGAGCGCACGATGAGATCGCGCGCATCCTGGTAGTCCATTTTGCCGGCGTCGAGCGCCAATTCGCTGGCCTTGTAGGCTCGATAGCTTTGGAGATCCACCACATTCTGCTGTGCGTATACGCGGAAGTCGTAATTGGAGAACGGACCGACAACTCCGGGGATGCCCGCGAATGAGAGTCCGAAGGCGCGCAGGTTGCGGTTTTGATAGTTAGCGTAGGTTTGCGCGTTTACGCGCGGAAGCAGCGCCGCCGACAGCCGCCTCATGCGCGTTCCCTCCGCCTCTTCCACGCGCGTTCCAGCAACCAGCACGCTCAAATTGGCCTGGAGCGCCTTCTGAATTGCATCCTGCAACGTCAGGCGATAAGGCAGTGGCGGTTGCGCCACACTGATTACACCTGAGGTGGAAGGGGCGATCAGGCCGGCCAGCAAAACGAGGGCGATATTGCACAGACGGAATTTCATGGCTCCTGCTTTTATCCGGGAATTGAGATGGCCCTCCAGAAGTGCTCGAAGCTGTCGTCAAGCCACGACGCAAGCGCTGGCTTGCCGTGCAGGGACCATAGCAGCAGGGCTCCCAAAAACGCTTGCAGAAACTGGCTGGCGGCCTTTTCCTTCTTCGCGCGGAGACTGACTTCTCCACGCTCCTGGCCGGCGGCGATGATTCCGGCTACAATCCCGCGAACCTCGCGCATGTTGGCCTCAATAATGCGCCGGACTTCCGCGCTGGCCAGGAAGGAGGAGATGAGAGCGCGGGCGAGAGCAGGGCTGCGTCCCGGCTCCTCGGCCAGGTTCAGCAGCAGACGGCGCAGTACGGATTGAATTGATTGCTTGCCGGCGCCGGCCAGGGTCGCGGCCTGCCTCACTTTGCCCAGTTGAATCTCGGTCATGACGCCCAGCACATGGTCCTTGGTTGCGAAGTAGTTGAAGAAAGTCCCTTTGCCGACGTCAGCGGCTTCAGTAATGTCTTCAACCGTGACGCTCGAGAACCCGCGCTTGGCAAAGAGTTGGAGAGCTGACCGGAAGAGCCGCATACGGGTTTCGGCGGCGCGCCGCTGGCGGCGTCCTGGGAGCGGGGCACGGATCCGCCGTTTTGCCGCGACCGCAACATCGCCGCCGGGAATAGCAGGAGGCAAAGGATGACCTCTATTCATAAACGAATAATAGACGTAGATGACTGTTAGTCATATATTCCCCCGGGGCGATCACTTTGTCAAGGATTCTTCGGTGCAACTTCCGTTGGCCGAGCATGCATAGTTGCCCAGCTCCCGCAACCGCTCGCCGCGTCCGATGCGGGCGATGCTCCTCCAATCGCAGCAAAAAGCACGGACGAGGCATGCCAAAGTCGATCCGGAAAGTGTTTTGCATGTTGTTGGCAGCGTTGGGCAACTCGGTGCGGAGCCAGCCGGCGTCTACGAGCCGCAGCGCGGTGTGGCGCCACGGTGGCAAGTCGATGCCGCCGCCCGCAAGAGCCGCGATGCTGTTGGCTGTCGTCATGGGGCGCCGGTGTGAGGAAAGATCCCGTTGAAACTGCGCGCGCCGCCTGCCAGGCCTTGTCCGTTGAGCGAGACCTTGCCGTTAGAGGGCGCCCATGTGTAGCGCGGGCCGAAGGTGTAGCTGACTGGGTCCATCCCTGCGCCGGGCGGGGGGGCAGCGAACGCGCCGGGTGTTCCGAAAATCTTCTCCGGAGGGTTCCTTTTCCGGCAAATTGCGTAATGGAGATCGCATCTTTCTCTGATATTGTGGACGGGGTTCGTGATTTGCGGCCAAGATGCCCGCGAAATTGTTGCTCCTTGAAGAGAAAAAACAGCCGGAGGAATCCAATGTCTCCTCGCACAGTTCTCCTTCTTGTGCTTGCCGCAGCCACCGCGGCCGCGCAGCAGCCCGCGCCCACCACTGCCGCGGAAGCTCCCAATCGCGACACCAGCTACATCGATGCCCAGGGCACGGCCCATGTAACGCGGGTGGTTCCATTACCCCAAACCATCAGCCCCGAAGCGCGCGCCTGGCTGGCCCGTCCCATCCCCGATGAGACAGCCCCTGTGTCACTGGCCCAGCGCCGCGCCAGGACAGATGCAGGTCAGGCCCGCAATCGCACCGCCTGGAGCAAGCTCTGCCCCAACCACATTGTCGAGAGCAGGATGGCAGGCGTGCCGGTCCATATCGTCTCGCCCGAGCAGATCCCCGAGGCTAACCGGGACAAGGTGCTCATGAATGTGCATGGCGGTGGCTTCAATTCGGATTCCGGTTCTTATGTCGAGTCGATTCCGATTGCGGTCTACGCAAAAATGAAGGTGGTGTCCGTCTTGTACCGGCTGGCGCCCGAGCATCCCTTCCCGGCCGCCGTCGACGACGCGGTAGCTGTTTACAAGGAACTGCTCAAGACTTACAGGCCCAACCATATCGTGATTTACGGGACCTCGGCCGGCGCCATCCTGACCGGCGAAGTAGCCGTTAAGCTGAAGCAGCTTGCTCTGCCCCTGCCCGCGGCGCTGGGCATTTTCAGCGGCTTCGGTGATTTCGCGCGCCCAGGCGACTCGGCGTCCCTCTTCTCGCTGCAAGGGCTTTCCGGGCATCTTGATCCGCCCTCTGCGGAGCCGCACATTTCCTACTATGTTGGCAAGACCGACCCCAGAGATCCGGTGCTTTCGCCCTTCTACGCGGATCTGCACGGGCTGCCGCCTACGCTGTTCGTGACGGCCACCCGCGACATGTTGCTGAGCGGAACGGTGAACCTTGACCGGGCTTATTTACACGCAGGCGTGGATGCGCATCTGGTGGTCTTCGACGCATTGCCCCATGCCTTCTGGTACAACTCGCAGATTCCCGAGGCCATCGAGGCCAATCACATGATGGCGGACTTCTTTGTTAAGCACTTGGCGAAATGAAGAGATTCTATTCGCTGGAGCCTGACGCGGGCGGCCGCGATCCCCACTCGCGGCGCGCCTGCAAAAGCAACGTGCGGACCTCTTCATCGCTGGTTGGTTCGAAGTCGCCGTAACACTGGCTCACCGCCACAAATGGCTCCGGCATGGCTGCGCAGATCACGCGGTCCGCCTCGCCTTGAAGCTCACAGCAGACGGTGCGGGCGCCGGCCGGAACCGCAATCACCACCTGGCAGGCGATCGGCCGGACCGCACGCGCCGCCGCTTTCATGCTGGCCCCGGTGGCCAAGCCGTCGTCAACCAGAATGACGGTGCGTCCTTCGATCGTGGGCGGCGGAAGGTCGCCGCGGTAAGCGCGTTCGCAGCGCTCCACTTCCCGCAGTTCGCGCTCTGTTACGGCACGAAGCACGGCATCGGTCACGTGCAATTCCAGGAGAACCTCCGGGTTGCGCACAACAATGCCGCTGCTGGCGACCGCTCCCATGGCCAATTCTCTCTGCCCGGGAGCGCCGAGTTTTCTGACGACGAGAATATCGAGTGGAAGCTGGCAGGTGCGCGCCACTTCAAAAGCGACCGGGACACCGCCGCGCGGCAGGCCAAGCACAATGGCATCCTGAAGATCCGGCAATTTGGCGACAAGTTGCGCCAGCACCCGGCCCGCATCCCTGCGGTCCTGGAAGAGCATCGCGGTCGTGGTCCACCATCTCACCCGCCCCTCCGCGCTTAAGATGCCGCTGCCGCCCCTCTGGATGCGCTTTAAGAGCGACCCGAAAGGAAAGCCGTCTCCGGCGGGCCGGAGACGGCTTGGAGATTCGACAGAGTTTACCCGGCCGCGGCCTCTCCGGCTGCGGCTTCGGCCGGGGTTTCCTCGATCGCTTCGGACAGAACCTTCACCTGTACCCGCGCGGTGACTTCGCGATGCAGGCGGATGGGCA
>JAJZVZ010000284.1 GCA_021846945.1 Acidobacteriota bacterium | reverse complement strand
GCACACACGCGCCCCGCACGCGGTCATAGGCGACCACGCTGGCTATGCGGTCGTTGAGCCACTGGATGGGGTTGTGCGGGGCGTTCATGGTTGACGGGTGAGGCGGGGGAGGGATTCGGTCTGGGTTGAGGACGTTGGTCTGAAAACGTGAGGGCTTGCGGTCATTATGGGCGACGCGGGCGCTGGATGCAAGATGGCGATGGGGCCTTCTTGAAGGATTTTTTATGGCAATAAATCAACGAATCTTGGTTATGTTTTGCGGAAATGCATTCTGCGAAATTACGCGCTTCAAGCGTTCGCGCAGATGGCGAACTGCGCTGCGCGCCGACAAACTCAGAATCAGCAACATTCTGTTGACACCGAGCGCAGCGTGAGCCGCCTTGCCAACCATTGTGCTGAGCCGTTTGCGAACCCAGCACGGTCAGAGACGAGACGGACTCCGCCCCGATTCTGGTGCCTCATGGCCCAGTCGGCACATTGCCCGGAACTGGCTCAATCGGGCGTCGGCGCTAACAATTGGACGCCCTTCTCTCAGGTTGACTCTCAGGGGCCAGGGTCATCTGAGTTCTTGAATGAAAAATGGCTGAATCGCAAAACGGAAATTCAGAGCATGTGCGTACAAAGCTAGCCAATTCGCGCAGGTTTTGATTTATACGTTCGCGTCGAAGTTTTGCAAAAGCATCATTATGCGAAATGAAATAGAAATGCGACAATTTCGCGCTCATATTGCATCGCGAACGATAATCCAAGCCATTTTGTAAAACGGCTTGGATTTGGTAATCTAGTAGATGGATTGAGAAACCAAGACACCGCGCATTCCGAGCGAATGGCGTGCTGCTTGCCTTAAGCGGCACCGTCACGGCTCGACGTTTCCAAGAGGAGAAAGCAATGCGGTAAACGACGCTACCCCAAGAGAAACGGCGACTCAGCGTCTAGACACGCTGAGTCGCCTCATCGGTAGGGGGATGGTTTTTCAACGGTAGGCAGTTGAAATTTACGGGATCTATTTCGTCCCGTCAATTCCCCCTTTTGTCTTCGAAACTTTGCGACTGCCCGAGGAAACCTCGTGACACCGCAAGAGGGGGAACCTATGCGTACTCAAAAACGGCATACGCCCGATTTGCTGGACCGATTCAAAGCCAATAAACGGGGGATCGGTACCGCAGTCGATTACGTCCCTTGGCACCGCGTGAGCCGAGGAGACCCGTCTAGCCATGGGCGTTCGCATCTTTTGGCTTGGCGCGGCCGGCACATCGAGTTGCTGAGTGATCTGGAATGGGTCGCATGCAGCTTTGCGATCATGGCTCCTGGACTCATCGACCTGCGCGAGCAATTCCCCCTCTCGCTTGAAGAGGCGGCACACGAGCTTGCAGCCTATGACATCAGCCAAAGTTGCCACCGCTACCCCGGAAGCCGCGACCTCGCGCAGAGGCTGGGTATCGTCCACCCAAGAATCAGCGGCGAGGGTGTCCAGGCGCCCTGGGTCATGACCACTGACCTGCTGCTGACTCTGCAGCGCGCAGATGACCAACCCGAACTTCTGGCCGTCGCGTGCAAGTGTGCGCAGGATATTCAGAGCCGCCGTACTGTCGAAAAACTTCGGTTGGAGCAAGCGTACTGGAAGGCCCGTGGAGTCCGTTGGCTCCTCATCACGCCAACTCTGTACGAGGCCTCTGTTGGGCTGACCCTGCGGAGGACGATTCCCTGGGGCTTGGAGAGAGAAGTCCCAGCCGCTGTGCGCAGCATCGCCGTCCGCGTCGCCACCGCGTGCGCAGGGCACACCCTCACGCATGCCCTCGCCAGAATTGCCGAAGAAGTGGGAGCCCTGGACCTTGCGCAAACAGCATTCTGGCAGGCCGTTTGGCGCGGTGAGTTGACGCTCGACCTGCGACATGGCTGGCGACCCCATCGACCTGTCGTGCTAATGGCACACGACGATTTTTACGCGCTCAATCCCATCGTTTCTCGGAGGTCGGCATGGACCAACTGAGTCACAACCAGGTCATCCGGATTACCACCGGCCCTCTGATGGGCATCTATCGCGTCATCTTTGATGAGCCGAGGAGAAATCGCACCGTTGTCGTATGCATCGCTGGTGGCAGTCCAAGGCATCCGGAGAACGCCCCCAACGATGACAGCGACAGACCCTCTCCCCGACCAAAGCGCAAAAAGCCACTCCCACTAATAGGTGCGTTGCGCTGGCTTGATCGTCAGCAGCTCGAAGAACTGGAACTCGCCCTCGATCTGATCCGGGTAGACGTCGAACCCGAAGCCATTTATTTATCGCCGGTGACGGGAGCCAAGAACGTGGCTTTGTTCGAGCGCCGAAAGGCAGCCATGGCAGGATTCCTTGATTTTGAGCGGCTGTACGAAGGGATCGTCGTCCATTCGGGACTTGGTGGACTTGTGCGTGCCGCCATGCAAACCACAAACGTCAATCGCCATTTCGTCTACAAGTGCTGGAGTTTGCTGTGTCGCTTCGGAATACTTGAGTCGAGTCTGCGTCCTCGGCTGGACCGCTGCGGCGCGCCTAACGTCCAACGTCCAAGCGACCCTGGTGGACGCCGAAAGGCTGGGCGCAAAACGACCGCACAGCGCATAGCAACGCACTCGGGAACGATCCTCCCACCGACACAGCCTGGCATGAACACCAACTGGCGCGCATTGATCATGGCCGCCGACAAGGGGATTCCATCGCCAAAGCCAATGATGCCAGCGCGATGTGACTTGATTTTGAGCAGCCATTTTGTGCGCCGCTTTCGCTTCGAAGGTGATCGACTCGTCGAGGTCGAACTCAAGAAGGGTGAATATCCGAATCGGAAACAGATTAGCCGCGTTCTTAACGTCGAGATATCCCGTCTCGAGGGCCTCTTGCAGAAGACAACCCAGGGGCACTATGCACGCAACCTGCGCGGCGCTGGAGGTAGCAGTTGGAGGGGTGTCGCAGGCCCGGGGCACACCTGGGCCATCGATTCAACGATTGGCGACATCTACTTGCGCTCATCTCTGAATCGCGCGTGGATCATCGGACGACCTATCGCTTACGTGATTGTGGATGTGTGGTCGACGGCTGTTGTGGGGTTTTACGTCTGCCTGGAAGGTCCGAGCTGGGCAATGGCCAAACTGAGCATCTTGAGTGCTGGAGCGGCCCCAGCTTTTGTGGCTGATCTCTGGGGCTATCAACCGATCCTCAGCCTTATGCCTGTTCCCACACTGTGCGCCGCACTCCTTTGTGACCGCGGCGAGTATCTCTCCCGCCAAGCCCGTGAGACTGGAAAGCGGCTGCTCCCAATACTGTCGTATGCCCCGCCATACCGGCCAGACTACAAGGGCATCGTTGAAGTTCTGCACCGCGTCGAGAAGGACAAGCAGTACCACTTCGTGCCTGGCGCGATCGATGCCCGCCGTCAGGAATATGAACTTCGCCGGTTCAATCCGGACGATGCTGCACTGACGGTGCGTGAGTACGTGCACTATCTGTATTCAGTCTTTACCGAGTACAACCTGACTGCAGATCGACAAAGGAGGCTCGACGCCCACATGCAGGCTGATGGTGTTTTTCCTAGCCCGGCTGGGCTATGGCGTTGGGGCCATGCAGTCGGCATCGGCTTTCGACGTCAAGTTCCAACAGCCGAGCTCATCTCTGAACTCATGCCGGCCGGTGATGCCAGGATTACGCGCAGCGGCGTTCACTTCGGCCAGCGCGCTTACGGGAGCCCAGAGGTTGAGCAACGTAAGTGGATCGATGCGGCGCGCAACTTCGGCGGCTGGGATCTTCCTTGCCACTATTTCCCGGGGTCGGTCGGGAAAATATGGACGCCGGATATCGGCGGCTCGGGCATGCTGGAACTGCAGTTGTCAGAGCAGTCCACGGCTTCACCAGAACTCACCTTCGACGAAGTGGCCGATGCGCTGATGTACTCCCGGTGTAATCGCGCGGACATCGAACACCAGCAGACAATCCTACGTCTTGAACAGCAAAAGCTGCGACAAGGGATTGTCGAAGCCGCGAAGGCGCTCAATGCAGAGACCAACGCTCGCGAGAGTGTGGCGAGACCGACACTGACGGAGTCACGCCAATTGGAGATTGCCGCGAACTCTCACCAGTTGGCTGTTTCCGCTCCTGTGGTGGCGCATCCTGATGTTGCTCCGGCAACAGAAGAAGGCGAGGAAAGCTACCTCGTATCGATGCGTGAAATCCTTGGGACACTGAATGAGCGCGAGGACCAAGATGCGGACGTCTGAGCTGAGTGATCCATATCGGGGCAACATTCTGGTCCAGCCGCTCGGTCCCATTCCATCTCGCACCGAACTGCTGAGGCGGATCACGACACGGCCCCCACTTCCGGGTGATCTCGCCAAGGTTCCGCTGCACGTGCGATTGCATCACTTGATGGAGGTGCGCGACCTGCACATCCCGTCTTTGGAGGGGGTGCGTGTCGCTGAAACCGTCGATTTGATGCTTCGACAAGGATACCGGTACCGCGATCCATCGCGTGCCGCGACATGGACCATTGTTGGTAACGAGCCATCTCCGGCCCCGATGGCCACCCAAACTCCCCCACCTTTGGCCACCTAAATTCCCCCACCCTGGCCACGGCGCGATGACGCGCTGACAGGCCGGCGAGCACGCCGGCGGCCAGAGGTCTGGCAGGACGTTACTT
>JAJZVZ010000283.1 GCA_021846945.1 Acidobacteriota bacterium | reverse complement strand
CTCCGCCACAGAACCATCTTCGGCGTGCGCCGCGACGACTGGAAAGGACTTGACGGCCCGCTGGAGGAAAACCGGGAGAACGGGACGACACCATTTCCACCCAATAATGAGACATCCATCTTCATTAGCTACGCGCACCAGATTGTCTGGAGCGAGTACCTTAATTTCCTCCAAGCGTGATAGAACGTGATCGTGAACGTTCTCCGCGAACGCCTTGGCAGGTTCGATCACCAACCATTCGACAGATTTGGGCTTGGGTCCATATAAGAATACCTTCGTAGTTCTGATCGACATCGAAGCGATTTCGGATGCCTCAAGCATGATGATTTCCGGGTCGTTGACGCCAAGCCGAATGTAAACCCGCTCAGCACAGGCCACTACGCACCAGTTGCGGCGAGAGGATTTTGTTAACCAAAGTACATACGCGTTCCATGCAAGAAAAACAAGTACGCCGAGCCAGACCGCAGCCCGTACCGAAATAGTGAGGCTGGCAATGAGAGCAGTCAACAAGATTAGCAGGTTAACGAAAAGGCCGTAAATGAATGCGGGCAGACACCGACTTGCTCGCACGCTGGCCGAGGCGATGCTGCGAGCTACTTCCGGTGAGTCTAATCGAACGAGTTTCATCGTCTTCTTCTTTGAGCCACCCTGCTAAAAGCCGAGTGCCGTACAGAGAATTGCGGTCGGTTTTATAGGCCATAGTGGAATCCCAGTGGGGTTAGGCCCTGGAGGTACCCTGCGGTGGAGAGCAAATCTTTCGAGACTACTTTGATCGCTCCTTGCCTGCCGGCGGTTCGACCAGATCAGTTACAGGATGAGTGGAAAGAACCAAGGGTTGGAGCGGAACCTGGTTGAAGTCAAAGTCGTTCTTGAGATCGCCTAGCATCTTCACATCCTCCCTGACGGTAGGACGCGGGTCCGGCCGCCCATCTGTCCTGGGATTGAGCCTGGCGCCGCCCATGAAATCATCCTCGATGAATTTCAGGTAAGCATCGAAACTCAATATCTGGTGATCAACATAGTGCGGCTTCGCATAGGGAGAAATGACCATCGCCGGTACTCGCAGCCCATATCCGTTCTGATCCACCACAGGAGGAAGCACGTGATCGTAAAACCCGCCCCAGTCGTCCCACGCAAGAAAGATGGCGCTGTCTTTCCAGTCAGGCCCCTGCATCACTGCGTTAATCAGACTCGTCACCCAGCTTTGGCCTTTCGATATCAGCGCAGGCGGGTGTTCGCTCACCGCGAATGCTGGAGCAATCCACGATACTGAAGGCAGCGCGCCATCGTGAGCCTGCTTGTAGAAATCGTCGAGCGGCTGAACACGCGCCTGTTGGTGATCGCTCGTCACCGTATCGAAATACGGCAGCGGGTTCCATATCTCCGGTGTGCAGAACTTCTCCGATTGCGTATCCCCCTCACATCCCGGTCCTCCCGGCACGACATAATAGCCCCAGGTAACCTTGTACTTATGGAGCAGATACGTCAAATCAGTCCATGCATAAATCGGATTCGTGCCCACGGGGCCATTGCGTTCACGGCCGCTGGGTGAGCTTCGCCGGAAGGTGTCGTCTGGAACCGCGCCGGGATTATCCAGTGCATTGCTGCAACTCATGGGGTCATTGTGCCTGGTGCAATATGCCGACCACGCTGAGATCTCTTCCAAATGAGACGGCAGACTCCACGTGGCACCCGGTTCGAACATGTGATCCTGAAGCACAAAGGTCCGCGCATAGGCCCAGTAATTAGGAATATCCCGTCCATCGTGATAGCCCATTACATCTGGACTTGCGGAGTGCACGCAGGCGGGATCCGCAGCGGCCTGGCAACCCTTTTTGCCTTTTTCCGCCAGAATCACAAAGCCATCCATCCTGCCGTTGTCCATTGCTTTGATGCTGTCGGTGGCGCGATGAGGCCCTCCGCCATTTCTGTCGTTCGTGTCATGATATGGGCTCATGCATCCCCCGGTTTTCAAGTCGGGATTGCAGACAGTGAAGGCGCCGTCTTTCGTTGGAAATCCGTCCGCTCCCGGAAAGGTGCCAAAGTAACTGTCAAAGGAGCGATTCTCCTGCATGATGATGATAATGTGACGGATTTTGTGAATGCCTTCAGCGGCTGATGCTCCGCTCTGCGCCGCGCAGCTCGCACAAAATAGAGTCGCGCTGATTCCAACAAACCACATGTGCTTGCTCATTTGTATCTTCTCCTCTTTCTTGTTGGGGCAATGGATGGAGAGACCCACCTTTCTCCGCACGAAGTCCAGGTCTCTTCTCGGTCCGCCGCTAATAGTTTCATCAGTCTCTTATCCAGGTCGGCACGAATTCGAGCCCGCATTTCAATACAATAGCTTCACCCCGAGTTGAATCGAACGAGGCAAATTCTGCTGCGCGCTCACCACCCCAAAATCGGCTGAGCCGAAGGCAGTATTCGGCGGCGCGAAGGTGGGCGTGTTGTCCATGTTGAAAGCGTCTACGCGCAATTGCAGATGAAGATTTTCATGCAGGCGGGCGTTCTTTTGCAGCGAAGTGTCAATGTTGCGAATCCAGTCGCTGCGGAGATTGCCGAAAGTTCTGGGCGTGCTCCCAAAATGAAATGCGGGGGGCGTGCTGAAGTCGGAGGTGTCGAACCACTTGGCCACGGTGTGATTGGACAGAGCTGGATCTTTCCCATTCCAATTGGGCCGCTGACCTCCGCCTTGCGAATCCGTTGAGTTGGTGGCTGAGGTAATCCCCAGCGGATCGCCGCTGATAAACGAGGGCAGAGCACTAATCGTCCAACCGCCGAGCAAGTGGCCTACAATTCCGGATTGGTTGCGATAGAACGGAAAGGCATAAATAACATCGCCGACCACTCGGTTTGTCTGGTCGAGCAGCGAGGTACTCGTTTCCGCCTGCAGGTTGTTCCAGTCCTGAATGGCGCCACCTCCCAGGGACTCACCACTAAAACTGCCGCTACCTTGATCAATCATCTTGGACCATGTGTATCCCACCTGCAGGCTGAAGCCGCTGCTGTATCTCTTCGCCAGCATGACTTCGAGGGCGCTGTATCGCGATTGCGCCCAGTTCCTCAGACTCGATACCTGCGTGAACTGGGGATAGGGGCGGAGAAGCTGCGCCTGCGAAACCTGGGGCCGGGAGAGTTGTCCCGTGGCGATCTGGCCATAGAATGGATTGGGGACCAGCGTATTCAGCGCATTGCCCAGAGACAGGGCAGAATCGGGCAACTGATCCAGGGTCGCCGTGCCCGGATCATGCAGGCTGTGAGTCCCGACGTAGGTCAGATCGATGGACAAATTCGGAGCAAGCTGCTGCTGGATTCCGAAGTTCCATTGTTCGGTGTAGGGTGTCTTCAGGTCGCGCTCAGGCGCCGTAATGCTTTGCCCCAGCAGTGTCGCCGTGCCTAGCGAGCTCCCGGTGGCTGCGTTTAGGCCGGTCGGATAAGGATTGCTTATCGTATCGTAGGGTGTCACCCCATTCAGCGTGGTCACCATGGGAGTTGCCGCGGTAAAGCCGCTGATTCCATAATTACTCGACTGCTCGCCGCAGCATCCCCACAGCGTGTCCCAGAAGAGTCCGCCGCCCCCGTGCACCACAGTGTTGGTCAAGATATGCCAGGCAAATCCAAAGCGCGGCTCAAGATGATCGGCGTAGGCGGTGGTGTCGTAGCGCGATTGTCCATTCACGCCCACGAAAGTGAGTGCCCCATGCAGCGCCGGCACGCCGGTCAGCGGCACCGCCGCGCTCGGATCGAAGTTTGACAGGCGGTTAAAGCGTTCGGTAAACGGTGTCTCATATTCGTAGCGGAACCCGAGGTTCAGGGTCAGATTGTTGAGCACCTTCCAGTCGTCTTGCACGTAAACGGCGGAATACTTGCTCTCTAACGCCAGGGCCGGTGAGGGATTGACGCTGGCGCTGTCCGGAGTTCCTAACAGGAACGAGGCCAGCGCGTCTCCCGCGGTTGTTGAGGCCTGGGTGGGATTTGGTCCCTGCGTAAACGCAGCGCTGAAAGCAAACCCTGTGCTGTTATCGGCGGTCTGCAAAACATTGGCTTGAATCAGACGCAGATCGGTACCCGTTTTCAGCTCATGCCTTCCCAACGTCTTGGTGATGTTCCCCTGGATAGCAAAGGTATTCATAAAACCTTGGATTTCGCCTGTCTCCCCCAGTGCGTAGCCCAATGTTTCATTGGGAACCGAGCCGGTTATGCCGTAACCGGAGATCGCGATCGCGGGAAATGCCGCCGGAGGGCCTATCTCGTCTGCCAACTGCGCGGGAAATCCCAGAGTGGATATGTCAAAACCAATGCTTGCCGGTTGGCGGCTGTTGGTAAGACGGTCAAACGCGGTGCGGATTGTGGCCAGCAACGTTGGCGAAAACGTGTGATCGACCTGGACGACGGCGTTATGGCGGTTGAAGACCTGTGGCCCGAGGGCTCCACCTCCTCCGACATTGCCGGGACCATAAGGATTGGGCCGTATATCCGGAGTGTTATTGAAGGAGTAGCGCGCAAACATGCTCGTCTTGTCGCTGAAGACATGGTCCACGCGGGCGGTGACCTCATTCTCATGAATCGGATTCGCCGTAGCCAGAACATAGTTGTCCGCATGAGAGCCGGCCAGCGTGTTGATATTGGGCTTGGGGAAGTACGTAGCCATTTTCACGGCGATGGGGTTGA
>JAJZVZ010000282.1 GCA_021846945.1 Acidobacteriota bacterium | reverse complement strand
CACTCCGGATTCGGAGGCCGGGAAAAGGCATGGTGTCGTCTCCGGCCTTCAGGTCTTCCGCAATGCGGGTGGCAGGCTTCAGTCCGTCGGCCTGATTCGGCTCGGCAGCAAAGGCGCCAACGGTGTCACGCTGCTTCCCGGCGGAAAGACCCTCGTCGTCGGCGTGGGAGATGCCGGAGTCGCCTTCGTCAATGTGCAGGACGCAATTCATGGCGCAGCCAAGCCTTATTTTGTTGCTCAGGGCAGAAGCGCCGGCGCCTATGATGTGGTCTCCACCCCGGATGGAAAATATCTTTTCTCCGCCAACGAATATGGGCACTTTCAGGGACAACGAGGCAATGTCGGTATCCTTGCCGTGCAATCCGATGCCGCCGGTCGCGTCACCCACGCCCAGACCATCGGGCACATCCCGGCGGGTAACAAAGTCCCCAGCCTTACCATCTCCCCGGATGGAGCCCGGCTCTATATCGCAAGGGAGATACTCCCCACCAAGGGAGTGTCCCACTTTTCCGGCATGAGCAATCCCATGCTGACAAAGAATGACTGCGTGCAGAGAATCGGGACTCCACCCCGTCCGAACGGCCTCATCACTGTCGTCGACGTGAAGCGCGCCATCGCCTCCGGTTCGGGTCAAAGCGCCATAATTTCTGAGGTGGCAGCGGGGTGCTCGCCGGTGCGCGTGATTGAGACCAGGGACGCGTCCACCCTCTTCGTTTCCGCGCGCGGAGACAACAGAATTCTCACCTTCAGCCCACATTTGCTCGACTCCGACCCGGAGCATGCCTTTCTACGGGGATTCTCCTCCGGCGGCGTGGCGCCCGTAGGAATCCGTCTCTTCGCGGGCGAGCGGCGTCTTCTGGTCGCAAACTCCAACCGCTTCGTGGACAGCAACGGGGGCGTCGCCATCCTCGACGTCTCCCGGCCGGAACAGCCTGGCATCGTTGAAACTATACCCGCAGGAGAGTTTCCGCGAAACGTCAACCTGTCTCCTGACGGACGATTCCTCTACCTTACCGACTATACTTCTCGTACGTTGGAGGTAATCGCTGTGCCGCCCTCTCTCCAGATTCCAGAGAAGTAGCGCGCGGCAGACGATCTTGTTTCGCATTCATCAATAACAAATTTGATAGTTATCATCCTTGATGCAGTGAATCATCGCAGAAGGTCACGCTGAATGTAACTCAGCGCAATGAAGAATCGAGATTCCTTTCGCCTCATCCGGACCGCTATGACCTTCCGGATTCTTCGTTGTGCTCATGATGACGGGCTTTCTTTTTGACCACAGTATGTTTGAATTTGCTTTAAACAGAGCTTCCTTCCTCACATTCGGAGCGCAAAATGACAAGCCGACATTGGTCCACCTTGCCTCTTCGCCGCTTTCGTTTTCATCTTTCGATTTGTCTGGTCATGGCTGCGATTCCCCTGTTTGGCCAACAAGCAGAGCTTCCGAAATCCCCCCAGGTTCACCCTGACGGTCGTGTTACCTTCCGCTTTCTGGATCCGGGAGCCAGGCAGGTCCGGCTTGTCCTGGAAGGTACGTCCGGAGCGCAACCGATGGAGAGGGCCAGCGATGGGGTGTGGAGCATCACAGTTGGTCCGCTTGAGCCAGAGTACTACGGGTACGAATTCGGCGCCGATGGCGTCCCGCTGCTTGATCCTTCCAATCCGGCGATCGAACCAAACTTGCTGCAGGTGCGAAACGTTCTGCATGTGCCCGGCAAGGCTCCCGAACCATGGGAGGAACAGGATGTGCCCCACGGCGTGGTGCATCGTCACTTTTATAAATCAGGCATCATCGGCGATCGGAGGGATTTCGTGGTTTACACCCCGCCGGGCTATGATCCCAGAGGCCGCAAGCGCTATCCCGTGCTCTATCTGCTGCACGGCTTCGCTTTCAACGCAGGCAGTTGGACCCTGGTGGGCCGGGCCAACTTCATCCTCGACAACCTGATTGCGCAGGGTAAAGCCAAGCCGATGATTGTTGTTATGCCGTTCGGGGATGGCGTGCCGGAGATCATTTCCGAAAAAGGATCCTCCCTTCGCAATCCGGTCCTGTGGCAGCGCAACTATGACCTTTTCACCCAGAGCCTGCTGCACGAGGTGATACCGCGGGTCGAGTCGAATTATCTTGTTTTGCCGGACCGTAAGGACCGGGCGATCGCCGGTCAGTCCATGGGCGGCGCTGAAGCGCTTCTGACTGGACTGAATCATCTCAACACATTCGGATGGGTCGGGGCGTTCAGTCCCGGCGGGGTGCGCCCAGACTATGCCAGGGAATTCCCTTTGCTCGTCCACGGGGCGAGCGCCAAAGGGATCAGCGCCGTTCCGCTTCGCCTGTTGTGGGTCTCTTGCGGCGCCGAGGATGGACTCATCGCCAGTAACCGAAAATTGGTCGCCTGGATACAATCGCAAAAAGTTCCCGTCATGTCGATCGAAACTCCCGGAATGCATACGTGGATGGTATGGCGCGATAATCTGGTGCATTTTGCGCCGTTGCTGTTTCAATCGAAATAGCAAAGCCGATGGGAGAAAGAAGGATCTAATTTGGACAAGCTAATCGCCGCGGTCGTACAGGCCGGCACGCCGATGTTTGACACTAGGCGGACACTGGAGAAGATCGATGCCTATTGCGAGGAGGCAGCAAGCGCCGGAGCAAAGCTGGTTGTCTTTCCGGAAGCATTTCTGGGAGGTTACCCCAAGGGTCTCGGTTTTGGCGCTCACGTCGGGTCGCGGTCCGAGGAAGGACGCGAAGAGTTTCGCCGCTACTACGAAGCGGCGATTGCGCTTGCCGGCGATGAGATCGTTCGCGTGAGCGATGTAGCCGCCAGGCATCGTATTGAGCTGGTCCTAGGTGTGGTCGAAAAGGCTGGGGGAACCCTTTATTGCACGGCCTTATTCTTCGGCGCCGACGGCAGCCTGCAAGGAAAGCACAGGAAGCTGATGCCCACCGGCTCTGAACGGCTGATCTGGGGGGCGGGAGACGGCTCCACGTTGCCAACCATCCAAACGCCTTTTGGAAACGTCGGGGCGGCCATCTGCTGGGAGAATTACATGCCGCTGTTTCGCGCCGCCATGTACGCAAAGGGTGTGAGCCTGTGGTGCGCTCCCACAGTGGACGACAGAGACCGCTGGCAGGCGACCATGCAGCATATCGCGGTAGAGGGACGCTGCTTTGTGTTGAGCGCGTGCCAGTACCTGCTTCGCTCCGGCTGCCCCGAGGATTATCGCGCGATCCAGGGCAATCATCCGGCCACGGTGTTGATCAAGGGCGGCAGCGTCATCGTGTCCCCGGCGGGAACCGTGCTGGCCGGTCCCTTGCGGGAGGGCGAAGGCGTGCTGACTGCGGAATTAGATTTGAAAGAGATTGTGCGCGGAAAGTTCGATTTCGATGTGGTCGGCCATTACGCCCGTGCGGAAGTATTCCGGCTGTTGGTCGACGAAAATCCAAAACAGGCCGTTACCTTCGGCGAAAACTTTCTTTGAGGGGCCGATCGGCTACGCACTCCTGTGATGCAAATCCCCGGAGTGCGGGAGTGAACGAACGCGACTACCGCATCACGGCAGCGGAGTAGAACTGCGCCAGATCGTCCTTGAGTTGCTTAAGCGCGTCTGCGTTCAGATAAATCATGTGGCCAGAGAGATAGTACCCAAACCGGATGTTCTTGCGCAGGGTGGGGTCCAGTTCCATGTGGGCAATGTCGTACTCGGTCTGAAAAAATGGCGTTGCCAGGTCAAAGTAGCCATTGGCTGAGAAAAGCTGCAAATGTGGGTTCTGCCGCATGGCCGCTCCCAGATCGAGCGCGACATCTGGAACTAGCTCGCGTCCCTGGTCACTGCTGCCTTCCGGCGGAGTATGCCTCCAGTCCCATTGGAAGTTGGGGCCATACGCCGTCACATGGTAAATCTCGCTAGTCGTGTATTTCAGTTCATCCGCCAGATAGCTCTGGAAGGCGGCGACAAACGCCCCGGTGATTCCCGTGCTCGACGGATCGTAGCCGGGGGTCTCACCCACCGCCGACGCATCGATGCCTTCAAAGCGGGCGTCATAACGCCCCAGCGTGCGCCGGTCGCCGCGCATCAGTTCCTTGCGAAAGTCCGATGCCGAAACGCGCAGGTTCGACTGCTTGAGATACTGCACGCTCAACCCCGTCATCTCGCTCAGGTTCTTCGCGACTTGGTCCTCCTCCGCAGTGCTGAGGTTCTGCCCTTGCGCCAAGGCTTCGGCATATGGTCCGCGAGCATAGGTGCGAACCTGATCGAGAAAAGACTTCAGGTCCGAAGGCTTATTGGCCAGCTTGTCGTGATACCAGGCAATCGCGGCGTAGGACGGCAGGCCGTTGATGTACGCATTGTCGAGGCCGGGCGCGTGCCCATTGTGATTCAGATTCGACGACACCAGGACCACGCCGTTCAGCGCAATGCCGCTTTTCTCAAGGGAATAGGCCAATGCCGCCGAGCGCGTCGCGCCGTAGGACTCGCCGATGAGGAACTTCGGCGAATTCCATCGCTGGTTCACCGTCAGGTAACGCCCGATGAAGCGGTTGAAGGCCAGCACATCCTGATCGACGCCCAGAAACTCCTTGAGCGTTCCCAAGGCGACGGGGCGGGAAAACCCGGTGCCCATGGCGTCAATGAATACCAGATCCGTTTTGTCGAGCAGGCTGTATTGGTTGGGC
>JAJZVZ010000063.1 GCA_021846945.1 Acidobacteriota bacterium | reverse complement strand
GTACAGCGTCGCCTTTGCCTAGAAGGCGCAGCACAGTCTGGCCGATTCAACATCACAGCGCTGAAAAGAACAACGGCGGAGGATGCATTGCGCATCCTCCGCCGTTGTTTGCCTTGCTGCCAGCTTTAGAAGAGCAAGTGGATTCCGACCTGCATTTGCCGGCCGGAATTCAACTGCTTGGTCACGTCGCCAAAGCTGCCGGAGGTCGGGGAGGTGTTGGCACCCTGGAACTGTGGCCGGTTGAATGCGTTGAAGGCATCGAAGCGCGGCTGCAAGATAAACCGGTCGCCGATGGTGAGGTCTTTCAACATGGAGAAGTCGAAGTCCTTGGTCGGATCCGAGCGCAGCAGGTACTGCGGGAAGGTCCGGTAGTTATAGCCATTCGGCTGGTCGGCCGCGCTCCTGTCAAAGACGGCAGTGTTGAACGAAGCGCCTTTGGTTTGGTGAGGATTGTTATGAAAGTCATTCCAGTTGCCGGTGTAGATCACATTGCCCCAACCCAACGGCGTGCCGGAAAGGTACTGGGCGATCGACGTGATCTGCCATCCGCCCACGATCTCATCGAGCGCCCGCGGAGCCTGGTTGAGGAACATCCTGCCCTTGCCAAACGGCAGTTGGTAAAGCAGGGTAAGCGCAACGTGGCTCGGAAAGTCGGAGGTCGTTTCTCCGTACCACAGCGGTCCGCCCTTATTGAGCTGCGTGTAGTATCCGAGCTGGCGGGAGTACTCATAGTTGAAGTTGAACTCCAAGCCTTGGGACAATTGCTTGCCGAGCCGCAGCATCACGGCGTTGAAGTTGGCGCTGGCTCCGGGGATCAGTCCCTCAGACACGCCGGTGTATTCGGGATAGGCATTCAGCAGCGAGGCGACGCTAACCGTCTTGGAGGAGTTCAAACCGGTCGGCGGCCCCGGAATAATCCCATAGAAGGGGTTGGCCGTCGACGCGGTCATCTCTTGCGTGAGCGTCTTGTCGTATGTCGCCTGGTGGACAAGGAACGGCAATAGCGGAACTGCGCTTACGTCGTTGGTATAGAAATTGTGGACTTGATGCGAGCCAAGGTAGCCAATTTCCGCAAGCCAGTTCTTTGCAAATTGCTTCTCAATGTCGAGGCTCCATTTCTCCGTGTACTGCACCCTGTTATTGTGCGTGTAATAAGAGATGCTGTTGCCAAGGTTGGTATTGATGCCGTATTCGGAGCCGAAAGGCCGCTCGATGGGATTGGCCGCCGTCGGGAACGGATCGGAGAGGTCTGTTGCCGGCGTCAGGTTGTTGTTGGTTGACATGATCATATTGGTGGATTGCTGGAAGCCATACCCCGGCCCGGCGTAGTAGTCGTTCATGGGATTGTCATAGATGCCGAAGCCGCCACGGATCGCCATCGTATTGTGCGCAAAGCTGGGCGCATAGGAGAACCCGATGCGCGGGCTGACATAGAGGGGCGCGGTGGTGTAGGGTGAGCGATTGCCGCTCGTCGCGTAAATGATGCCGCCGGTGGCGGAGAAGGACGACGCCGGAAGCTCTGGTATGGGTGATTTCTGGTAGGCGGCGAGCGCTGGGGCCGTGACGGCGTTGGTCATGGTGGGATTCCAGCCAGTGACAAGCTCGTTATTGCTTTCCACCAGCGGCGTCTCATGCTCAAGACGAAGACCCATGCTGATCGTCAGGTTGGGCATGGCTTTCCAGTCGTCCTGCGCAAAGAATCCAAAATACCAGTTGTCGTACTGGAAACGGGTGCTGACGTTATAGGAGCCGCTGGTCGGCAAACCGAGTTCGAACAGAGCCAATGCTCCACCGAATGCCTGGGGCTGGGCGCCGCTGCCTGCCGTTACGAAGTCGCCGGTCTGCGTCTTGAAGGTGTAGCTGCCATCAGCAGCTCCCGGCGAAACGGCGGACTTCTTATTCAAACGGAAATCCGGGCCGAACTTGAAGGAGTGACGGCCCCAGATCTTGTTCAGGCTGCCGAAGAACTGGATATTGTCAAAATCCTCACTGTTCCCCGGCTGGGCACTGAGGTTCGCAATGGAGGCCGTGTCCTGAAACTCAATGTACGGGAGGGCGAGTGCCGTCGAGTTGCTCGCCACATAGCCGGGGAATCCAAGGCTGGTCGGATTCAGCCCCAGGCTGTCCGGTCCTGAAAAATTCTCGTAACGGCTGAAGCCAAGACGGGTTTCCAGATTGAGCGTGGGCGAAAAGTTCTTAACGTTATCGATTTGCCCGCCCAAAAGGTTCACGGTTGAAGTGACGCCGCTCAACGCATTGTTGAACCAATTGGACCGTGCGCTGGCGTAGTGGCTGGCGTGAAACTCACCGAAGGCCTTGTCGGAATTGCCGAGGTTGTAATCGATTCTGCCCTCGTTCGAATAGTAGTCGTTCGTGCTCGGGTCGGAGGCAAAGAAGTTATTTTCGCCATCGGCCTTGGCGGCGGAGCCGCTGTAATTGGGTAGCGGAATCAGCTTGATGTACGCCGCCGCAATGGGACTGACCTTGAGTCCGGCATTGGCAAGCACGTTCCCCGGAATCGGCTGGCGGACAACATCCCCATTTGCTAAAGAAGCGGTGTAGGGGTTGTAGAGCTGATTCTTGCTGTTGTAATTAAGCAGTGCCGAGAAATCCCCGTTGCGTTCCGCCTGTGTGGGCACGCTTGTGATCACTGTAGACGGCGCGTTCCCCTTGTATCCCTCATAGGCATAGAAGAAGAACAGCTTGTTATGGCCGTTATAAACGTGCGGAATGTAGACCGGACCGCCAATGGTGCCCGCGTACTGGTTGAAGTGGGTCGAGGGCGCCTGCGTGCCGGGCTTGGTGAAGTAAGGGTCCGCCGTAAACGGCCGGGAGCCGGCGTAGTATTCCGACGCGGTTCCGTGCAACTGGTTTGTGCCCGCCTTTGTGGTGATGTTGACCCAGCCGCCTGAGGTATCTCCCAGCGCGGCGTTGGCCGAGAACTCATCGACGTGAACAGCATCCACAGCGTCGAGCTCGGGGCTGTAGCCAGCGGTACGGCCGGAATCTTCCATGTTGGGAACGCCGTTGAGAAGCAATTCGTTGGAGGAGGAAGCGCCGCCGCCAAGAGAGAAGTCGTCCGCTGCCGAGTTGTCAAATGGCCTTGTCTGCACCATGGAGTGCTTGCCCTTCGCCACGGCGCCGTATTCCAGGTGCGCGTAGCCGAGAGGCGCGCGGCCATTGCTGGGCAGATCCTCAACCTCTTCCGCGGTGAGCGACTGGCCGGTATCGGCGTTAGCCGTATCGATCATCGGCGTCTCTCCGCGCACGGTCACCGATTGACTCACCTGGCCCACCTGAAGCACGATGTTCTCCGTAATCGTCTGCTCCGTCTGCAAGACCAGACCGGTGTGGAGATACTCTTTGAATCCCGACAACGACACCGCAACTTCGTATCTGCCAGGGGCGAGAAACGGCGCCGTGTATACTCCAGCGCTATTGGACTTGACGATCGTTTTTGCTCCCGTTTCCGTGTTGGTGATTACGATCCGCGCGTTGGGCAGAATGGCCCCGGTCGGATCGGTCACCCGGCCGGTAAGGGTGGAGCGCGTCTCCTGGGCAGTCGCAAGACCGGCCAGGAAGGCGAGGGCGAGAATTACTAATGCAAGGCGTTTCATCTGGGTGCTCCGTAATTTTCAGCTTTCGTTTGCGTCTTTACTCAACAGCTAACCAACAATAAGAGCGACATTTGGGAGTGTCAAGGAAATTCGAGAAAATAACATGCCATTTGTGAAACTTAAAGTGAGAATCTCGGAATTCTTTGAATAGGCAGCACTTGCCGCAGTTCCCGTCGCAGTTGTTACCCCAATTTTTCCGGATTCCGGAATTGGTGCGTCAGCGAAACTGCTCTGAGATTTGCCTGGAATCGTCCTCCAGTGTCATCTGTTGTGGGTCCAGGGGCGCTGCAAAGCCGATCCAAGGCCATTCTGGAGAGCGAACAGATTCACCACTTCCGCATCGGCATTTCGCGTAAGCTCAGCGACCAGAATGATGCTGACCTGCCGTTGACTTCAGATCTCTGGGAATGGGTTGCCAATGCGAGAATAAGTCTATTGAAACCATAAAAAGGCTGTCAATATGGAAATTAATTTCCATCTATTTCTAATTATTATCGCGATTTACTTTTCAGCTACGCGCCTTGCGGCTTCCAAAACTGCTTTGCGCGTCACTTCCTCCCGTTCTAGGGTCATGCGCACGATGGGGGTGGAGACGCTGATGGCCGCAACCACCGGTTGTCCAGGGGACTGGATCGCGGCGCCATAGCAGATTCCGCCCAAAGTGGATTCCTCACGGTCACAGGCGATACCCGTCCTGCGGATTTCCGCGAACTCCTCGAACAACTTTCCGCGGTCGGTAATCGAGTGCTCCGTGCGATGGGAGAGACCATAGATTTCGAGAATCTGGTCGGCCAGCTCGCGGTCCTGAAAGGCAGTGATGGCTTTCCCCATAGCGCTGCAGTGGGGCGGAATCACGCGCCCGATGCGATTGGACATCCTGATTTCGTGGAAGGTGTCGATGGAGTCGAGGACGTGAATGCGATCGTCGTAAAGGTAAGCCAGGCTGGCCGTCTCGTTGAACTGCTGCGCGAGTCTCTCAAGCTCGGGCCGAACCTTGCCCCGAAGCGCATTGGCCTGCTCGATCAGCCAGCCAAAGCGCAACTTGGGCGCGAGCTGGTAGGTCCCATCCACCGCCTGCTGCACGTATCCGTGCTTTTCCAGGGTGAGAAGCACTCGAAAGAGCGTGGAATCAGGCAGACCCGTGCGCGCGCAAATGTCTTTCAACGCCAGCGGAGCCTTCCCGTCAAAGCAGTCCAGGACCTCCAGTGCGCGGCCAATCGTGCGCAGGTAGTATTGCTCGCTCGACGCAGAATCGGTCGCGGATTGCAGTGCCCACTTGGGAATCCGGCGCCGAGCGCCTTTTTCTGACATGGGAGCGGTTTTGGTTTTGCCGGCCATGGAAATGCTTGCCACCCTTCCTGGTGAAAGACCCAACCTCGGCAAACGCTTGACGCCGAAGTCTGCCATAACGAACGTTATACGCTGAAGTGTGTTACTTGTGCAATAATTTTCATTTTCGCATCATTGGTTTGACACTCCAGAAGCGGGTGTGTAGAACAATTTTGGGCTGGCGAGTCGTTCCCGGAGCAGGAATCCGGGCCTCGGCTCGGGCATAAATCCGCATAGACCTTCGCGCGTGACAGTGAGAAATGATGGATCGCAGAGAGTTGATGAAGCTGGGAACTGGAACCGTGTTCTCCGGGGTGGTGGCCTCCGGCAGCGCCGCTGTACCCGCCGGGGTCGGCAGCCGGCAAGTTGAGCAATGGACTGTTTTCGAGGTCGAGGCGCCAGGGCCGGCCTCGGGGAATCCCTTTGTGGATGTGACATTTGGCGCTCGCTTTACCCAGGGCCACCGCACAGTGGATGTGACCGGTTTCTATGACGGTAGTGGCGTATATCGGGTGCGATTCTCGCCCGACACGGCAGGGCGCTGGAGCTATGAAACAACCAGTAATGCGCGGGAATTAACCGGCCTGTCGGGAACCTTCGAGTGCTTGCCTGCTCAAACCGGAAATCTCGGCCCTGTCGGCACAGCGCACTCATTCCATTTTCAATATGCCGACGGCACTCCGTACTTCCCTTTCGGCACCACCTGCTATTCCTATGGTTTCGTCGGCGCGCCGCTTGACCAGGAAACGCTGGAGAACCTGAAGGCTGCCGGCTTCAACAAGGTCCGGATGTGCCTGCTGCCCAAACCGCTCGGCAAACTCCAGCCGGTAGCCATGCCCTTTGAACAGCTTGCATCCGCCTCGCCCGCGCGTGCAGAGGAGGCGAGCACGGGCGGCGCGGGCAAGGAGCACTTCGACCTGGCGCGGTTCAACCCGGCCTATTTTCAGCTAGTGGAACGGCGCATTCAGGATTTGCTGGCGGCCAACATCGAGGCAGATGTCATCCTCTTTCATCCCTACGATGCCTGGGGTTTCAAGTCGATGGGACAAGAGGCGGACGACCGCTACCTGCGCTATGCGGTCGCGCGCCTTTCCGCATACCGGAATGTGTGGTGGTCTATTGCCAATGAGTATGACCTCATCAAGTCAAAATCGATGAAAGACTGGGACCGCTACTTCCGCATCGTCGCGGAGAACGATCCGTGCAGCCGCCTGCGTTCGATTCATCACAGCCGAGTGATGTATGACTACACCAAACCGTGGTGCACGCACGCCAGTCTGCAAGCCTATGACTTCGACAAATCGGCCGCGCGCCGTGCTGCGTGGAACAAGCCCATCATCTACGACGAGATTCAGTACGAGGGCAACATCTCGCGCCGCTGGGGGAATCTTTCGCCGCAAGAGATGACGTACCGCTTCTGGCGCGCCATCGTGAACGGCGTGTATGCCACGCACGGCGAAAGCTACATGTCTACGGACGGAAATCCCGTCTGGTCTGACGCCGGAAGGCTGCATGGAGCCAGCCCGGCGCGCATCGCTTTCCTGCACAAGCTGCTCGAACGCACTGGTACAACCGGGCTGATGGCCGCGGAAAATCCGTACTATCTTAATGCGGGAAATCCCGGTCAGCTGTATCTCTGGTATTTCGACTATCACTGCGCGGGCGAGTATGAGTTTCCGCTGCCCGAAACGGCGCGATTCAAGGCGACCATGATTGATCCGTGGGCGATGACGGCTTCTCCCGTAGCAGGAACCTTTGGCGGCAAAAGCAAAATTACCCTGAGCGGCAAACCGTATCAGGCTGTGCTCTTTGAGAAGGTCTAAGTTGAACACAATGAAATTGCGCACTCAATGGATGAGCCGCGGCATTGCCGGCGTGACGGCCATGTTGGCGCTTGCGCTGTTCGGCGCGGCCTCAGCCGCGGCGGCATCGTCTCCGGTCAAGGTGATCACTTCGAAAAGCGCAACGCCGCGTGAATTATGGGGAGCGCAGCAACTGCGCAAGGCTCTGGCTGGCGTAAAAGACGCACCGCACGGCGCGCGCATTGTGGCGGCACTGCGCACGGCGCCAGAACTCGCGCACTTCAATCTGCCTGAGTTCTGGCCTCAGGCCGAAGAAGCATTCCTGATCAAGCAGGTGGGAAAAACGTGGGTGGTGGCAGGCAGTGATCCCTCCGGCGTTCTCTACGGCGAACTGGAAATGGACGACCGCATTCGGGCCGCCGGCGCGCTGCCTGAGGGCATCAACGACATGGAGCACCCCGCGCTGAAGCTGCGCGGCACGTGCATCGGCATGCAAAAGCAGGAGATCACTTACGAAGGTGCAGAGTACGATTATCCCTACACGCCGCAGAACTTTCCCTTCTTCTACGACAAGGCGCAGTGGGTCAAGTATCTCGACATGATGGCCGAGGAGCGCTACAACACGCTCTATCTGTGGAACGGCCACCCGTTCACCAGCCTGCTCAAGCTGCCCCGCTATCCTGAGGCGCAGGAGCTGCCCCCCGCGCAGCTCGACCAGAACATCGCCATGTTCAAGTGGCTCACCGCCGAGGCCGACAAGCGCGGCATCTGGGTCCTGCAGGGCTTTTACAACATCCATCTCTCGCACACCTTCGCGCGCGCGCATCACCTGCCCTATCACCTGTCTGCACCGAATCCATTGGCTACCGCATATACGCGCTACGTGATCTCGGAGTTCGTGCGCGAGTATCCGCACGCCGGCCTGATGATGACGCTGGGCGAGGCGCTGGCCCCGCGCTACGGCGCCGAGTGGCTCACGCAGGCCATCATTCCCGGCGTGAAGGATGGCTTGAAGGAGTTGGGCATCACCACGGAACCGCCCATCGTGGTTCGCGCGCATGCAACCGATATTGACGCGGTGATGAAGGCCGCGCTGCCGCTCTACTCCAACATCGATACCATGTTCAAGTGGAACGGCGAATCGCTCACGTGGACCAACGTGCGAGGGCCGGTTCGCGACCGCTTCAAAATGCTCGCTGAGACCTCCAATGTGGCCATCGCCAATGTGCACCTGCTCTCCAACCTGGAGCCGTTCCGCTGGGGCGATCCCGATTTTATCCGCCAGACGCTCATCAACTTTCAGCGCATCGGTATCGGCGGCCTGCACCTGTATCCGCTGCGCTATTGGGATTGGCCCTACTCCGGCGACAATGCCACACCGCGCCTGATGCAGACCGATCGCGACTGGATCTGGTTCGCCGCCTGGGGACGTTACGCATGGAATCCCTTCCGCGATCCCGCAAAGGAGCACGCGTATTGGGTTGCGCAGTTCGCGCGGAGATACGGCACGCAAGAAGCGGGCGAAAAGCTGCTGGGTGCCTACACGCTGGCAGGCCCTTGCCAGCCAAGCCTGCTGCCGCGCATCGGCATCACCGAGGGCAACCGCCAGGCGCTTACGCTGGGCATGACCATGCCACAGCTCATTGATCCTGATCGCTTCAATCCCGCTGTCACGTTGTGGACTGGCGACGCGCCTCCGGGCGAGCGGCTCCCGGAATACGTTGCCGCGGAAGTGAAGCACGAGCCGCACCACGGTGAAACGCCGATCGGCGTCAGCAACGAGACGGTTGCGGCCTCGCGCCAGGCGCTCGCAGACGCCGAAGCTGCAGCGCCTTATGTCACCCGCAACAAGGCGGAATATGAGCGCGTCGTCAACGATATGCGGGCCATCTCGCTGCTCATGCAGTTCTACAACGCCAAGACCAAAGCGGCCGAGCAGGTTCTGCTCTACGGCTACGACCACGAAGCGGCGCACCTGCAGCAAGCCGACACGCTCCTTGCCGAAAGCGTCAATCGCTTCAAAGAGCTCACGCAGGTGGCTGGTCCTGCTTACCTGACCGCGACCGGCATGGAAACCTCGCAGCGCCGCATTCCCTTCCCCGGGGGAATGAAGAACTACCCCAACTGGCAACAGTGCCTGCCGATGTATGAAAAAGAGCTCGCTACATTTCGCAAGCGGAGAGCCGCGCTGCTCTCCGGTAACGCTGCGCAAAGCATCGGCACTGCAAAGCCCTTTCCGCAGGTGGGCTTCACGCTCAAGCCCGGCGCGGGCGAAGCATTCACTGTTGAGAAAGGCGCTCAGCTATTCCAGGGCCGGGGCCCGGCGATCTCCGGCGTTGCCCCGGAACTGGTGGGAATGCGCGGAATCAGGATTTCGCCGCACCAAGGCGGAACACTCGATTTCACTCTGGCGCGGCCCGCGCAGATTCTGCTGGGCTACCAGGCGAATGCATCGAAGGAAAACTCTGTGCTCGATCCTGAAACGGAGCAATGGAATCTGCTGCTGCTCAACGCGGTCAGCGCCCCCAAAGTACCGGCCATGGCCGTATGGGCCAAGCCTCTGCCCGCAGGCGCGAACGAACTCGATCTCGGCAAGGGAGACTATGTAGTGCTGGGCTTCATCCCCGCGGACTATCACGTCACGCCGCATGTGAACTTCGCCGCATCCGGCAATGGGCCAGCCAATCTGGATTGGCTCTTCGAGTAGGGCGCAGCCGCCTGCATTCGACTCCGCTTCCCCCGCAACCCTGCGTCATTCCGAGCGGAGCCGGGGCATCTGCGGCCGCGCTTCCTTTCAAGGTGGAAGCCATAAATGCCCGCGGTGGGCGCGTTCAGAAGAAGGAGATATTGCTCCTCGCTTTCCCGCAGCGGATTCTAAATGGTCTTCGAGCTGGTGATATCGACGCTGATGCCCACCATGTGAGGGGAAGGTTCAGACAGAATGACAGCCTGTGCATCAATCCAGCAGATGGAGCTATCAGGACGCACGACGCGGAACTGAGACGCATAATTCCCGGTCCGGCGGAAGAGAACTTTGCAGATAGCTGCTTCAACCGCATCACGGTCATCAGGATGGATACGGGCAACCACTTCATTCAGGCGGCCGGAAAACGCCTCACGCGTAAGGCCCCACTGCCGGTACGTCTCCTCCGAACAGACAACAGCATTTGTTTGAAGATCCCAATCCCAAAGACCAATGCGAAGGCCGGCTTGTTGCGCCAGTTCCATCCGTTTCTGCCAGCTCATCGCTGTGAGTTCCATCCGCGTCAGCTCTGTAACATCGCGCAGGATGCAGGCAACCGCACGCACGCCGCTCCCATCCTCAATCGGAGCGTATGAGACGGTCAGGTCTCTTTCACCGGATCGCGGAAACACATGTTTCGTCCGGTATTCAATATGCCTTCCCTTGAAAGCCTCATCAATCCAGGGCTTGACAACCCGCTCGAAGGTCTCCTGCCCTATCACTGCAGGAACCAAATGGCCCACAACCTGATCTGCGGGCGCGCCGCGATATTCAAGATACGCTCGATTCGCAAGGAGATAACGGTAGTTGCGGTCAACGACCACCATCATTTCTTCAAGCGATTCGATGACGCTTTCAAACTGGCGTAGCCGCTCCTCGGCCATTTTGCGCTCAGTAAAGTCAAGAACAGCACAGGATACCCCTACAATCTCACCCGCCTCATCACGCGCCGGCTGATAAGAAACAAGGAACGTTCGGCCACGAGAGTCCTCAGAATCCGGCTCGGTGAACTCCACTCCTGTCACGCTTTCGCCGCTCAACGCCCGGCGCACGTATGGCTCAACTAGGTGAGAGATTAGAGGAACCATTTCGGGCAAAGTCTTGCCAAAATGCTCCTCGACTGAGGCGCCATGCATCTCCGCAAGCCTGGAGTTGATGTTGACGTACTTCAGTTGGCGGTCAACAAAAGCTAACCCGACCGGCGCACCATCATAGACAGCCTGAAGCTGTGCCAGCCGCTGCGCTGGGAGTCCCTGCAGATTGCATACGGAACCGCTCTCCCACAGGGATGGCGCGCGCGCCGTTGCCGGTTCCCGCAGGGTGGAAATCATTTCATCCAGCATCTCAGCCGGTAAAGCCGTGCCGTAATGCCAGCCTTGTCCAAAATCGCAGCCGAGCCACAGAAGCATGTCTGCCTGCTCCGGCCTCTCGATCCCCTCGGCCAATGTCGTCAACTCCAGGCTTTGCCCAAGCCCAACTACGGCGGCAACAATCTTGCGGCTTCCACGATCCTCTGTCATGGAATGCACAAAGCTGCGGTCCACCTTGAGCTCATGTATTGGGAGGGACTGGAGATGGCAGAGGCTCGAATAACCCGTCCCAAAATCGTCCAGTGCAATCCGGCATCCCATCGCCTTCAGTTCTTCGGCAATGATCCGGGTCTGTTGCATGTTGTGTGCAAAGGCTGTTTCCGTGATCTCAACCGTCAGCCGGTCAAGCGGAAACGCAGCCCGCTCCGCGACATCACGAATCCGTCGCGGCAGATCTGCTTCCTGCAACTGAAGCGGCGAAACATTGAAAGCAAGGTTGAATGGCGGGAATGGCGACATCGCGGCGATAGCCTGTGCCAGAATCTGGTTCATCAGGCAGGTGATCCAGCCGTCTCTCTCTGCCGTTGGGACGAAAGCACCCGGCGGGAGTATGCCGAAATCGGGATGGTTCCATCGCGCCAGCACTTCAAAGCCTGCAAGCTGGCCAGTGCGGAGCGCGACCAATGGTTGAAACCAAGGGACGAATTGCCCCGTCCCCAAAGCCCGTTCAACCTCCAGCGGATCCGAGATCTGTTCAATTGCCTGCTCTATCGAACAGAGCTCTCGCGTCGAGAGTTCTGGTGTCATCACATTCCTTTGTTACCGCACGCCGTTTAAGCTCAACTTGTTGGCTGGGTTTGCCACCTTTATTTGCGCATTTTGGTAAGTGCGCGTGTGACGACAAAACGCTGCTTCCGCCGCGGTCCATTTAACTTTGAATCTAGTGACCGTTTAGTCCCATAGATGTGATTTAAATCACACCTTTCATTATCCGCGAATTCCAGAAGATATGAAACGCTTCATTGCGATCCGATTACGCCAAAGTAACCGACGACAAGCGCGGTGCATGTTCTCAGGCTTCGGCAACTCCCTCTCTTCTCAAGCGTTTATTCGTACAACCACTCTCAGATCAATGGATTGCAGTTAAAAATCAGTAGCCGCTTCTGGCGCTCATTCGTTCCACGCCGGGGAGATGCGGATCTCATTCCGCAATCATTTTGCTACAGCTTTTCAGAATTACTTCGGCCATTCCGGAATGATCTGAGGTCGCCACGCCCTGATGGTCGCGGCAAGCAGATGCTCATCCAAGCGTCAGTTTGAATCCTGCCGCTGGAGCAAGCGCGCTGCCTCTTCATCGCTGATCTTCAGGAAGCTGCCATGCTTGCAGTGCTCGGGTAGCGACGTTTCCGCGGTGGCATCGTCCCAATGCTTCCAATCGGCGGTGGCGACGGATTCATAGCGGGCGCGGGGCGGCCGGTAGTGATCGTAGTACACCATGTAGCGATTGCCGACGCGGATCACCGAAGGACCTTCAGACCAGCTTTCGTTGATCGGTCCGGAGATATGCTGCCACGGCCCCTCCAGCGTAGGCCCGGTTGCCACACGCTCCTGGAAGCAGAGCGGATCGTAAGTCTGGTCCTTGAATACCATCCGGTAAGGTCCATGCGGCTGGTGGTAGATGGATGCGTCAATGGTGACGTAGCCGGGGTCGAAGAAGATCGCGGGCCTGGAAAAAGTGTTGAAGTCCGAAGTAAACGACGACCAGATGCGATTGCCGGCCTTCGAGTCTTTCATCGAGCTCGACCAGATAATCAGCCATTGCTTCCTCTTCGCGTCCCAGTACGTCTCCGGCGCCCATACGTTGTTGGTCTCCGGAAAATCTTTCATGATGGCGATCTGCTTCTGCGCGGACCACGCGAGCAGATCGGGCGACGAGGCGTAGCCCAGCGAATTGCCGTGCCAGTTCCATGTCCACACCATGTGGAAGAGATGATCCGGCCCGCGCGTGAGAAAGACATCGCGCATCAACTCACCGGGTTGCGTAGGCGCGAGCCATGGCTTGCCGTCGTTCAGCGGCGTGTAGTGGTAGCCGTCGCGGCTCAACGCCAGATAAATTCCCTGGTTGCCCGGCTCCTTGAAATACGCGAAGAGCCACGCGCCGTGCTCTTGTTGTGCGGCCGCCTGCTGTGCGCACACCGGGAAAAAGCACGCGGCCAGCAAAAGTAGTCCACGGAAAACTGAGGACAGATTCATAAGGATGCCCCTACTTTTCTGCCGCAATGTTGTAGTCCACGAGCGTCTTTCCGCGCCAGTGCGACTCTGAGATCACGTGCCCCGCGGCATCGAAGTTGCGCCAGGTCCATGTTCCATCTGCGGCGCAGCTCTTTTCCCACTGCTTCGATCCATCGGTACGGTAGAAAACATTCGTGCCGATCTTCCTGCCGAGGTGGTAGTCAGAGACCCACTGCTTGCGGCCATTGTTAAAGTAGAAGGTCTGTCGCCCTTCCAGCAGGATGCGACCATCGCTCGCTCGGCCAGTAGACCAGGTAACTCGCGGCCTTCCATCGGGCCAGTTTTCGCGGTGCTTCGTCACATCCGTGATCGAGTCCGGCTCGGGTGTTGCTGCCTCTGTGTCTGAAAGAATCCACGCCTCGTTCAATACGATCTCGTAATTGATCGTGTTCTTCGAAGTGACGATGTGAATCAGACCATTCGGCCCCTGTGTCGCGGTCACATAGCCCACAGTGAGAATATTTGCGGGCAGCCGCTTCTGCTTCCAGGTCCTGCCGTCATCGCTCGAAAGCGCAACGTAGGCGCCGTCCTTATGAATGTGCTTCATGTGATGCGGGTTGTAGTCGGCCACAAAGAACAGCCGGTTGTCGGCAAGGCGAATCACGCTTGGCCGCTCGCCGCTCATCAACTCGTCGAACGGCGTCGGGGTCACGCGCCACGTCTTACCGCCGTCGGAGCTGATTGCCAAAGGCATATGCCCGTCAATCTCCGAGTTCTTTCCGCCGAAGCCCAGCAGATCGCCATTCTTCGCAATCACCAGCGTAGTGTGCCGCCCGCCTGTGCGTCCGCCGGTGTCATACCACGTTTTACCGTTGTTGTTCGTCGCCCAGACCGCCGAAGCCGCGCTGATTCCTCCAGCGCCGCGGCCTGTCGAATCAGTGAGAATGTAGATGGTGCCGTCTTTTGCGCGCGCAATCGAATTGATTGGCTGCGAAACATATCGTCCAATCGGCGCGGTGAAGTGTGGAAACTGAACTGATCCCCACGCAGCGCCGTTCTCTGTCGATTGAATGTAGGCGAAGGGCGGAGCGCCGATCAAGCGCGGAAATCCGAAGAAGAGCCAGAGGCGCCCATGATCATTCCAGAACACAGGCGCGGCGCAGGCGGCATCGGCAAAATATGGCCACGGCTCCGGCATGTCCCAGTCCTCAGCACCGGCCCGGCGGCGCATGATGAGAATGGTCTGGTCAGGATCGTCCTCTTTGTTGGGCGTGTTGTAATACGCCGCAATCACATCGCCGTTAGCCAGCACCTGAACCGCCGAGTTGTGATAGGCAATGCCCAGGCCTCGTGCAAGGCCGATCTGCCATCCAACATCCGGCATCGACTTGCCGTTGAGATTCGGAAAGAGCTCGTGGGTCTGATAGAAGGGCCTCGAAGGATCAGGCCCTGCACGCAGCATGACCGGCGTCTGCTTTACATCGGTTTTGAAGAAGTATTGGCGCTCCGGCGAGGGACGCGGCACGGGCATGGGCGCCTGCACCACGCGGAATCCGATATTTCCCGCGCTCGATTCGTAGCTGGGCGCTATGCTGGCGCGGTTGGCGGAGCGTTCAAAATAGGGCGCCATCGCCGGATAGATTTGGCCCGGCTTCGGATGTCGGGAATCGAGCCCTCCGCCGCGCACCACGCGGAAATGTCCATGCAGTGGGCCGGTGGGATCAACCTGCGCGCCAGGCTGATAAGGCGCATACCAGTCGGCGACCCACTCCGGCGTTCCTTCGCCGATCACTACGCCCCACGGGTTGGCCTGCCCGGGCGCAGGCGGCGTGTCACCGGTGAAGAAAGGCGTCTGATGCCCAGCGCGCGCCACATATTCCCACTCCGCTTCTGTGGGTAAGCGGTAGGGCTTCCCTTCCTTCTTTGAGAGCCATGCGCAGAAGGCAAGCGCCTGCTGGTAGCTGATGCCAGAGGCATAGCCGGGATAAGCCGCGACGGGCGTGTAGCCGGGGTCGAACTGCTGAAATTCTCTGACTGTAATGAGGTGCGTCGAGATCAGGAAGCCATGCGTGAGCGTAACCTTGTGCGCGGGATGCTCGTCCCAGTCACCATAAACGGGACGCGGAGACATTACACCAAAACCATTCACTACCGCGGGCGGAAGCGGCTGCGCATCAGCGCCCATCATAAACGCGCCGGCCGGAATGTGAACCATGGGAGTGGCGGCAGGCTTCTGCGCCAACAACGGCGCGGCCAGCACGCTCATGGCCAGGGCAGTAACAACTTTGAAATGACTCACGCTTGCTCGCTCCTTCATGCAACCTATGCGTACTGCGCCCAAGCTCACTTCGGCAACTCTGCTTCGAGCGGCCCTAGTGTGGGGCGACCGGCGATCTTCCTGCCATCGACAAACAACATCAGCCCACGCCCACGTTTGTAGTGCTTGCCGGTCTGGTCATATACGATCGCGAGCATGTGGCCGTGATAGGGCAGGCCGTCCACCGCAAAGTAGCTCCACTCGCCGTCCGGCAGCAGCGGGTGCAAAATCAGCCTGCGGTCGGCGCGCGGCCGCAGCCCGATCAGCCCCGTAATCAGCGGATCGGCAAATCCTGAGTGGTTGTAATAATTGCCGCGCCCCACCTGCTTATGCTTCGCAATCAGCATTGTCTTGGCGATCCACACATCCGTATCCGCGTCCAGATCCTCGTCGATCCAGTCAATGACGTGGCCGTTCGGTAACCGCAAATGCTGCGAGAGCACGTAATTGGAAAAGAGCTGGTAGTACTGCTGCCGTCCGATGTAGGACTGCGGCGCTCCATTCAGCAGATTGGCCAGCGCCAGCAGCGTTTGCGTGGTTGCGTAAGGCCAGGAAGGCCCGTTCCATGTGCATTGGTCACTGGATGCAAAACGGAACCGCGGACTGCGCCTCTCGGCGGTTGTAGGCCCATACTTGCCGGCAAAGCCTTCGGGATCGAAGAGCTGCTTCCATGCCACATCGTGGCTCGCCGGCGGCTTGTAGTACTCCCAGGGAATGTAGCCGATCAGCTCGCGTACACCGGAAAACTTGAGCACGGTGCCAGGATCTTTGAACTTCTTCTCTTTGCGAATGCCCGAGTCCGCGGCGGGAGAAACCACTTCATAAAACTCGTCCTTTGGGTTCCATAGCTTGGTTTCAATCAGGCGCTCCAGAGTATTCGCCCTGGCCGCATACTCATTCGCGACCGCAAGCTCCCCGGCGGAACGGGCGAAATTCGCGATCGCCCGCGCATCGCCCACCATATAGCTGTTCAGGGTAGGCCGGTAGCCATCACCGCTGATCGACTTCTCCATCGCGTCACGCGTATCGATTGACCAGAACAAGCCCACCAGCGGATCGTACTGGTTCGCCATCCACGCCTTGTAGTTCGCGACCAGTCCCGGCAGCATCTCAGGTCCCAGCCGCGTGTCGCCGGTCGCCAGCATTACGTTGCGCACGCTGGTGGCCAGCGCAAAGCTGTACAAGCGCGGGCGCGCGCCTGGCGAGATCCAGAATCGCGCATCATCCTCCGCAATCCGCGGATTCCGCAGCCAGCGCGCTTCGCCCAGATGAAATGGGGCCGCATCCGGCAGCGCTCCATAAAAACCGTCGGGCGCTTGCGGCTTGGGCAGCCACTCGGTGATCAGGTAGCCCCGCTTGCTCTCCACAACGTGCTTCTGCCATGCATACCAACGGAAGTAGTACATCTCCTCAAACTGCTTGTCGGAACTGGAAAAGAACGGAATGTTGGCCGCGAGCCACGGCCACTCGTCGGCAGGTTGATGGCCGGTAGCCGCCAGTTCATCCGCGGCAAATTGCGTCACATAGTGGTGATAGTCGCCCGCATGGAGCACGGTAAATATGCCGCCTTGCCCACGCCCCTGCGCAACCAGGAAAGCGGGAAGAAGCACAAGAGCGAACGCAAGCGAACGAAGGGAGCGGATTTGCATGGCGAAGAGAAGTTTATCGGGTGCGCGAGTCGCAGACAAGCATTTCATGAAAGTAAACTGCTTGTTATGAAAATTGATTCAATCCTCCCGCCGCCCTACGAACGCGGCCCGATAGATCAGCTCTGCATCCTGCTGCGTCATCGACCGCACGTTGTTCCGCATCAGGCGGGTGATGGCGAGCCCCTCGGCAGCCAGCGCAGGGATCTCCGATTCCGCAATGCGGAGCGCAGAGAGCCGCATCTCCAACTGCGTCTCCGCAATCAGCGCCCAAAGCCGCCCAATGCCGGCCGCAGCAGTAGCCTCAGCGGTTGACTGCTGTTCGGCCCCCAGAGCCAACGCGACGGCGGCATAGCGGGCAGGCGCCGCCGGCAGGTTGAAGCGCAGCACGTGCGGCAGCAGGATCGCGTTGGCGTGCCCGTGAGGAATATGATGCCGCGTGCCCAGCGGGTAGCTGAGCGCGTGCACCGCGGCGGTATTCACCGGGCCAAGGCACAGCCCGCCATAAAGGCTGCCGAGCATAAGAGAAGTGCGCGCCTCGATGTTCTCGGGCTCGCGAACCGCCGTCACCAGGTGGCGGGCAGTGTGCCGGATGCCGTCAAGCGCCCAGGTATCAACAAGCGGGTGCGCGAAATTGTTGGCATAGGCTTCGATGCAGTGGGTGAGTGCGTCCAGACCCGTCGCCGCCGTTACGGGCGCGGGCAAGGTAACGGTGAGCGCCGGATCGAGAAATGCCGCGTCCGGCACAAGATGCGCGCTGATCACGGCCTTTTTGCTTTGCGACTCTTCGTCGAGCAGAATGGCATTTGGCGAAACCTCGCTGCCCGTCCCGGAGGTCGTCGGAATGCAGATCAGCGGCAGATGGCGCCCCGCAAGGTTCCCGATTCCCCAGGCTTCAGCCAACGTCTGCGCTCTGCCACAGAGCGCAGCCACCAGCTTCGCGGCATCCAGCACGCTGCCGCCGCCGATGCCGACAACCGCATCCGGCCCGTATGCGCGCGCCGCATCGAGAAGCCGGGAAAAGTGCGCAACCGAAGGCTCGTTGCGAGTGCTCGAATCCACGTGTGCGTTCGGGTGCAAACGCTGCGCATGGCCCGCGCTGCTCTGCGCTGCCACGACAAATGGACGTCTGATTCCGAGTGCACGCAGATACTCGCCAGCACTGGAGAGCGCATCTATGCCAAAGACGAGTTTAGGAACCTGATGGATGGTGAGAGGCAAGGTTTCGCTCCGGTCGCCGGCTGGCGAAGGCTTTTTCAGCGCTGGCTGACCAGGTGCGAGCCGTCGCCATCGTCCGCAACAGACGGCGCGCCCGCGGCCTTGCTCTCCATGATCCTGCGCGCCTCGCCCAGCACGTCGCCTGCGGCCTGCTTCAGGCACGCGATATCGTTGGTGCAAAAGAGCAGGTCAATATCGAGGCCCAGCCAGAAGGCGTAGTCTTTCGGCCCGCAGGCGGTGGCCACGCATTTTCCGTTGGCACGCGCTGCCTTGACGATCTTCGCTTCAGCGGCGTGAACAATAGGGTGGCCGGTTTGCGACGGCACGCCGAGGCTGGCGGCCAGGTCCGCGGGGCCGATGAACAGGTCCACATCCGGAACAGCGGCCAGTTCCTCCACGCGATTCAACGCGGCTTCCGTCTCGATCTGCGCCATGAGGCAAAGGTCGGTGTTGAGGCTCCGCTGCTGATCGACCACGGCGCCCGGAATTCCGTAGTGAATCGCGCGCGAAACAGAAAAGAAGCCGCGATTCCCTTCGGGCGCAAAGCGGGCATATGAGCGCAGTTCCTGCATCTGCTCAGGATGCTCGATCATAGGAACATCGAGGATATCCGGGCCGCACTCCGCCGCCTTGAGCACATTTGCGCGTTGTACATCAGGAATGCGAATCATGGTCAGCATGCCCGTCCCCGCTGCCATCCGGCAAAGGTCCGCAGCTTCTGCAAACGAAATATGCCCATGCTCCATCTCAATCCAGATGGCCTGGTAGCCGAGACGAGCACAGATCTCCAGAAAGACAGGATCATAAAAATAAACGGCTGCACCAAGAAGAGTCTTGCCGCCATTATCGTGTACTGCCTGCCGTAAACGATTCATCGAATATCTCCCAACTGCATGGCTTGAATAGGGGGTGACTTGCGGCCCTCAAGCCAGTCCCACAAAGTATGGCGCGAAGATGCGCTGGCCGGCGCGGGGAAAAGAGCCGCGCCAAGAAGTCCGGCAGCCAGCAGCAAGAGATTGCCCACGGCGCCGATCGTGTACTCATTCCAGGGATAGTTGCAGCCGCCAAGGTTCAGGATCTTGCCGCCGTTGGCGGTAAGGGTGGCGTAAGTAGTAAACAGCAGATTTGCGGCAATGCCCGTCCAGGCCGCCGCCCGGCCCGCGCGCCGCGAAAGAAACGCAAGCAGAAACAGACCGGCCAATCCGCCGGCCACGATCGCTGTGGCCGTGTAGTAGAGCGCCAGCGCCGAGCCGTGTGTGCTGGAAAGACGCAACGCAACGGCGATGGCAAGCGCTCCGGAGAGCACAATCGACGCCTTGCCGAAGCGCAGCCGCTGCGCGTCTGTATTCCGCGGAAAAAAATGCGCATAAAAATCTTCTGTCAGAATCAGACCCAGGCAGTTCAGATCCGAGGCGAGCATCGACATCGCGGCGCCGAAGAGCGCCGCCAGAAACAATCCCCCAACGCCCATCGGCATCTGCGTCACCATGTAATACGGAAAGACCTGGTCCGCGCGGGTAATCGCGACCGGAAGGACTCCGTAGCCCAGTTTGTAGAACGCCCATAGCAGCGAACCGATCAGCATAAACGCAGTCCACACCGGCAGGCATAACCATGCGCCCATGGCGATGCCGCTCAGCGCGCTGCGGTCAGACTTCGCAGCCAGATATCGCTGCACTACGGTCTGATCCGCGGTGTACTTTTGCAGATAAAAGAAGAGGCCGTAGAGAGCCAGCGTCCAGAACGTCGGCCTGGTCAGGTTGAAGTCGAGGCTGCCCAGCCGCGTCTTGTGATGCATCGCAATCAAATGAAACATCGCGCCGGGCCCCGCATGCGGTGCGAAGAGCAGCAGCGCCAGAGTAACTGCGATGCCGATCCACAACAGGAATCCCTGCGCCACATCAGTCCAGATCACAGCCTTCAGCCCGCCGATGAACGTGTAAAAAACGGCAATCGCTCCCAGGCCGATGATCAGCGGCGCGATCCGCCAGCCGGCAACCTCAGAAACTGAAAGCGCCAGCAGGTAAAAGACAAACCCCATCTTGGCAAAGTGTCCGGTGGCAAAGGCAAACGAAGCGTACATCCGCGCCCACGGTCCAAAGCGCTTGCCGAAGTACTCATATACCGACATGGAAACCACGTGCCGGAAGAACGGCACCACCACCGGGCCAATCGCCACGATCACAACGACGAACAGGATGCCGGGCACCAGCAGCGTCCAGTCTCCCGCATAGGCCGCGCCGGGATAGGCGATGAATGTCACACTGGTAATGATCGTCGCCAGGAGCGACAGGCCCACAGCCCACCCGGGAACCGAGCGGCTGGCTACAAAATAGGCATCCGTCGTCTTTTGCCGTCCTGAAAAGTAAACTCCGATCGCAACCAGGATCAGCACATACGCGGAGAGGACGAGCATATCGATGGTGTGCATCTCAGCGATCGCCTCCCACCAGCGCATAGCGTCCAACCGCGTCAGCCGCGGATCCTTCCGGCACGGTCCGACCACAGAAACCATAGAAACTGGCGCAATCGGCTGCAAAAGCTGAAAGAACATCAACCATCAGGACCGCGGTTGCAGTCTGGGTCCGGTCCGGGATGGCGCTGAATTCAGGCATCGCACAAAATACACTTTATTTTCGAGAGTATACATTTATTTTCTAATATGCGCCTCCTGGTTGCGGATGTAGATTATTTTTTCCCGCGATTTGCGCAAACGCGAAGATTTAGCATTCGTGCCACCACGGGAGAAGGTGCGCATCCGCATCCCGCTCAAACTCAAAATTGAAAATTAGGGCAATAATCGACTTGACACACATGTGCGCCTAGTGTAGTATTTGAATCATGGAAGCGCCCGAGACACTGCAAAAAGCGATTGCCTACTTTGCCGATCCTGACAGCGCCTTTCAGGCTGCGGTTGAATTTCGCTGGCCCGGTGGAAACGTGACTTGCCCGCGTTGTGGCGGAGCGAAACACTCGTTTGTGAAAACACGCAAACTGTGGTTCTGCTACGTCTGCAAAAAGCAGTTCACGGTCAAGGTGGGAACGGTCATGGAGGATTCGCCCATCGGCCTCGACAAGTGGATGACGGCGATCTGGATGCTGGCAAACTGCAAGAACGGGATCAGCAGCTACGAGGTTGCCCGGAACCTTGGCATCCATCAGAAGTCCGCATGGTTTATGCTCCATCGGATTCGTGAGGCCCTCTCGGACGAAACTCTCGCCAAGCTCGGCGGCGATAGCGGACCCATTGAGATCGACGAAACGTTTGTCGGCGGTAAGGTCAAGAACATGCACAAGAGCCGCCGTCCCAAGGATGCAAGTCAGGGCGGCAAAGGCAAGGCGATAGTGCTCGGGATGCTGGAGCGGGGTGGCCGCGTTCGCGCCAAGGTCGTTAAGGACCGCAGCAAGGTGAATATCGCCCCCGCGATGAAAGAGAACATTCAGCACGGTGCCCACATCATCACGGACGAGTTCACCAGCTATCCGTTCGTGGCCGCAAACAACTACGTCCATGAGGTAATCAATCACGCCATCGAGTATGTGAATGGTCACATTCACACGAACGGCATTGAGAACTTCTGGAGTTTGCTCAAAAGGGGCCTGAATGGAACCTACGTCAGCGTTGAGCCGTTCCATTTGCAGAGCTACGTTGCTGAGCAGGTTTTCAGGTTCAACAACCGGGCAACGAAAGACAATAAGCTGACCGATTCTGACCGATGGGCGCTGGTCATGTCGCAGGTAGCTGGCAATCGCCTTACCTACGCGCAGTTGACCGGAAAAGGCACAGATACCGTGTGCTAGCCAGCGGCAGGGAAGGGGCAAAAGAAACCGTCCTAGACCCCATCTTTGCCGGAAGCCTTGCGGCGAGTCGCACCTTTCTTTGGCTGCGTCTTTGCCGGTACAACTGTCTTTTTGGCCTGAAGAATAGCGGTCGCTAGTTTCTGAAAGTTCTCGCCAGCCTTCGGGCCTTCGTGGTATTCCTGGTATTCGTGTTTCATCCATTCCATTATGCTCCTGCGGACCACAAATATGGCCTCAGATTCCAATCCGATTCGTGAAAACGATACCGCTGATGACGGCTCCTACAAATCCGCCGAAAAGCGCGATACAGCAAAGCAGGAATTGCCGATCACTGCTACACCGGTTCAAGCGAATGGACAGAAAACCCCATCCCATTGCGAGATTACATATAAGACAGAGAAATCCACATGGGAGCGCATAAAGCCATATATTGAGTTTGCTGGCGTTTTGCTCGTTGCTCTTTACACTCTGTACACGATCAAAATGTACAACGTAACTCGAAAAGCTCTTATCGCAGCGAACGCCGCTGTCTTCTCCTGTCAAGCGCAGCTTCCAGGAGGAGTAAACGGATTCGTAGTAGAATGCCGCAATCAAGGAAGCGCTCCAGCTACGGAAATCAGTGCGAACCTGTCGTTTGCAAGAGATGAGCAGGGCAAGCAGGTCCAATTGGTTAGTCGCACACTCACGCGAGCTGCGGTCGTAAAAGGGGACGAATTCGCTTTCATTGTCCCCGTAGGTGCGCCAAACCCTCCAAACTGGGATTGGGTTTCCACGCAGTCGATTACTGCTAATGTGATCTTTTCCTACAACAACGGGATAGAAACTATCCACGAACGGGATTGCTGGGCGCTTGTGATCGAAAAGCAAGAACGAGCATGGACAGTTACAGACTGCGAAAACGCCTCTGCAATCAACAAGGCCGAGAACCAAAAATAGCACCACCCCGAACCGCTTCATTCACCTAGCCCTCTTCCTGGGTCAGACGATGCTCCGGTTAGGTGCGCCGATTCCTGATTCGGGCACTGTGCCAGCAATAACCCGCGCATGTGCGTCAGCGCGATTATTGCCAAAATTAGACAATAAGAATCTGCGAGTTGCGGTGAAATTGCGTTGAAGATTGCTGTCTTCTAGGACGGTTCAGCTCGGTCTTTTGTTCCCGGATACGAAGATGAAAATTCGTATTCCATGCTGCTGAAGAGCGAGTATTTCCACATCTCACCAACCAATCCATAGAAAAAACGGCTCTGCTTGTGATCTCATCTGATGGAAGAATCGCATCGTGGCCCTTGAAATATTCCGACATGCGGACCCGATGTGAAGCGAGGCGTGATCGTCTTACGGCAATCGAGCGTCAGGATCCGATCCTTTGAGCCAGGCCTAGCTCTCGTTCTGTGCCATCGTGCGGTAACTGTCTTTCCGTGCGAGCTGCGCTTCTGTTTAGCGCCTCTTGATTCAGTTCAGTGCCCGCCATGGCCGACGCTCTCCATCTCCGTGCTCGCCAGCAGAAACACACCCACTCCCTTCGGATCATTGGTCACCGTTCTCTCGCCGATGTAATATGCATAACTCCCGTCGCGGTAAGGGTCGCCGCCAAGCCCCGCGCTCTTCACCGTTCCACTCAGCGACACTTCATTTCCGGGGCCACTCCTTACGAAATGGCTGAGAATGCCCGCATATCCACGTTTCGCATTGGCAAGATAGCTTCGCGGAAGATAGCCAAGGCGCACACCCTTGGCCAAGGCGTAGACAAACATGCAGGCAGCCGACGACTCCAGGTAGTTGCCCTTTTCGCCGGCTTTATCGAGCACCTGATACCAGAGCCCGCTGCGCGCCTCCTGATAACGCGCTACTGCGGATGCCAACTGCTGAAATTGAGTAAGTAGCTCCTTCCGTCCAGGGTCTCCGGGAGGGTAGTAAGGCAGCGTATCGACCAGCGCCATCATGTACCAGCCCATGCCTCTGGCCCAGAACTGCGAGGAATCGCCGGTAACCCGGTTCGCCCAACGCTCCTTCTTTGACTCATCCCAGCCGTGGTAGAGCAAGCCGGTCTTTGGATCATGCGCGTGTTCGTACATCAACACAAACTGTCGTGTGATGTTGCTGAATGCTTCAGGATGGCGGAACTCTGAGGCGTATTCAGCATAGAAAGGTTCCGCCATGTACAGCCCGTCGAGCCACATCTGGTTTGGATAGCGCTGCTTGTGCCAGAATCCGTCGGAAGGCGTGCGCGGCTGCTGCTGAAGCT
>JAJZVZ010000281.1 GCA_021846945.1 Acidobacteriota bacterium | reverse complement strand
GCGCGCTTGTGCTATCAGCTATCTTGGCGACCGCGTTTTCGGCCTCCGCGCAGAATTCGCCGGTGTCTGAGCCCGCCCGGACGTCGCCAACCGCTGAAGCGCGAATCAACGACCTGATCCACAAGATGACAATCGAGGAGAAGGTCCGGATGTGCTTTGGCGGGACACAACCGGGGATTATTCAATTCCCCGGCGTGGCGCGTTTGGGAATTCCGGCAATGAGAGGAAGCGATGGGCCACGCGGCGTAACAGCGGCCAAGGATACCTCTTTCCCCTCGGGGGTCGGGATGGCGGCGAGTTGGGACGCGGATCTGTTCGAAAAAGTTGGCGTGATCATGGGCAAAGAAGCACGCGCCGCCGGCGTAACGATACTCGGCGCGCCCGCGGTAAATATCGATCGTGACCCGCTGGATGGTAGATTTTTCGAGTATCTGTCTGAGGATCCCTACTTAAGCGGACAACTCGGGACGGCCATCATCAAGGGAATCCAGAGCCGGCGGGTAGCTGCGTGCGTGAAACACTTCGTCGCTAATAACCGCGAAGAGAACCGCAATTGGTACATGTCCAACATCGATGAACGCACGCTGCACGAGATTTATCTTCCCGCATTCAAGGCTGCCGTGCAGCAAGGCGGCGTCTGGGCCGTGATGACGGCTGCAAATGGAGTTAACGGGCAATACGCCGCCAACAACAAATTCTTGATCGAAACCATTCTGAAGCAAGGATGGGGCTTCCAGGGATTGGTTCGTAGCGACGGAAACCAGGCGCGAAACACGGTGGCCGGCGCGCTTGCGGGCCTGGATGCCGGCATGCCGTGGGGAGACTGGAACACCACGCCTTTCGGCAAGCCATTAATGGAGGCTGTTGAGAAGGGCCTGGTACCGCAATCTGTTGTCGATGACAAGGTGCGGCGCATTTTACGGGTGATGAATTTCGTGGGACTGTTGAACGGAGTCGACCCTCACACCGGTGGAGCGGCAAACACTCCCGAATCGCGTGCGACAGCGCTTCGCGCCGCGGAAGAAAGTCTTGTCTTGCTAAAGAACGAGGGAAATCTCCTGCCGCTGGATATGAGCAAGCTACGACATGTGGTTGTACTTGGACCAAATGCAACGCGCCGCCAGTGCCGGGGAGGGATGGGAGGGAGTTCCGGCGTTGAGCCTCCTTTTGAGGTTACGCCGCTCGAAGGAATCCAAGATGCGCTTGCCGGCAAGGCCGAGGTTGAGTATCTCGACCTACCGGAAGCTGGAACCTTTGAGCCCATCAGCCAGGGCTATTGGCAACCCATAGGCAACGAGCAAGGGCTGGCCGCAAAATATTACAACGACGGCGATGCCGTGCCTGCGGTGGAGCGCGTCGATCCCAAGATTGATTTCGCGTGGGAGATGCGTTCGCCGGATCCGGCCAAGATTAATCCGGTAAATTTTCACGCGGAGTACACGGGCAGACTGGTTCCTAAGCAAACCGGCTATTACACGTTCCGCTTGTCGGCGGAGGACCAGGCTCGCTTGCGTGTGGAGGGATTGCCGCTGATTGACATTACCGGGCATGGCGAGGTACAAAGAGCAACCGCGACGATGTACCTAAAGGCCGGCCACGAATATAAGGTGCAGTTGAGCTACCAGTCTTACAGTGGCGACTCATCATTGCATCTGGAATGGGCGCGCCCGGCAGGAAACGATCAGGCGGACAATGTACTGAACGCTGTTGCCGCGAAATTGCGGGCAGCCGACGCCGTCATTTTCGTGGGCGGGTGGGACCATGGTCTGGATACGGAAGGGCAGGACCGGCAAAACATGGATTTCCCTCCCGCGCAACAGGCGATCATAGAGCGGCTGCGCGCCTACAATCCAAGAACAGTTGTGGTGCTTATCCACGGATCTCCGTTTACCATGGGATGGCTAGGTAGCGTGCCCGCGGTCCTCGACGCCTTCTACCCCGGAATGGAGGGTGGTACAGCGATCGCGGAAGCACTGCTGGGCGAGGTGAATCCATCGGGCAAACTGACGTTCAGTTGGCCAATGCGGCTTGGAGATGCGCCCTCGCGGGCCATCGGGACTCAAGATCTTGATAATGTCAATTATAATGAGGGTGTCTTCGTCGGTTATCGCTATTACGATACGCGTGGAGTAAAGCCGCAGTTTCCATTTGGGTATGGGCTCAGTTACTCCTCTTATCGCTACAACAACCTTCGAGTGGTGCAGGAGGGGCAACAATTACTCGTATCTCTCCAAGTAACGAATACCTCGACTCGCGGAGGCGATGAAATTGTGCAGTTATATGTTTGCCCTCCACACGCTACCGTGCCACGGCCAGTCCACGAACTGCGCGCATTCGCCCGGGTGCATCTCTCAGCCGGGGAGACTCGCACCGTAAAAATGGCGGTTGATAGGGCCAGCCTTGGCTATTGGGATGTAATTTCCCATGGGTTCAAGGTAGATCCGGGAGTTTATCTCTTTCAGGCTGGCTCTTCGTCACGCGATATTCGCCTCTTGGTAAAGATCCGCCTGGCGCAGTGAGCAAGGATGAGTCGTTCACGACCGGTGCGGTCACTAGGAGGGATGAAAACGAAGCGGCGCCGGAAGCAGGTCGGATCTGAGCTGCGTCCGGACCGAAGGCCGCTCCACGCATTGGGGCTAACGAGCCCGCACATGAGTCTGGCCTGGAAACCTGGAGGAACAAGGAATTGTCGCCGCTGCCAAGCAGCGCACGCGCAAAGGAGACTCTCAGACGAGAAAGCTACATCGAGAGCAGCCCTGAGGTAGCGCCATGCGAGTTATTATTGCACGCTGTGCCGGACTGGGCGTACACCAGAAGACGGTGAGCTCAGGCGTGAGTTTTTGTGAACCAAGCGGCAGGAAGCGGCAAGAGGTCCGGGTGTTCGAAGGTTTCACCGCGAATCTTTGGCTGCTGGTTGACTGGTTGCGGGAGCAAGGGGTCACTCATGCGTCGATGGAAGCTATCGGCGTCGATTGGCGGCCCGTGTGGGCAGTACCGGTGGGGCCGATTGGGCAATTGCTCGTCAACCTGCCGCATAGTAAGTTTCACACAAAGCACCTTTCAGGAAGCGAGGGTCTGGACCGATCGCATACCAGCCGATTCTACCTCCCTGATAAGAACCCTCATTGCCTCTGCTCACGAAGGACCGTTACCGGACCGATCAGCCCGGAGGGCAACAGTGGCGAGTCCGCCTGATACGGCTTGATGTCCGTAAATGTGTACTTCGTGGCGCCGGGCTGTTGATCGCCGATCAGCCGGTTTACCCAAGCGTTCACGACCTTGATCTCGATCTGGTTCGCACCCGGCTTCAGGGCTTTTGTAACGTCCACGCGATAGGGAGAATGCCATGTCTCTCCCACATCCTTGCCATTCACGGTAACCACGGCAAGGTTCTTGACGTCACCCAGGTCCAGCCATATCTCCGCACCCTTCCGGAACCACGCTGGCGGAGCCTGGATAACTTTGGTATAGGTTCCAGCACCGGAGAAGTACTTCACTCCTACGTTTTCGCTCTTGCTCCAGTCGATAAGCTTCTCCATCGATATGGAAGCAGGAGCTCCGCGCCCCGGTTGGAACTCCACCTTCCACGGTCCGTGCAGTGTGGCCAGCGTGGTCTCTGTCTCCGCCGGAAGCGTGAAGGAGTTCTTTGTCGCCGGCTTGCGGAAGACCACAAATACGGCGCCCCACGGTCCAAGCTGCATCGGCACATTGGTATGCCCATCTGCGATTGAGTAGGACGCGGGCGCAATCTTCCCAGTCTCTGCGTACCAAAACTGCGCTGCGTGGCCTGAGACACGAAATGTAGCCATGACATTGGCTGGATGGCCGCTGCGGTTATCGACGAAGTAGAGATCGCCCTCAGCCAGCTTGCGATGAACAAACTTCAGGTTCTCCTCAGCGCCGTCCTGCGAGGAGTAACTGAAGTCCGGAGCCACATGCATGGACTCGAGCGCCTCCGCAACGGTCTGGCCTACATAGACGACCCCCTTTCCTACATGATGCGCGCCTATACCGTCACCAAAGAGTTCATTGGCCAGCGAATGGAAATCCCTCTGGCTGTCGGCAAGGCTTGGGTCGTCCGTCGGCATGGAGCCGGCAACAGTAGCGCCGTCCATCACAAGTTGGTGAATCGCACGAAGCACCGGCAAGGACATATGGCGGCTGTAAGAGCCCAGACCAAGGATGCGATAGGACGTGCCGCCCGGCGTCGTAATGCGGCCTTCTGCGTCCACCTTGAGAACATGCATGAGCGCGTCGGCATCGACATAATCAAAGCCATAGCCCTCCGGTAGATCAGGCGACTTTTGGTTGTAGATGGCGGTCAGATTGGAATCTTCGCCGTAGAAGTAGACAACATCCGCGGCGAAGCGTCCCTGCTGCAGCATGTAACTGTTGCGAGCAAGATAACTCACCCAAGGACCGGCCTCATCCGCCCAGGTCTCATTGCGGTTGAACCATTGGCCGAAAGGCCCCAGCGTAAGCCCTGGCTTCCTGTTCACCAGCGGCTGATGCGCCGACTCGTGAATAAAGAAACGGGTGATCCCGTTCAGGAACTCCTGATCTGCCGTTGGCTTCAGCGTGGCAGGCGACCATGCCCAGGGAGCCGCGGCCGCGGTCATGGACTCGGCGGCAACAAACTTCCTGCCGTAGATATGCGCCACGGACGCCGACTCCCGATCATCCGCGTTGTAG
>JAJZVZ010000280.1 GCA_021846945.1 Acidobacteriota bacterium | reverse complement strand
AGCGGCGGCGGGCCCGGTCGTGTTCATTGAGAAATGCTCTGGCCTCCGCGCCATACAGATTCATGTGCTTTTCGACTGATGCTCTTCGACACCGGTATGGCACAGCGACGGTAATGCGCTGGACCTCCCCTGCCTGCAGGTTCAGAAGGTCCGCAGCAATGCCGTAACAGACCACATTTCCCTTCTCGATCAATTGGCCGAGTGTTGCTTGAAGAAGCAGAATCTGTGCTCGCCGCTCACGTTCGCGCAGATGGACGCCTTCAAGCGCCGCCAGCAATTGCATTCGGTTGCCACCGCGAGCCACCGCCCGCCCGATCAGCACTGCGGAGTCTACGCATTGCCATCCGAGCCTGGCAGCAAGAGATCTGGCAAACTCTTCTCCGCCACAAAACGGCTCTGCGGAAACGGCAACGATGCGCACCGGCTGTTGTCTCCTCGCGAGCGAGTTGCCTACCGCCTTGCCAGTGATGCCTATACATCGGCGCTTCGCTCTGGCCGCTCGACCTATCGCCGGCCGGGCTCGCCATTGTTCCATTTCCCGCTCATTCCACCAGTTGGCCGGAAAGAATGAGGACTGAATATGCTTCGCGGGCTTCATCGAGGTTCCCCTTTGGATGACAGAATTTCTGCGTGGCGCAGGCGTGCATCTCCTGTAGAGCAAACGCAGTACCATACGAACAATGAGGTAAGGCCAGGAAAATGGCCCAATCCCAGAAGAAGTATCGTGTGTCTCTGCCGCATTTCAGGCATGATGTGGCGCATATGAGGCACTCATGAACCTGCTCCGATCGAGGAGAGCCGAGCGCACTCGGCCCTCCTCCTGTAAGGCAATGGCTATGTTGACGATCATTTTTCTCGGGCTGCCGTCACCTCACCGGCTCTTCAGGGTAACCAGATATGAGATCAGGCTGTCGATTTCGGTTTGGGAAGCTGTTGTAGCTGGCATCGCACTGCCAGCTACCGGAGAGAGAATCTGCTTCTTCAACTCGCTGGCCGTTCTCCGGCTTCCGATCCCATCCAGCGGAAAGCTGGTGTTTCCCGCACCGGCAATCGAGTGACAGGCCGAGCAGCTGAGTTTGTCGAACAGATCCCGGCCCGAAGGCACGCCGGCTGCACTGTCCGCGCCATTCTGTTCGTCGGGTTGATGCGTATCGTAGTAAGCCAGAAACTTTGCAATTTCGCCGGCCTCGCGATCATCGATGTGCGAGCTTGCCATATCCTGCATGCGGCGTACTTCCTGCGTCCAGCCCGCTTCGGAACGCGACACGTTCAGGCTCAGAGAAAGCGCATGGCATTCTGAGCATTTGCCGGCGAACACGCGGAAGCCATGCTGGATGTTGGGAGGATAGGTACTGACGTTGAGAGTTGATTTTGCTGCGCCGTGATGCCATGGCGGAGCGGCCTGCGCGGCAAAGACCGACACGACAGCCAATGCCGCAAGAGCTAAACTCGATAAGAACCAATGTTGCTTCATTGCCGATTCCTCGTCTTTGCCGTTAGAAGTTGAACTGAATATCCGCCTCATAGGTTCGATTGGCGCTGTAGGTGAACGCTACTGGGTCGATGCCATGGAAGTTCCCAACGGCCAGACGCCCCACAATATTTCCTTCAGGAGTCAATGCCTTCTCGACGCCCGTCTGCCACTGCTCCAGATTGGTGGGGTGAATTCCGCTGGTCACATCTTGGCGTAGCCGGTCGTATCGTCCAGCCAACGCAAATCCACGCAGAATGTAGTAATTGATCTCGGCGAAGTATCCGTTGGAAAGATAGCTGCCGGGAGCGCCGGTGACGGGATCTTCCCAATCGTCGTTGCCGTGCAGGTATCCGGCCAGCACGTCTACCTTGTCCCTGCCGATCATGTAGTTGGCAAAGGCGCCTTCGCGCCGGATGCGCCCGTAATAAGTGAATTGGTTGGCTAGGCCGGAGTTCTGAATCTGGTTCTTCTGGCCCTGATAGGTGACGAAACTAATGCCGCTTTCCGGCGCATACCACCAGTCGGCGTCAGCCCAGACATCTTTGCTGTTTTTACTCGAGTCGGACGTGAGGATTTCGCTGCCGTCTGCGTGATCACCGTTCGTCACTTTGACGTTGACTCCGAAGATGTCCCTGTATCTCGACGAGGCCCACGTGTATCCGGCTTCGGCGGCGACGGGGGACTGGTCAAGCACAAAATTTGTCGGCCCCTGGTTCTCGAAGATCAGCGGTGCACTGGGAAGCAGGCTATATACCTCTGCGGCACGAGTTCCGTCAGTTACTTGGAGGTGCTCCCGCCCCACAGTTGCATACCAGCTGCTTTTTGCATTGCCACCGACATACCCGATGTGGGCGTTGGGCATATTCGGATTGGTCTGCCCATTGGTGACGATGTCAAATTCGGAGTAGTAGAAGAACTGAGTATTCGGGATCCAGCCTCCGAAATAAGCATTCCAGGATCCGACCTGAATGGCTGAAGTGGATGACGGGGCCTGTCCCTGAACCGTCGACCGCTGCGCGGAAAAGTTGAAATCGGAAACTGCCATGGAGGCGTTATTGGTGAGCCTCCATTCAGGTTCTTTCCGCACCAGATCGATAATCCGCTCGATCTCACTGTTGGGATCGAGAGACGCGGGAAGATGGTGTCCCAGCCGCTGAAACATATACCCCTGCTCATTCAACACGGGTGGAATGGTGTGGCAGGCATAGCACTTCAAGTGATATCTCCGCGCGTACTGCGGCACGGCGAAAGCGTTGCGCGGCGCAGCGGTAAGGAGCAGCCACACGACTGCCCCGAAAGCGATGCCAAGATGCCTTCTGAATCTCATAACCTGATCCTTTTTCTGTCCGAACGTCATCTGCCGAACGCCGGCCGCAGCGTCCACGGGCATAGCCGGTGAACGCCAACGGCGGCGCCCGCTTCTTATCTGGAACTGGCAGAGAAAGCCCGTGGAGCCGCTTTGGCTTTCCCGCACGCCAGATGCGGGATCAGCACGGTTCCGTGTGGCCACGGGGATACTGTCGTAGACAGAAACTCAGATGAGGAAGGTACAGAGAACGGTCTGCAACCGTCGGGTACAGTTGCGGCCGGGCAGATGCGAACCGCGCGTCGCGACCCGGAAAAACGGAAGGATAGCTTCGGCCGGGATCACGTGCACAACTGATGGGTCCAGCGAATTCTGTGGCCCGGTAACAAGAATGGCCGAACTCATAGGGCGCGGAGAACGAGTGCAGCAGGCTGTGCGGGCAACGGCTCTGCTGGAGCGGCTGCCCACCGGTGTTGCCATTGCCCGCAGAATCATCGGGCAATGGGGGCCGCAGCAAGCCATGGATTGTGCAGGCTGACCGCAGGGAGTCGCGGGCAGCGCAGGTGCAATGGCAATGATCGCGATCACCAGGCTGGCAACGAATTTGACAAAGCACCTCATGTTAACCGGCCCTCCTCTTTGAGACGCTCATCCATGGTCAGTGACAACAGTCACACGTCGATTGACGTGAGATCATCTCGCGCACGGCCTTACATGGGCATGTTGGCTGGCATCTCTGGCTTGATCTCCTGGACCGCTTCGACCGTCACCGTGTCTCTATCGAGCGCGCCCTCAATTCGCACGTGCTTGCCGGCAAGGGGAGCGACTGCCTGCGGCTTCCCAGTCAGGTTGTAGATCTTGTCCTTTGTGACGAGCACGTAGTGGGAGTTGTTTCGGATACATTCCTTGACACATTGTGCGGGTGTCTTGCCGGTTGCCATGTGCTTTCTGCCGCACATGGAGTCGCTAATCACTCCTTCGAAAGGCTGAGACGCATAGACCCGCGAAAAAGCGGGGAAGATTACGATCGCGAGGACAGCGAGAGCGAGTATGAGATTCTTCTTCATTTGATTCTCCTTGAGGTTGATGGAGTTGCGCGATACGGTTCAGTGGTTGACAAGACTTCACGTACATGGGAATCCTTCGTTCTCTATCACTGCTGAGCCAGTTTCGTGACCGTCTGTGCGATGTCGCGCGCCATGACGGTGAGAGTTTGCTGGGTTTGCCGGTGTGGAATCTCGACAAGATTGCAGCTGTTCGCGTGGTCCGTAGCTTTGGAGGCCTCGAAATCCATGGAACTCCTGCAGCGACCGCACATAACCGCGCCATCCTGCACACGGTTCGAGCGCCGTTCGCGGTAGCAGAACCGGCAGGCTGCGACTGCGACATGGACATCCTGGCTCTGTGTTCGCTCGACGACGAACCGCACGCTGTGTCCGGAAACCTCCGTTTCGAACAGATGCAGCCGATTGGGGCGCAGCTTGTCGGTCTCCAGGTGCAGATCGTCGCCCGCGACGAGCTTCTGAGGATGATCGGTCCAGAGCAGTTTCACCATGACCAGGGCCGTAAGCGAAAGCGGTATGGCGAGGATCACCAATACGGGCAACAACAGTCGCCAGTCCCTGCGTAGGGAATCGTTAGCGGATTTCGGCTTGATTCGGTGATGGCTCATTCCGTCAATCTCCTGCTGGATACATGGCCTCGGTGTCCGGATACCCTTGCGATGGAAGCGGAAGCGCTGCCCGGACAGAGCAACTGTCAGGAACCCCGAGTTCGCGGAGATTTCTTCAGGTTGTGCACAGCATCAGTTGTTCCTTTCCGCAACCGCAAACACAGCGCTACCGGCATTCTCCCGCCGGGCTGAGATCTGCTCCATTCCCGGAGACTTTGTCAGCCGCGTTATTGCAGAGAAGACAGCAGGGACGTAG
>JAJZVZ010000062.1 GCA_021846945.1 Acidobacteriota bacterium | reverse complement strand
AGAAAGCGTAGGCGTGAGCGGGTGAGCGTTGAAACTTGTGAGCGCCATGCCGACAATGGCCGTGACCACCCCAGAACAGAAGGCGAGGCTTTCCGGCGGTTCCGTGCGTGTGAGGACGCGTGACCAGACCATATTGACGGAGAAGCAGGCGACGCAGACGAGGCAACTGGCAAGGCCGATGAGATCGATGTGCTGGGTGTGGGACCAGGGCGCGACGGCAATGACCACGCCGCCAAAGCCGATAAGGAGGGCCACGGCCTTTTTCGCGGTGATGCGCTCGCGGAGGAAGAGCGAGGAGAGGACGGCGATGACCACCGGCGAAGTGAAGACGAGGATGTAGAAGAGCGTGAGCGAGAGGTGGCGCAATGCGATAACGACGCAGATGTTGTTGGTCATGTCGAGCAGCGCGCGCAGGGACTGCCGGACGACGGAGCGCGGGCGGAGATTGGGGAGGTTGCCGCGCACCAGGGCCTGCAGGGCAAGGGTGATGGCCATGAAGAAGCCCATGAAAGCAACCACCTCCTGAGGCGGCAGCCCGTACTGGCCGATCCACTTGATGGAGCTGTCGCCCAGCACCCAGAAGGTGAAGCCGGCAACGGCAAAGGAGATGGCGGTGAGATCGGAGACGCGGGGTTTCATCAGGGTCCGTTAAGGCGCTGTAAATTGCGATCAAGAAAATGAAACGCCTTCTCTTCAAGAGTAACGAATCTGGCCGTGAAAAGCCTATTCCTGAGGCAACACAGCGACGGTCAATGACTCGGGCGGCTGATCGACATCAGCCTGTCAAACGCATTGCCGAAGCCGTAACTTCGCGATAGCACAGGCTGTTGCCGGATATCGATATCCCATTCGCTGCAGCAATGTCTTGGCCCGCACTCAGGCGCTATTTGCGTACTCAGCGAATCTTTCGATCACGGGAATTGGCGCCGACTTTCCCCTGGAAAATCCTTACGTCTGTGGGCGAGGTGCTTTTAAAATATCGACTTTCGATAACGCTTGACGGTCTGCAATGCATTGTGCCAATATCGAAACTCGATGGCAGGGGGTAATTTCTTGCCCGTCTATCCCCAATAGCACGCAAAGGAAATGAGTGGTGGGACTCTTGGCCCACGGAATGGGGCTGATGCTGGTCGTGTTCCTTGCTCTGGCGCTTCCGGGACTGCAATCTCAGGCGTTGCCACCCGCAGCCACGGCACCAGGACGAAGCGATGAGCGCGGGAGTCGTCCCAAAAATCCGATCCTGAACGCGAAGTCGACGCTGGAGAAGCACGGCATCACTTTCAGCGGCTGGCTGCAACTGGATGGCTCGACAGTCGCTGCCGGTGGCCAGCCCAACGCTATTGGCTTCGACGGCCAGGACTTACTGGACGTGACAACGACTGTCGACACGAAGCAGCTTCTGGGCTGGCCCGGTGGAACCTTCATGATCGACGTGCAAAGCCACAATGGCCCCAGTATCCTGAGGCGCCAGATGCCCGCGCTCCAGGATCCCGACAACATGGATGCCTACCAGCAGACCTCGGTGGACCGCGCCTGGTTCCAGCAGGACCTGCTGAGCGGGAAGGTGCAGGCACGCGTCGGGGTGATGTATGTGGATGACCAGTATTTTACGGTTCCCTACGGACAGAACTTTGTCTCGCTCAATTTTTCGTCTGATGCATCGATCAGCACCTTCGTTCTGCCGACCTTTCCCAAAGGCGCTTTTGGGGGCGATGTATTTGTGTATCCGGTGAAGGGGCTATCGCTTTCGGGTGGAATGTGGAACGACCACGCTACGGAGTTGTCGTATGATCCGGGTGGCGATTTGTACGTGACTGAAGAGGGCTGGCAGAGCGCATGGCGCGGGCGAACTTATAAGGTACAAGTGGGCGCATGGCGTGATACAGGCAGGTTCCGGCGCTTCGCGGGCGGCATCACGCATGATGCCTCTGGCGAATACGCGGTCGCCAGTCAGAAGTGGTGGCAGCCGAGGGGTTCGTCTGACCGCGGGCTGGGGACGTTCTTTCAGTTCGGCACAGGACCGCCGGCAGTTGCGGCAGTGCGGCGTCACTACGGCGCGGGCGTGGTGTGGACCGGGCCCATGAGTTCGCGCCCGCACGACGAGATTGGACTGGCTTTCAGTGACAGCTTGCTGACCGCGCAGACCAATTTCACCCATGGTTTCGAGAACGAAATCGAAGCCTATTATCAGATTGCGGCGTGGAAAGGCTTGACCGTGCAGCCGGATGTGGAATACTGGCTGCACCCCGGCGGCATGTCGACGCCGAACACGGTCCTCGCGCTTACCCGCATTATGTATACCTTTTAAAAGTTTGAAGGGATCTTGGGGCAGCGCTTCATCTGGCTTGAAATCGTTTGTCGGTAATGGAGGATTGAATCTATGGAGATATCTACACGCGCCATCTGGACGCTGATTCACGGCATGGGATTCGGCGGGCTTTATCTACTGGCCTGTTCCTGGATCATTGTGGAGTTATGGCGCCGCTATGCGCCGGACGCCGGGATTCCGGTTACAGAACGGGAGGAAAGGTTCCTGAAGATTTATCTCAATGCGATGGCTGTGCTGGCGTGGCTTTCGGTGCTCACCGGCGCTTACATCGTTTATCCGTGGTATCGCGCTCTTGCTCCGGCGGGAACTGCCAATCTTGCCGGTTTCCCGCAATTACTGCTCAAGTCGAATCCGGCGACCAGCGCATGGCACTCAATCGGCATGGAATGGAAAGAGCATGTTGCTTGGCTGGCGCCGATTTCGATCACGATGGCGGCGGGCGTAGCAAGCAAGTACGGCGGCGCTCTCAAGCATTACCGGCAACTGCGCAACGCGGTGCTGTGTTTTGTGGTGGTCTCGTTTCTGGCCGCCGGAATCGCCTGCTTCTTTGGCGCGGAGATTGACGATCATGCGCCCGTCAAGGGCGGCTCAATCATTCATGTGGTCAACGAAAGGTAGCGGAGAAGAACCATGAGCGCTCGTGAAACTTCCCCATCAGTTGTGCCGAACGGTTCAGGTGCTGCGGCCATTCTCGCGGCGGGTATTGGCTCGTTCGTGCTTGCGGTCTTTGCGATCGCCGGCGACAAGATTCCGGCCTTCGGCAAATCGATGATCTTTTACAAGCCCACCGGGCCGCTCTCCGGCGTCACGACATTGGCCATTATTATCTGGCTCGCCGCGTGGGTGATCTTCGACCGGAGTTGGAGCAAGCGGACTGTCCCGCTCACGCGCATCAGCACCGTCGCGCTGGTTCTGCTCGCCTTGAGCCTGCTGCTGATGTTTCCACCGGTGGGCGATCTCTTTTGAGGAGCTTTGGCGATTCAGGTTCCTGGCACGGATGCAAAGCTCCACGCAGGGCACTTTAGAATGGGTTAAGCCGCTTGTGCGACTGCGGGTTTGCAGAGCCAATGTCCAAATTGCCGGTCCAGCGCGGAAGGTCGATTTCGATTGGCAGTCGAGAGAATGCCTTGATGCAAAAGCCATCCACACGAGGGCGGAATCAGGAACTCTATATAGGATTGGTTCGGCTGCATGTGTTGCATCATGCGGCTGAAGGGCCCATCTTTGGCCTCGGCATCATTGAGGAGTTGGGCCGTCACGGATATCGTCTCGGCCCTGGGACGATCTATCCGCTTCTGCATGGAATGGAAAAGCGCGGATGGTTGCGAGCCAGCGCGCAGTTCGTGGAGGGGAGGAGACGCAAGACGTATGCGGCGACCGCTGCCGGACGCAGGGCGCTGAATGTGGCCCGGGAACAGGTCCGCCAGCTTTACGAAGAGATGTTCGACGACGGTGCTGACCAAGGGTAGTTCCCTGACCGCGTGATTGTATCTTGAGCTGCGCCTTCCCATGTCTGATCGTCTACGGCGGACGAGGTCCGGGGCACTCGGCTACTTTTCAGAAATATGCCCGTGATAGGATGAAAGGGTGAAGCGGCGTCTCCTCGGTATCTTCGCGGCAATCGTCATTCTCCTGATGGCGCTGCCTCCCCTGTTCGATACCTTCGATCACTGGGACAAGACGCCTGAAATCCCCGTTGTCGGTCATAATACAGAGACCACGGTTGCCATGGTGGCCGTAGGCTTCGGCATGTGCGTCGCTGTCGCTTGGGCAGCGGTTCTTCTGCTCGAATGGCTGGCATCGTTCCTCGCTCCGCGAGTGCTTAAGATGCTCGCTCCGGTTCAGTTCGCTGGCCGCGCGACGGAATACCTGCTGCTCCTCTTCTCGCCTCCCTGGGCCTTCACCACTCTCCGCATCTAGACTCCCGTTCTTTCTCGTCACTGTTCGTGTGCGCGCATGCAATTGTGCGCCTGATCTCTGACCGCCCGTTCCGACGCCAAAACTAATCCCGGCGCCATCATCGGCGCCCCAGGTTCGTCCGCCGCGGCGGAGAACCCGGGAAGGGAACAGTCAGGTTTGAGGCTACGCGGTCAATGATCTCTCTTCCTCGAACTACGACCAGCGGGAGTTGTTATGAAAATCTGTTGCTTTCCCCTTTGGCGCGGCGCGCCTCTGCGCCCGTTCGCTGCTGCCGTTTCCGCTGCCGCGGTTTTGTCCTTCGCCGCGTCCGTCTTCGGGCAGGCCTCGGATGCCAACGCAGTCGCCGCCCAGCTTCATGCCATCACCCCTCATCTTGTTGCCTACGGCCGGGTCGAGCCCATCCAACTTGTTCCCGTTGAAGCCGCTGAAGCCGGCGTGGTTGAAGGGCTCCGGGTCGTGCCCGGCACTCACGTCCGCGCCGGCCAGCCGCTGGCCACCCTTAGCGGCCCCACCATGCGCACGCTGCTCATGCAGAGCGAGGCTGATGTTCACAGCGCCCGCTCCGCTCTCGATGCCGCGCAAAAAACGCTCGCCATCCAGCGCGAGCAGTTGCCGTCGCACCTCACCACGCGCCAGGCCGTGCATCAGGCTGAGAGCGCCGAGGCCCAGGCGCAGTCGAGCTTCGACAACGCGCAATCGCGGCTCAATGCCGCCCGGCAAATGATGACGCTCACCGCCCCAACCAGCGGACTTGTCCTCGCTGTCAACAGCGCTAATGGTCAACTCGTCAGCGCCGGCCAGCCCGTTGTTACCTTGCAGCCTGCCGCAGGTCTCTGGTTGCGCGCCGATTACTACGGCTCCGCCCTCACCTTCATCCACGCCGGCTTGGCCGGCCGATTCACGCCATCGGATGGCGGCTCGCCCATCGGTGTTCGCGTCTGCTCCATTCCCGGAATGCTCGCGATCGGCGGCGGCGAATCCGTCTCTCTCTGTCCCGCGCAACCCGGCGTCTCCTGGCTCAACGGCGAGGCCGGCACCGTCACGCTCGATTTGCCCCGGCAAAATCTTGTTGCGGTACCCACGCGAGCGCTTGTTCTCAATCAGGGCAAATGGTGGGTCATGATTCACACAGCGAAAGGCAATCACCCTCAGCAGGTCGTGCCCGGCCCCACGCATGGCTGGAACACCTTTATCGAAAGCGGCCTCGCCCCTGGCACGCAGGTCATCGTGAATAACGCCTATCTTCTCTTCCACGCAAGCAGAACCGAGCAGTTCGAGATTCCCGACTGATGCTGATGACTGAACAGAATTCCATTCGCCGCCTCTTTTTGCAGCCGATCTTCTGGGCCCTCATCTACGGTGCCCTCATCGCCTACGGTGCCTACGCCTACTGGAAGATTCCTGTCGAGGTGCTGCCGCGCTTCAACTTTCCCATGATCAGCGTCATTACCCACCAGCCCGGCGCCACCGCCAGCGAGCTTGAAACAGAAATCAGCTGGCCGCTGGAAGGCGAAATCATGGCGCTGCCCAACCTTGTCGATGTGCGCTCCAGCATGGGCAACGGCGTGGTTGAAACCGACATCCGCTTCCGCGAAGGAACCAACAGCCAGCAGGACCTGATGGCCGTTAACAGCGCTATTGACCGCGCACGCGCCGAGATGCCCGCCAACGTGCATCCCGTCTCTGAGATCATGGGCGACGCCATCGATGAAGTTGCCGATTACAGCCTCCAACTCCCCGTTTCCGTTGCCCCCGCCGACGCTCAGCGCGCCGTCATGGCCAATGTCGTGCCCGCGTTGCGTGCCCTGCCCGGCGTCTATCAGGTGGAAGTTTACGGTGCTGGCCAGGAAGCACTCTGGGTGCAGCCTGACCTTGCCGCCATGTATCGCTATGGCGTCCCGGTTACGGCGCTACTCTCCGCTATCCAGCAGCAAGTCCTCATCAATCCCGGCGGCTACATCACCGCCGGCCATCAGGATGTCTTCATCGAAGTCCGCGATCTTCCCACCCACGTTGCCGATATCGAGCAGATCCCCGTCCCATCCGCCAACGGCCCCATCCCGCTTCATGACCTGGCGCACGTGGTCCGCGCTGCCGTGCCCACTCTCGACGCGGCCTTGCTCGACCGCCGCCCCAGCGTCGCGCTCGTCGTCTTCAAACAGCCCGATGCATCCACTATCCCCGTCAACGAGAGCGTTCGCCGCACCCTCGCCGCGACCCTCAAGCAGCTTCCGCCCGGTGTCCGCTGGGTCAGCATCTATAGCCAGGGCCATCTCGTGCACAGTGTCGGCGCCGACCTGGGCCGGAATCTCCTCATCGGAGGCGTCCTTGCTATCGGCGTGCTGCTCTGGGTTCTCGGCGCTGGCCGTGGTATCTGGATCCTTGTCCTCAGCATCCCGCTCTCGCTGCTGCTTGGGATCGCGGGCCTCTACGCCGCGGGCCAGAGCCTCAACCTCACGACCCTCGGCGCGCTTACTGTCGCCGTCGGCCTGCTCTGCGATGACGGCATCATCGTCCTTGAAAGCATCTACCACCGCTGGGAGCAGGGCGATGAGCGCTGGCCCGGCGTCGTCCGCGGTCTGAAAGACATCGCCGGTCCCGATGTTACGGGCACTCTCACCACGGTCTCATCTTTCGCGCCGCTGCTCTTCGTCGGCGGACTCGCCGGGTTGTTCTTCATCCCCTTCGCCCTGGCGATGACTTTCTCGCTTCTCGCCTCGCTGCTCATTTCTGTCAGCCTCATCCCCCTCAGCCTTGGCTTCCTTAAAGCCAAAGCCCGTACCAAACCCACCTCCGCCGGGAAGGCTCTCGATTTCCTTCGCAGCAAAAACGAGCGCCTCTTCGGCTTAGTCGCCCGTCATCCCCGCTGGAGCCTAGCCGTCTGCGTGGTACTGCTCCTGGCCAGCCTTGCCGGGCTCGTCTTCGTACCCATCGACTTCCTTCCGTTACCCAACGAAGGCGTTCTGCTCGAAAGCTTCACCCTGCCGCCCGGCAGTTCACTGGTCGATACCGAGGCCGCCGTCATGAGCATGACCCGGCGCATGGCCGCCGACCCAGCCGTCAGCCATATCTTCACCCGCATAGGCTCGCCCTCCAACGGCATTTACACCGAACCCGCTTACGCTGGCGAAATTCAGATCGTACTCAAGCCCAACGTCAAGGTCGACAGCCTCGAAGACCTCAGCGACCGCCTCATGAAAGAAAGCCGAACCCCGGGCGTGCAGTTATCCATGGACACACCCACCATCGAGCGCGTCGGCGAAAGCCTCTTCGGGCTGCCGCAGCCGTTCGTTATTGATGTCTACGGCAGCAATGTGTCCGAGATGCGCTCGCTTGCCGCGCAGATGGTCGAGCGCCTGCGTCCCATCCCGGCGCTCAGCGGCATCTTCAACAACGACGGCTATCTCATCACGCAGCTTCAGATCACGCCCGACATGAACGCTCTCGCCGCGCGCCACATCACGCCCGCCCAGCTCTACGCGCAAATCGCCCCGCTCTTCAATGGAGATATCGTCGCGCAGGTTCCCGAGGGCAACGTCCCGCTGGCGCTTTACATCCGCCTCGCCGACGCCCCCGATCACTCCATGGCCGAGTTGGCTCGCCTGCCGATCCGAACCGATGGCTGGACGCCCCTCGGCCAGCTTGCCACCATCCAACTGGCCCCCACGCCAAGCACGATCCGTCACATCGACGGTGCCCGCGCGCTCGAAATCCTCGCCACGCCGACCGGTCCTTTCAGCAGCACGATAGCGGCGGCGCGCAAGGCCCTCACGGGCCTGCAGATGCCATCCGGCTACCGCTATCAATTCGGCGGCCTCTTCCCGCAGCTTGAAGATGCAGCCATCGGCCTTCTCGCCGCGGCCCTTGCCGCCTTCGTGCTCATGGTCGCCATTATGATCCTGCAATTCGACGGCCTGCTCGTTCCCGGTCTGCTCCTGTTGCAAATTCCGCTCGCCTTCACCGGAGGCGCCGCCGCCCTGCTCATCAGCGGGGTTGGCCTCAATGCCATCGGCATGGTCGCCTTCCTCACGCTTGTTGGCATTGGCCTCAATCACGGCATCGTGCTTCTTTACCGCACTCGCCGCAATGAAGCCTCCGGCATGGACCCCGAATCCGCTGTCCGCGAGGCCATCCACGTTCGCTTCCGTCCCATCGCGCTCACCACTCTCACCGCCGTGCTCGGCATGTTGCCCACCGCCCTGGGCTGGGGCCAGGGAGCAGCGCCCGAACAGGGCCTTGCCGCCGTCGTCCTCGGTGGCATCCTCTGGAGCGCCATCCTCAGCACCAACCTTTTGCCCGCGCTTTACCTGCACATGCGACGCAAGCAACTCGCCAAGGAGGCCCAGCCATGAAATTCCGCCTTTCCATATCGAGCTCTGCCGTTCTGCTGCTCAGCCTTGCTCTCTGCGGTTGCGTGCATTACAAGCCTGAACCGCTGCCCATCGCCCCCGATCTCCAGAAGACGCCACAGATCAACGTCGCCGCCAAGCAGTACTGGCTCCCGGGTCTCGCGCCGCACGCCGTCTCGCCCAAGGGTCTGGACGAAACCACCGTCATGACGCTGGCCGTCTTCAACAATCCCGATCTCAAGGCCGCTCGCCTCCAGACCGGGGTCGCCAATGCTCAACTGCTCCAGGCCGGCTTGCTTCCCGATCCCCAATTCAACGCCAGCTTCGCCACCTCCGCCCTCGACTATGGCGGGGTCCTCGGCCTTAGCCAGCAGATCCAGACCCTGCTGACGCGTGGCGCCGCCAAGGCCGCGGCCAGAGCCGCCGGCCAGCAGGTCAACCTCAATATCCTCTGGCAGGAGTGGCAGGTCGCCGAGCAGGCTCGCGAGATCTTCATCCAACTCCGCGCCGATGCTCAACTCCAATCCGTCCTAACTTCCACGCGCGCCATCCTTCAGGACCGCTACAACCGCGACCGGGCCGCTATGCAGCGTGGCGATGAAACCGCCGGCACCGTCGCCGCTGACCTCAACGCGCTCGCCGACGCCGACACTACCCTCCGCCAGCTCCAGACTGAAGTCAACCTCAATGGCCACTCTCTCAACGCTCTCCTCGGTCTCGATCCCAATGCACATCTTCACCTCATCGGCCCCATAGCCATGCCCGCGCTTTCGCAAAGTGACTATGACAAAGCCATAGCCACGCTTCCGCAGCACCGCGCCGACCTGTTAGCTCTTCAGGCTGGCTACCGCAGTCAGGAGGAAACCCTGCGCGAGGCCATCCTTGCGCAATTTCCCGCGCTCAGCGCCGGGGTCGAGTTGGAGCGCGACCCCGTGGAAGGCGTCAATGCCTTCGGTCCCCGCGTTAGCCTAAGCCTACCCATCTTCAATCGCAACCGCGGCCAGGTAGCCATCCAGCAAGCCACCCGCGCTGTTCTCCGCCAGACCTACCAGGCCCGCCTCGACGCCGCGCAAAGCCAGGCCGACCAGGTTTGGCAAGCCTCCCGCATCTTGTCCGCGCAGATAAAAGACCTCGATGCCCAATTACCCGAGTTAGCCAAGACCGCCGCCGCTGCCCGGCAAAGCATGCGCCGGTACAATCTCGACGCCCCGCTTTACGTAACTCTCGAATCCAATCTGTTAACCAAGCGCGCCGAAGCCATTCGCCTGCAGGCATCTCTCGAAAGCGCGCGGTCGGCCCTGCGAACTCTGCTAGGTCTTCCATTCGAGTCCCAGTGAATGAATGACGGAGGATAAAGCCGCATCTTCTTTGCCGAAGAATAAGTTCCAGGCTTCTCTTTGTGCGTGCTTACTTGATCGCGGAGCATCGACTATGCTGTACTGGCGCTGCGTAACAATAAACGCAGATCCTGGCATATCACTGCCCTCGGCTCCTCGCGGACACTCACAATCCAAATGGACGGAATCAGCACAGCCCCCGAGCACACGATGCAGAGCAGCTACAAGTGGTGCGTCATTGCCATGCTGTGGTTCGCATGCTTTCTGAACTATGCAGATCGTCAGGCCATCTTTGTGCTGTTTCCGCTGCTGCGTGTTCACTTCCACCTCTCTGATATGCAGTTGGCGCTGCTCGGCTCATCATTTATGTGGACGTATGCCGGATTTGGTCTGGTTACCGGCTGGCTCGGCGACTGGTGCTCCCGGAAGATGCTGATCCTGGCGGGTCTGCTCTTTTGGCTGGGCATCACCGGGGCTACCATCATCACGCACAAATACTGGCAACTATCTCTGTTGCGTGCGCTCAGCGGCATGTCGGAGGCCATTTACTTCCCCGCAGCGATGTCGATGATCAGCGATTACCACGGTCCCGCGACACGTTCCCGCGCCATGGCGCTGCATCAATCGGCCGTCTATGCGGGGACCGTGGGCGGCGGAGTTTTAGCCTCTCTGCTGGGCGAGCGATTCGGATGGCGCTCCAGTTTCATCGGCCTTGGGGCCTTGGGCTTGTCTGTCTTCTTCGTCTTGTTTCTCTTCCTGAAGGAGCCGCAGCGCTATCGCTCGATTCCTGAGCGATCCGGAGTAAGCCGGCACTCTGCGCGCATTGCTGTACGCGATATTCTCGCTGATACTCTGGCCGCGCCGCTTGTGCTCCGACTAATCGTCGCGTTTATCGGAGCCAACTTTGTGGCCATGATCTTCATGGTGTGGTTGCCGTCTTTCCTTTTTCGCAAGTTTCATATGAGCCTCTCCATGGCCGGATTCAACGCGACCATCTACCTGCAGGTTGCTTCAGTTGCTGGCGTGCTCTTTGGCGGCGTCCTGGCCGACATGCTGGCGCGCAGAGACCGCGGCGGAAGAATGAAAACCCAGGCATTCGGCTTGCTCGCAGGTGTCGCATTTCTCTTTCTTACTGGTTGGGCTCTGTCGCTTCAGCTTCTCGTCGCGGGCATGATTGGGTTTGGCTTCTCGAAAGGAATCTACGACTCGAATATATGGGCATCCTTGCATGATGTGGTGCCCCCGGAACGGAGAGCCGTCGCTGTCGGCATTATGAACTCGCTTGGATGGATCGGTGGAGGCGTGGCTCCTCTTGCCGTGGCAGCAGGCTCCAGGCGCTTTGGCATGGGAGATTGCTTGAGCGCTACCTCGCTCGTTTATGTTGTAGTCGCCGCCATTCTGCTCTGGAACGCCCGCCATGCAATTCGTGAGACAAGTCATCGCGCTCAGACAAAATTGCCGACATGACTTTGGATCGCTAATTTCATTGACGGGTTACTCTCCGGCAGCGCCCACCTCCACTTCAACGGCTGCGCTCCAGTGATTTTGCGGGTCGAACAAATTACAGTGAACCGCAATGAGCCTCTGATTGCTGATATCAACCAAGGGCATAACCCCAATTCGATTCGAAGTGATATTCTGCAAAGTCGCAAGCCGGGCCCGCAATACTCCTTCTTGCGGGAAGAGGCGCTGAGTCTGCAGGAGCCAGATAACTGATTTATTTCGAAAAACTTAGGGGGAAATGCACTAATCCTTCCGGGCTATGCGTAAATCGCTCCTCAGCGTGCTGATGTCATGGACGAGTAATTTTCGTAACGCGATGTAGGGGTTTTCCCCGATTTGAAAACAGTAGTGACATGGATGACCATTGAATATAGAAAGCGGAGGGGGCGTGATTGAGCCTCCTCTCAACCGGACGCTTGTCCAAGGAGACGGCTCCTTCGTGACCATCCGCTGTTTATCCCGTCGGCTGGCTGTTTGTCCGATTTCGAAGCACCCTGGCTTGTTGACCACGATTGAAGGTCTGCTGGCTAAGACGGATTTCAAGGTGATGCATTTTCGCATCGAGCCAGAGCAACTGGGCTATCTGCACAGGGGTTCCGAGAGAACGAGGGAATTTGCCCGCTTACCTCACGCTTCAGTCTTTGTGTTGGACGGAAACTCACTCAACCTTGGGATCGAGTCGCTGATTGAGAGAATTCGCACGCAATATCCGCGCGCCAAACTGCTGGTCATAAAAGAAACGACTCGGGATGAAAAGGTCTTCCCCTTTCTCCGCATGGGAGTGAAAGGGGTGGTGCGGTATGCGGACGCGGAGAAAGATCTGACGGACGCCGTGAAGGCTGTGGCTGGCGGTGATTTCTGGATCCAGAGCCAGCAGCTTGTGCGGTTCGTCGACTGGGTGCTTTCTACTCCTTCCTGCCGGGGCACTTTGAACGGGCCCGGAGTGCTGAGTCGGCGCGAACGCGAGGTGCTTATGTCTATCCTGACTGGGCAGACGAACAAGGAAATTGCCTCGGCCTTAAATATCTCCGAGCGCACCGTCAAGTTTCATGTCTCTCACCTGCTGCAAAAGATGGGGGCGCACCGGAGAGCTGATCTCATCGCCAGGCAGCACCAGCTTTGGCCAGCGATCTCGTAAGCGCAATTGCAACTGGAAGCCTCCTGATAGCGAACAGCATTACGCGAAGACAATTGCATGTGCACAAATTTACATGCATCCGATCGAAGCTCATGCGGTGAACCGGTTGGCGTTTATTCGCAAATTTTAGGAGGAATGAATAGCAAGTTCAATGTGCGAATGCCAGTACCGATCGTACTGCCGCCAGAATTGCATGCATCATAAATAGCAAGGCGGAATAATGGAAAAGATCAAGGAATGAAGGTTCCCGCGTGAGACAAGGATGATGTGCCCTAAGCAGTTAGTGGATATGACGCAAAGAAGCAAGGCACTTAAATCACGATCGGCGGGCGAAGCCGCCCTTGCCCATGCAAAGAGTCGTATGCAGTCTACACATATCATCAGCATAGAGGAACTGCTGAGCATCACCTCGACATTCTGGGTCTCGAAGTTTGACCTCGTTCTCACGCGCCTCGGTGCTACCGCAGTATTTAGCGATACCAGCAGCCCACTCATGGCTCGTTACCAAAGTTCGATATAAGTACACTTATACACTGACCGTATATGTCAGTAATAACCCTGTCCAGAAAACTCCTGCAGATATCTCTCATAACCATAATCAGGACTGCATCGCGACCTAACCAACGCACGCGTGGATACCCCGCAGCTTCAGATTGGGCTCAAGCATGAGCGAAGATCATGGGTTTCAGATGTTGACTACCTCCAAGAAATACATATCGAAGGTAAAAAGTCCCATCATCCACGGGTAAAAAGTAGTGTCAACGCGTCATTTTCGGCTATTCGATGCGCACAGGTGCAAACCATTGCACATCTTTCAATAGCAAATGCTTCTCATTTTCCCGCGAAGGTAATATCTCGCTTCCATGAAGCGGCGTTCTGCCGCGGCAGTATCTCGTGGTAAGTGTTCGAATTGCAGATTTCGAACGGCACGATTTAGCAATGTGTCGATCATAAAAGGACTGCGCAGTGCCAATAGCGATGGCTGGATGGCACGGCATGTGCATAGTAGAACGCCGTGAGACGTGTGGTAAGAGGTGCTCGCTCTGAGTAATTAACCAGGAGCCAGAGTGTGACCGGTCCAGTAATCCGGCAGAAAGGATAGAGCGAAATGGTCAGTCGACGCAGTCATCCAATTAATGCGTTAGCATGCCTGATCATTCTTGCGACGGCATGGAGTAGTGCTGAACCTGCACGATCACAAAAGCATGGTCCAGCGTCAGATCAAGCGAGCGGGACAAAGAGTTCTCAGCCTACCCCGACCCTGGCGCATCGGCCTCGCTATCAAATTGAACCTGGGGATGTGATCGATCTCGGCTTCCCTCTAAGTCCGGATTTCAACCAGACGTTGACGGTTGCGCCGGACGGCTTTGTGTCCCTGCGCGGAGCAGGAGACCTTTCCGTTGCAAATATGACGCTGCCACAGTTGCGCATCGCCCTGGTGGGCGCCTACTCGAAGATCCTGCACAATCCGATCGTGAACGTCGATCTCAAGGATTTCCAAAAGTCATATTTCATCGTCGGCGGTCAGGTTGCCCATCCCGGCAAGTACGATCTTCGTGAGAATGTAAGCGCTGCGCAAGCACTCGCGATTGCAGGGGGAACGGTTCAGGGATCAAAGTCTTCGCAGGTATTGTTATTCAGGCGTCAGCCGGGCGGATCCATGGTGGAAGTACGAAAGCTGAACATGAAATCAATGATGAAAAAGGGCAACCTAAGCGAGGATGTTTACCTGCAACCGGGAGACATGCTGTACGTACCCAAGTCGGCTTTCGCAAACATCGAGCGTTTCCTGCCATCGTCGGAGCTAGGTGTCTACGCTCCGGGAATTCCATAATGGGCGGCTCAACTCTGCAACAAGCAGATGGGAGGAGGATGCTATGTCGTGGAATGCAGCGAGGGCTCTTGAAGGAAAGACAACCAGCGTACCCGCCGTGCAGGAGGTTCTCGCCGCGCTCTGGCGGCAGCGGCGCCTGGCGTCGGCGGCTTTCGTGATGGTTTTTGTCTCTGTGATCGTCTTCGGACTTGTCTTTGCCGACCGTTATGAAGCACGCATGGAGATTCTCGTGGATCAGTCGCAGCTAAGGCGAGCTGATCCAGTGTTGACCGGGGTCCCCGACGCGCAACCCATCGTAAACGAGCGAATGACGAGCTCGGATGAGACGCTCAACTCCGAGATTGCACTGTTGCAGAGTCAGAAAGTGCTGCAGCAAGTCGTGCAGGCCTGTGGCCTGAACTCCGAGCTGGGCATATGGGACGGGATCAGGGAATGGATATGGAATCGCGCTACTGACCTGCATACGGACAATCACCTAAAGGCGCTCGCAGATATAGTGCCGTTAATAGGCCGTCCAACGCCGCAGGAAATCTCCGCCAAGGCGGTGAGCCGGCTGGCAGACAAACTGCATATTGAAGTGCTTAAGATGAGCGACGTAATCGTTGTCACCTATCGCTCCAGCGACCCTCAGAAGGCAGCACGCGTGCTGAATGCGCTGGGCACAGTCTATCTCAAGGAGCACGCGCTAGCGCATCGTCCGCCGGGAGAACTTGCTTTCTTCCAGAAGCAGACGGATCAGGCGCGGTCGGCTATGGAGGCTGCCGAGCAGAAACTCGTGGAATACACCAAAAGCAGCGGCGTTGCTTCCGGGCAAACACAACTACAGGATGCGCTGCAAAGGCTGAGTACTACTCAGGCGAACCTGGATGAGGTCCATGGCACCATTGCGGGAACGGAACGCAGGATACACGCCCTCAGCGCACAGGCCAGTGTAATTCCGCAACGTCTGACGACAGAGATGAAAACCTCTGACAGCGCGTTACTGCTGCAAAACCTCAAATCGTCCCTTCTAAGTCTGCAATTGAAACGAACGCAGCTTCTGACACAGTATCAACCGACCTATCCCCTGGTGATCGAAGTGAACAAGCAAATTGCGGAGACTCAGGCGGCACTGAAGAAAGCACAGCAAACACCTGTGCAGGAAAGAACCACTGATCGGGATCCGAATTATGAAATGGTACGGGAAGATTTGACCCGCTCCAATGCCGATTTGGCCGGCCTTGTAGCTCGTGCCGTGTCGCTCGTACGGGAAAAACAGCAAGAGCAGAAGCGAGTGGAGTGGTTGCAGCAGCAAATGGTTACGCAAGATGATCTGAATCGCAACGCCAAGGCGGCCGAGGATAACTACACGCTCCTCCTCCACAAGCAGGAGGAAGCGGCGATCTCGAATCAATTGGATAAGAATCGCATCTTCAATGTGAGTATCGTGCAGCCTGCCTCGGCGCCTGTTCTGCCGGTGCGCTCTGCGGCATGGTATGTGCTATGCGGCTTCTTGTTGGCCCTCCTCTGCTCGTTTACGACCGCAGCGGGCGCGGATCGACTCGATCCAACCCTACGCACACCTGACGAGGTGGAACTGATTTTGACGACGCCGGTGCTTGCGGCGCTTCCACTTCCGGTTGAAGCCTTGCCCCGTGTTGTTGGTGGCAGCGATCGGTATTCCAAAAGTGTGTTCACCTGATCGCATTTCGAAATTTCCCATAAATCCGACTCTACGCACAACAGACATCACGATCCGAATTACAGAGGAGACCAATGCTCACCACATTGCATGTACCGCGTGTTTCTAAAGACGAGGACATTCCAGTCCACGACCGGAACAGGACATGGGATGGGATGAAACGAGACGAGGAATCGGCATCGAATCTCTCCTTAGATGCAGTCCTGATTGACAGCTTCTTTCATGAAGCAGCATCGCTTGAGGAGCTTCATCTCGTTCAAAGGCTGTTTCCTCTTCCTCGCAAAGACGCACCGCAGGTGGTGGTTTTCTGTGGGGTGGGACCGCGAGACGGAGCGGAATTTGTATGCGCCCGCGTTGCCGAAACACTGGCGAGCCAGATCAAGGAGACGGTTTGTCTGATGGACGCCAATCTAAAAGAGCCCAGCATGCACCGGCGTTACGATCTCGATGGCGCAACCAGCATTCTGCATCAGGAGAATGCCTGTCAGGAGAAGACAGCCAATCCGAAGAAACGGAACCTCTGGGTTCTGCCCGCCAGCGCACTGCGAGAGAGAGGTTCGGATTTTACACAAGAGGATATGCGTGAGCAATTATCAGCTCTCAGAGAAAGGTTCGGATTCCTGTTGATTTGTGCGCCGGCCCTCGACTCTGCGCCTGATGGATTTCTCTTGGGCCAGTTGTCCGACGGCATAGTGCTTGTCCTACAGGAATGCTCGACGCACAGGGCCGCCGCTCTTCAGGTTCGCCGTCACTTGGAGAACTATGGTGTGCGGCTCCTGGGAGCAGTGTTAAGCCGGCAAGCACGGAACAGACGACCATAATGCACGAACGAGCGAGCAGATGAGTACGCCAGGTTCGGTGCGGGGCAGAGAAAAGAGATACAGCCCCTAGAGATTCAATGAACCGGGGCGTGGATTCTCGATCTCGACTTCAAAGTCGGCATACATGACTCGGTAAGAAGAGTTTGAGCAAATTGCTGTTGCTCTGACTCGAAATGCACGCGAATGTTTCAGCGTGTTGCTGAGCCAGATGCTTAGTCTAACTCCGCGTTGGCAGAGGCAAAGGATGAAAGATACCGACCAGGTCACGGCGCATGACCGTGAGAGCAAAGCTATGAACCTATCGCTGCGGGATGAAGACACAGAGGCTCCAGCGTTGTCGGTGTGGCAGGTCAAGGCACCTTGGGCCAATTATTCACGAGGTATTTTGCGGGCGGGGAACGCCGCCGGAAACGAACAGGCATGCGTGGATGAAGCGAATGGTAATGGACTGCGCTTCAAGAATGCACAGGTCGTCCTGGACACAGACAAGAGAGAAGGGACAGCGATGGGCGGGATAGTGGTTTCAGAAAATCAGTTGGATGCGACTCGCGAACGCGCGAAGCCCGGACGGACTTTCCTGCATGATCTTGTAATGACGCTGGGGGCCGAGGCTGGCGCAGTGCTCTCTGGGCTCATCCTGACTTCCATTGTGAGCCGGTGGCTCGGTGCTCGCGCCCTGTCTGAGTATTTGCTTCTGCGCCGAGTACTCAGTTGGATGGTCTCAGGAACGCTGCTGGGCCTGGCGACAGGACTGCCACGTTACGTGGCCTATGCCGCTGGCCATCGGGAACAGGAAGACGCGGGGTACTTTCTGGCCGCATCAATCTGCATGACGGCAGCCGCCATTGCGACTGGCGTATTGATGGTGTTGTATCGCAGCGCATGCGCACAGTGGCTCTTCGGCAACCGACAGGAGACCGGCCTGGTTATGGCGCTAGCGCTTCTTCTGCTTGGCTACGCAATCCATCGCGCGGTGACCGGCTATTACCGTGGTCTGCTCGAAATGGTCCGGGCCAATGTCCTTGAACTATGCAACGCAGCATTGTTGCCAGTCGTTGTTGTTCTGGCGCTATTTCACAGTCAGCCGATCGGAATGATGATGTTCGTTACCGGCGGCCTGATGGCCGCCATCGCTCTGCTATTTGCGATGCCCGTCATGCGCCGAGTGTGCCGCAGGGACGAACTTGCGAAGCTGCGAAGGCGTTGTACTGAATTGCTCAAGTACAGCGTGCCTCGCGTTCCTGGTGAATTTGGCTTGGCAACGCTGATGACGCTGGGTCCCATGTTAGCGGCTCACTATATGAACATTGCGCAGGTTTCTCCGCTGCTTTTGGGACTGAATATGCTCATGGTCATTGGCTACGCTGCCGGACCACTGGGCGTGATTCTGCTCTCGAAAGTGAGCATGATGCTGGGTAAAAACCAGCGCGGAGAGGTGCAAGTGAGAATGCGTCTGCTGGTAGCAGCGGTTATGGAGGTCGCGGCCTTCACTTGCATGCAACTCGTGGTCTTCGCCGATGTGGTGGTGCGCGCCTGGGTTGGCCCGGGCTTCGAAAATCAGATGGGTGTCATTCGCCTGGTTCTGCTCGCGATTCCGTTTTATCTGTTCTATGTAGCTTTGCGCAGCACCATCGACGCAGCAACCGTGAAGCCTCTCAACACTGGCAATGTTCTAATCAGTTTAGCCGCGTATTTATTACTTATAAGCGTGTGCATTGTTGTTTTCCCAAACCTTTCATTACTCGACGGCATCGCAGGGTCGTTGCTAGGATCCCAGATTCTTCTGGCGGTGCTGACGGCGAGGACCTTCCGCAAATTCTACGGATTGGGCATTCCCTGGCGCAGGCTGGCCCCTTCATTTGCAGCGGCAGCGATGTTGGGCGCTGCCGCGTTCGGACTTCGCCAGGCAATCGGTGCGCCAATTTCTCTACCTGCGGCCATTCTGGCTGAGGTAGTATTCACGGCCGTATATGTAACTGTACTGGCCAAGCGCGGTTCGGGGTGGATTGTCTACACCTGGAACGTCGGCGTGCTAAGACGCGGGAGCTGGCCGGCCAGCATCTCGCAGGAATAAGGAGACGACATGAGTAACATTCCCATGCGTCGGACCGACCTGCGCATTTTGACGCTCCTGCCTATAGCAGGGTTGATTGTGCTCGTAGCAGCGCGGGGACAACTTGGCCTTGAGGCTGATCCGCTGCGGTTATGCGGACTAATTTTAGGAGCGTCGCTGGCACTGGCGGTTGTGGCGCGGCACCCGGCCGCCTTCGTTGCGCCGGTATTGTTTCTTCCGGGCATCAACCAACTCTCGGGGGTCTCTGCATTGAGTGGCCTAGGGCCGTTAATGTATCTGACCGAGCGGCAAGTTCTCTGTAGCCTGCTGGTTTGTGGTCTCTTGATTCGGTGGTTGTGCACGGGAAGCCTGACCAGCGCTGATCACGCAGCCCCGTTGCAGGAGCGGGATGGCGCGGAATCCGCAGCTTCGCGTGCCCGCCAACCTCGCGATGGACGGCGCGCGGTCATTGCATTCTTTCTGTTTGTCGTCATTGTATCAATCAGCTACACGTACTCGCTCGCGCCGGATTATGGGCAACAGAAGCTTCTTGGATTCTTGACGCTGGGCTGCGGACTATTTGTTGTGCCTCCGCTGCTCTTCAGGAGCAAGCGCGACTTTCGAGACTTTATGCTTGGCACTGCTCTTTTCGGCCTGGTGGTTGCCGTAAGCAGCCTGCAATTCAGCGCCACTGGCGCGATGGCTGCAGGAGACAATCCTTCGCATATAGGCAAAGGGCAGGCGATCGGACTGGCAATGCTAATGCTTTTGTACGCGCCTGTGGAGGATCGGCGTTTTCGAGCTGTGATCCTGTTGTTATGCATTCCATTTCTGGCGATTGGCATGGTCTCCGCGGAGACCCGCGGACCCCTATTCTCGCTTCTGTTCGTATTGCTGTTGGCGTACTTCGTTCCGTCAATGCGTTCGACACTGATTTCCCGCCGCCAGATGCTCTTCTCGGCTATCGCGCTGGTGGCTGCGCTCATATTGTTATCAACTTTTTGGTTCTATGGGACCTCAGCATTCAGTCTTCGTTATAAGAGCGCGGAAATCATTAACCTCGTTGATGGCAACGGTGAGGCGCAGGGAACTGCCGTTGAGAGGCTGCAGTTCTATCATGCAGCATTTGAGTCATGGCTCGAACGTCCCATATTTGGTTGGGGACTCGGCTCGTGGAGCATGATCTATTGGCACCAGGATATTCGCCAATATCCCCACAACCTCTTCTTCGAGGTACTGGTTGAACAGGGGCTGGCGGGAGTGGCTGCGTTGCTGATCTTTCTGCTGGCGGTGTTTCGACAATTGCGCGCGAACCGCAGAGAGATTGCGGCGCTGGTTCCTTGCCTTCTTCCTTGCCTTGTTTACTTGTTGTCGATCGCCATGTTTAGCGGGGATCTGGACAACGATCGATTCATTTGGTTCTGGTGCGGGTTGTCGTTGAACGCCTGTGTGTTGGCGCGGAACGCAGTGAAGGGAGTCAGCCGATCCAGGGAGGAGCTGAGAGGAAGTGGTTGTATCCAGTTTTCGGCGGCGCCAAATCAATAGAAGTTTCGTTGATGAGTTGGATGATGCCTTACCGAAACCTGAATCGAGGATGCAATATGCAAATTGTTCTGGAATTGCCGGAGGATGCCAGCGCCGCCGATCGTGCACGGTTGCATTACGCATTTCGTCTCTTCTGCGCCATTTATGGCCATCAGCCGATTACTGAGTATGCAAAAGTAACGAACCATGACGTCACCCTGCGTTATGGAAACCCGGGGGGCAGCTCTTGCCTTGCGAAGGAGAGGCGTATTGTGTGGATGAGTCGCGGTTATAAGGCTCGCGATCCGCGCCAGCCTGCTCCTCCGCCGTTTCAATACGTGAGTCAGGAGAACTGCACGCTGTTGCATTATGCGCCGACCGGTGAATGCACACCTGACTGGTTGGGCGAGATATTTGAGTGGGTTTCCTGTGCTGATGAATACAGTGTGACTGAGCGGGACCTGGTAGGCCGGCCATTATTCGCAGCCACCTATGCAGGGCGGCACCATCTGGATACGACAATTCCCTACGCGGCAATTGCCATGCAAGGCCTGCAGCGGGCGATCTGCAGTGTTGTTCCGCGCGCCAGTGAGGATCCAGGGAGACCTTGCCGTAAGGCGCACTTGGTAGTACCCACGCATGACGTGGACTATTTTCCCGCAGGCCGTTGGCATGCTGCGAATCGACTGATCCGCAATGCCGCGATTTCATTCGCGATGAACCACCTTCCAGCATTGGGAGTGCGGCAGGCTGGGATGGCATTGTCGGTGGCCATCGGCTGGACTCCGGACCCTCTAGACCAAATCGCCAGACTTGCCAGGGGAGAGCGGCGGCGCGGGATCAGGGCAACCTACAACTTTTTAACCCGTCATGGTCACCGGCTCGACGCCCATTACTCCCTGGATCACTCCGGTGTTGTGAAGACGATGCGATGGCTTGAGTCACAAAACATGGAGATAGGTATTCATGGATCTTATATGTGCCTCGACCAGCCGGACGGCTTGGCCCGCGAGCTTTCTCACTTTCATGCACGAGGTTTCTTCCCGCGCGGCGGTCGCCAACACTGGTTGCGATACACGTTGGACAGGCTAATCCCCGCCGTGGAGCACGCCGGCCTTACGTACGATACGTCGCTTGGCTGGTCCGCAGCGATAGGCTTCCGTGCGGGGGCGTCCTTTCCTTTCCCGCCCTATAACTTTGCGGAAGAGCGCGCCGCCACGTTCCTCGAGATCCCAATGGTCATGATGGACCAGGCATTCCAGGCGCAACACGATAATCCCGAAGCATGGCTCTCAAAAGCCGACGATCTACTGGCGAAAAGCAGGCGTGCTGGATGGGGTGGGATTTCTTTGCTCTGGCATCCGACGGCCTTCGGAGAGGGATGGTTGCCCTCCAACGTTGGTGATATCTACTGGCGGGTGGCTGATCGTCGCGCGGAATGCGGCGATGCATGGATGAGCGCCGAGGACCTCGTTGAGACCGTGCGGCAGCGCTTTATCAACGCCGGACTCTTGCCAGAAGTGGAAGCGGTGACGGCTGATGTTATGGCCATCGAAGAGAGGGTCGGAGCAGGAGTCGAAGTCGAAATTGGCGGTTTGCACGAACCAGGGCTGAAACCGCCGAGTGGCCTGTTTGGTACGTGATCGGTAATCAACAACGAATCGGGAGGTTAATTTATGGCGGAGAAAGAGTTGGTGGTTGTGGCCGGGCTAGGTGAGATTGGCCGGCCGCTCTTGCACATTCTGGCGCGTACGTTTGACTGCGCTGGCATCGATGTGGAACCGGTCGAAATCGACGCTCCATGTTCAGTCCTTCACGTCTGTTATCCATTTCAGATCGGCAACTTTGCCGGCGTGACAGCGGAATACGTCCGCACCCTGAGCCCGAGCCTCACTATCATTCACAGCTCTGTACCTCCAGGGACCACGCGTGCGGTCCAGGCGATGACTGGTGAATCGCCGATTGCATATAGTCCTGTGCGCGGCAAGCACGCGCATATGGAAGCAGACATGATGCGATATCACAAGTTCGTCGGAGCACCGTCCAAGGGCGCACTGGCGGTGGCTTTGCAACATCTGGCGCAAGCAGGATTTCGCACTGCGCCGCTGTCTTCACCGGACCTTGCCGAACTCGCCAAGTTGCTTGAGACCACCTATCTGGGCGTGCTGATCGCATGGACCCAGGAAATGGAGCGTCTGGCGGCAAAGTACGGAGGAACTTTCGACGAAGTCAACAGCTTCATCGAGGAAATTGATTTTCTGCCTTCGCACATCTTTCCCGGCGTGATTGGGGGGCACTGTGTTCTGCCCAACATCGAGTTGTTAAGGAAGGTTGTGAAATCGCAATTTTTCGATCTGGTCGTGCAATCGAATTCACTTAAAGCGCAAATGCCACAGGCAATTTGTGTAGGAGAAATGAAGGATGAAAACCGGACTGATCGGATTGGGGTATTGGGGGCCTAATCTGGCCCGCGTTCTTTCCCAGGCACAACACAGCGACTTTACAGCATGTTGCGACCTGGACGCAGCGAAACTGCGGCGCATTGGCCGGCTTTATCCAGGCCTGCGGCTGTACAACAACGCCGATGAATTGCTCGACTCGGATGTCGAGTCAGTTCTAATCGCCACGCCCATTGCGACGCACTACGACCTGGCGCGGCGAGCACTGCTTAAGGGCAAGCATGTGTTCGTGGAGAAGCCGCTGGCCAACACCAGCGCGCGCGCCTGCGAACTGACCGCGATAGCACGATCCAAGCGGCGAGTTCTGATGGCGGGCCACACGTTTGTCTATAGCCCGGCAGTCATGAGAATCAAGGAGCTCATCGATTCAGGCGCGCTGGGTACGATTCATTACCTCAGCTTCTCACGCGTCAATCTAGGGCTCTACAGCAAGGATGTTGACGTAGTGTGGGACCTCGCCGTCCACGATGTTTCCATCCTTCTTTACTGGCTCAATGAAATGCCGGCTCGCGCGTGTTCCTTTGGCCGAAGTTGCGTACAACTGGCAAAGAGGGATGTGGCGAGCTTGTGGTTCCAGTTTGCCAGTGGCCCAGTTGCGTGGTGCGAAGTGAGCTGGCTTTCGCCACAAAAGATGCGGCGCACCTGCGTCGTCGGATCTGAGCGCATGGTGGTATACGACGACACCGAGGCGAGTGAAAAGGTGAAGATCTACGATCGTGGAGTAAATCTGCGCCGGCCTCAGAACTTTGGGGAGTTCCAGCTCACCTACAGGCTCGGCGACATGGTGGCGCCAAATCTCCCCAATACCGAACCGCTTCTCTGCGAGGTTGAACACTTTCTCGAATGCGCGGAATCGGGCCGGTCCCCGCGAACCGATGGCAAGTTCGGCGAAGATGTGGTGCGTGCAATTGAAATGGCGATGGACATCGGCTGGAAACCCGCGGGCGTGTGTGAAGAGATGCGGCTGGCGACTGCCGCGCCCGAACTCGCCGCTGCGGTCGGCAGCGGAGAAAGGGCGTAGTGATGAGCAACTCGATTGCAGCAATCGAAAAGGATCTTTTCATTCATCCGCAGGCGCTGGTAGAGAGCGACAGCATCGGACAGGGCACACGTATATGGGCCTTCGCGCACGTGATGCAGGGAGCACAGGTAGGGGCGGGATGCAATATCTGTGATCATGTCTTCATTGAAACCGGCGCCATCGTAGGAAACCACGTCACGGTTAAGAATGGCGTGGCCATATGGGACGGCGTGACGATTGAAGATTACGTCTTCCTTGGTCCCAACTGTGTTTTGACCAATGACCTCAATCCACGCGCAAATCGGCGCAAGTCGCGTGTTGAGCTGCTGGAGACCCGCATCGGCGCCAACGCCAGCATCGGCGCTAACGCCACGATTGTGTGCGGCGTGACAATAGGCCGCGGTGCGTTCATCGGTGCT
>JAJZVZ010000061.1 GCA_021846945.1 Acidobacteriota bacterium | reverse complement strand
ATCTAAAAATCTGATCTGGTTTTCGGGATCGTTTCCCATCACCGTCGATCCCAACGGCGATCAGCCTGAGCCCTTCCTGAATGTGCGCAACTACTCCGACCTGATGCGGAGAACCAGTGAACTGCTCACCGCGGCACGCGTGGCCGTCTACCCGGTGGATGCGCGCGGCATGATGTCGCAGTCCACCTCCGACGCCGCCTACTCGCCCTCGCGCAACGAAGTAAGCGTCAACAGCCAGGGCAGGATGGTCGTCAGCTCCCCCGCCCTCAACGACTCCCACGTGCTCAAGGACTACCAGAACTTCCTGACCCAGACGATGGAAGAGCACGGCTCCATGGAGCAGATCGCCCAGACCACGGGCGGCAAGGTATACATGAACACCAATGATCTGGAGGAGGCCGTGGCCGGCGCCGTCCAGAACGGCTCCAGTTATTACACCCTCGCTTATGTCCCCTCCAATCAGAAGTTCAAGGGCAACTTCCGCAGGATTCAGGTCCGCGTCGACGGCGCCCGCTACGATCTCTCCTATCGCCGTGGCTACTACGCCGACCCGACCAACAAGCCCAACTCGCACAACCCCGGAAAAGCCACTCTGATCGAAACGGCTACCCTCCATGGCGCGCCGCCGGCTACGCAGGTCATCTTCAAGACGCGTGTGCTCTCTGCAGCCGATCCATTCTTTGCGGGCGCCCAGTTCCCCGATACTCCCGAGGGCGCCATGGCCTCATCGCTCAAGCCGCCGCGGCACCTCTACCTCGTGGACCTTGCCGTGGACCCGCACTTTGTCACCTTCCAGAGCCTGCCCAATGGCGTTCACCAGGCGGAGCTGGAGTTCGTGCTGGTGGCCTACGATGCTGACGGCAAGCGCGTCAACTATCAGGACCGCAGCTACGCCATCACCATCAAACCCGAGGACTACCAGCAGAAGATGGAATCCGGCCTCCGCGCCCGCCTGCCCATCGATCTGCCCGCCGGAGAGGGATCACTGCGCATCGCGGTCCAGGACCTGAATGCCAGCCGCGCGGGTTCGCTGGAGGTTCCTGTGACTGTGCCTGCGAAGTAGCGGCTCCCGCATCACAGCACGGACAGTTTTGATCCGCGCCGCCGCTCAGCGCCCCTCTGTGACCTCAGTCACCCCCGTTCCAGCAAACGGCTGCTAGCCTTGGGGTAGCACGCAATCTATCCCTGGCGAGGTGCATCATGGTTGAGAAAACGGGGAGCGAGACCGCGAGCCAAGCTCCCCTTTCCGCTGAAATGCTGGCCAAAATGGACGCCTACTGGCGCGCGGCCAACTATCTTTCCGTCGGTCAGATCTACCTGAAAGACAATCCCCTTCTCGAACGCCCTCTCACCCTGGACGACGTGAAGCCGCGGCTGCTGGGCCACTGGGGCACCACTCCCGGCCTCAACTTCCTCTACGTCCACTGGAACCGCCTGATCCGCGAGCGCCACCTCAACATGATCTACATCATCGGCCCCGGACATGGCGGTCCCGGCCTGGTGGCCAACACCTACCTCGAAGGCTCATATACCGAAATTTATCCCCACATCGAACAGAACCGCGACGGCATCAAGCGGCTCTTCCGGCAATTTAGCTGGCCCTACGGCGTGCCCAGCCACGTGGCGCCGGAGACGCCCGGCTCCATTCACGAGGGCGGCGAGCTCGGCTACTCGCTGGTGCATGCCTACGGTGCGGCCTTCGACAATCCCGATCTGATCGTGGCTTGTGTGATCGGCGACGGCGAGGCCGAGACCGGCCCGCTGGCCACAAGCTGGCACTCCAACAAGTTCCTCAACCCGGCCACCGACGGCGCCGTCCTGCCCATCCTCCACCTGAACGGCTACAAGATCGCCAACCCCACCGTGCTGTCGCGCATTCCCCATGCCGAGTTGGAAGCCCTGATGCGCGGCTACGGCTACGAGCCCTTCACGCTGGAAGGCGATGACCCGGCCGTCATGCACCAGCAGGCCGCGGCCACCTTCGACGCCATCTTCGACCGTATCGCCGCAATTCAGAAGGCGGCGCGCGAAGCGGCGGCAGCGGGGGGCCCGATCGAGCGCCCCGCCTGGCCCATGCTCATCCTGCGCACCCCCAAGGGTTGGACCGGTCCAAAATTCGTTGACGGCAAGCCGGTGGAAAACACCTGGCGCGCGCACCAGGTACCGTTCAGCGAGCTGCGCGAGAAGCCCGATCATCTGCGCCTGCTTGAAGAGTGGATGCGCAGCTACAAGCCGGACGATCTCTTCGACGCCAAAGGCGCACTGCGCGCGGAGCTGGCGGAGATCGCGCCCAAGGGCCGGCTGCGCATGGGCATGAACGCCCATGCCAATGGCGGCCTGCTGCTGCAGCCGCTCAGGGTGCCCAACTTCCGCGACTTCGCGGTCAAAATCGAAGGCCGCGGCCACACGCAAGCCGAATCGACGCGCATCCTGGGCCACCTGCTTCACGCGGTCATGGAAGCCAACAGAGACCAGAAAAACTTCCGCGTCTTCGGCCCTGATGAAACGGCCTCCAACCGTATCGGCGATGTGATTACCGGAACCGGCAAAACCTGGATGGCCGAGACGCTGCCGGTGGACGAAAATCTGTCGCAGACCGGCCGCGTGATGGAGGTGCTCAGCGAGCACCTGTGCCAGGGCTGGTTTGAGGGCTACCTGCTCACCGGTCGCCACGGCTTCTTCTCCTGTTATGAAGCCTTCATTCACATCGTCGACTCGATGGTGAATCAGCACGCCAAGTGGCTCAAGACGACTCGCGAAATTCCCTGGCGCAAGCCGATCGCTTCACTCAACTACCTGCTCAGCTCGCTCGTCTGGCGGCAGGACCACAACGGCTTCAGCCACCAGGATCCCGGCTTCATTGACCATCTTGTGAACAAGAAAGCCGATGTGGTGCGCATCTATCTGCCGCCCGACGCCAACACGCTGCTCTCCGTTACCGACCATTGCCTGCGCAGCCGCAACTACATCAACCTGATCGTCGCCGGAAAGCAGCCCGCGCCGCAGTGGCTCACCATGGACGAGGCTATTGCCCACTGCACCACCGGCCTGGGCGCGTGGCCATGGGCCTCGAACGACAACGGCGACCCCGAGGTGGTGATGGCCTGCTGCGGCGATGTGCCCACCCAGGAGACGCTGGCCGCCGTCTGCCTGCTGCGCGAGCGCGTGCCCGACCTGCGCGTTCGCGTCGTCAACGTGGTAGACCTGATGGCGCTTCAGCCGCCGTCCGAACACCCGCACGGATTATCCGACGAAGATTTCGATCGTCTCTTCCCGGTGGGAATCCCGGTGGTCTTCGCTTTTCACGGCTATCCTTGGCTCATTCACCGGCTCACTTATCGCCGGCACAACCACGATCACCTTCACGTGCGCGGCTACAAGGAAGAGGGCACGACAACCACGCCCTTTGACATGTGCGTGCTCAACAACATTGACCGTTTCCAACTGGCGCTCGATGCCATCCTGCGCGTACCGCGCCTTGCCTCGCAAGCTGATGCCGCGCGGCAGTGGTACTCCGAGGAGATCCAGCGCCATCGCCTGTATGTAGCCGAAAACGGCGACGACCTTCCTGAAGTAAGGGACTGGCGCTGGCCGCAACCCAGGAATGAACTAACACCGCTAAGGAATCGCTGAATAAGTCGAGGCACGACTTTAGTCGTGCCGAAACAGCCAACAGACCAACCGGGCTTTAGCCCCTAAGGAGATGCAGAATTCAATACCAGGACTTCTTCGGCGTCTCCCTAACTCCGCTAACACGCGCGAAGCGCGGCTAACTCGCTGACCTGCTCAGCCATAACTCTCAGAGGTACTTTTGAATGCCTTCTTTGCCCGTACTGGTTTTGAACAGCGGTTCTTCTTCAATCAAGTTCTCCGGCTATGAGGCTGTCAACGGCCAGCGAACCAAACTCTTCGAGGGCGCAGTCGATGGCATCGGCACCGATCTCGGTCAGTTCTGGATCAAAGACGCCGATGGCAAAAAGCTCGTGGATCAAAACCCGGCACTGCCCACGCGCGCCGTCGCTTTCAAGCTGGTGGCCGATGCTTTGCACTCCGGCAAGTTTCCCATGCCCGTAGCGATTGGCCATCGCATGGTCTGCGGCGGCCCGACGGTGCAGAAGAACCAGCTCATCACGCCGGAGCTGATCGACGAGATGGAGCGCTATACCGCCTTCGCGCCGCTGCACACGCCTATCGCCATCTACATCATGCGCGAGTCGTTGCACATTTTTCCCGGCGTGCCCAACTTTGTCTGTCTCGACACCTACTTCCATCGCACCATGCCCGAGGTGGTCACGCACATGCCCATCCCCGACGAGTATGCGGCGATGGGCGTGCGGCGGTACGGCTATCACGGCATTTCCTATGAATCGATCGTCCACCAGCTCCAGCCCAGCGTGCCGGGGAAGCTCATCGTCGCGCATCTTGGCAATGGCGCTTCCATCACCGCCATTCGCAATGGTCAGTGCCTCGACACGTCGATGGGCCTCACGCCGACCGGCGGCCTGATCAGCGGCACGCGCACCGGTGACATCGATCCCGGCGTGCTGCTCTTCATCCTGCGCAAGATTGCGGAGACCACGAGCGATGCCACCGCCGCCGCCGACAAGCTGGAGGTGGTTGCCAGCAAGAAGGCCGGCCTGCTGGGCGTGAGCGGCCTTTCCAACGATATGCGCGAGCTGCGCGAAGCCATCCAGGCCGGCAATGCCAAAGCGCGCCTCGCTGTGGACAAATTCACCTGGACCATCGCCAAGTGGATTGGCAGCTTTGTGGCCGAGCTGGGCGGGCTCGATATGCTCGTCTTCACCGGCGGTATCGGCGAAAACGACATCGCCTCCCGCGCCGAAATCTGCTCGGGCCTGGGCGCTTTGGGTATTGTGCTCGATCCAGCACGCAACAATGTACGTGGCCCCGCGATCATCTCCGCGAAGGACTCACCGGTAACGGTACGCGTGATTCCGCCCGCCGAAGATTTAATGATCGTGAACCACGTGATCCGCCTCCTGGGTGAGTGATCGGGAGAAATGATCGCTGATTGCGGTACAGATGATTCTCACCAAATTCTTTATCGATCGCCCTTATTTGTCATGCGCGTAATGCCGCGCGTTGCGGCCATCGGAGGCAGCCGTCTCGCACCTGTTCTACACTGAAGGGTTGCCTAGGGAGACTTCATCCGTGCCTCTTGCCGCTGCTTCTGTAGATGCCCAGCGCCTTCCCTCACGCGCATTGCGCCGCTTCGCCTGGGGAGTGTTGGCCTACTTTATCGCCGTCATTCTTTGGGGCGCTCTGGTTCGCGCCACCGGCTCGGGAGCGGGCTGCGGCGACCACTGGCCTCTGTGCAACGGCACCGTCATCCAGCACTCCGCCAGCGAAGCCACCATGATCGAGTTCACTCACCGCATCACCAGCGGCATTTCGTTTTTCTCTGTCGTGGGACTGCTGATCTGGACCTTCGCCGCGACCAGGCGCGGCCACCTGGCGCGCAGTGCTGTCGTTGCCGCCGTGATCTTCACGCTGGTTGAAGCCGCTCTCGGAGCGCTCCTCGTCAAGCTCGGCCTAACCGCAGGAAGCCAGTCGCCGCTGCGCGCGCCCTACCTCGCGTTGCACCTGACCAATACGCTGCTCTTGCTGGCCGCGCTTACCCTCACCGCACACATGCTCAGCCGCAGTGAGGGCTATTTGAGAGACCGCATCCGCGTCGTCGCCCCCGCGGGAGCCATCTCCTGTGTTGTCATCATCCTGATCGTCGGTGTTACCGGCTCACTGGCCGCGCTGGGCGACACGCTCTTCCCGGCATCTTCACTGAGTACGGCTCTGACGGAGGACTTCTCCTCGACAAGCGCGTGGCTGGTACGCTGGCGCTGGACGCACCCTACCGTCGCCTTCCTCTCCAGCGTCTTTCTCATCTGGCTTCTGGTGCGCGCCGTCAAGCGCTCCGCCTACTGGGACAATCGCAGTCTCTCTGCACTGGTCCTGATCCTGCTGGCAGTGCAATATCTGCTGGGCCTGCTTGATGTCATCCTGCTGGCGCCGGTCTGGCTGCAAATCGTGCACCTGCTCGGCGCTGACGTGCTGTGGGCCGCACTGGTGGTATTGGCGGCGCGTCTGACGCTCCAGCCCAAGGAAGCTGGAGAGCGGCGGCGTTAGTCCGTCGCGAACCGAGATAGTAGATGGAGCGAGGGAGGTTTCCCCCATCAGGTGTCCAAAAGCGAGGCGCATGGGGGTAGCCAGCAGAGCCCGTGGTGCGGCCACAATGCACCGAATTCAATCGGAATCGTTCAATTTCGGTTTAATGAATAACGTGAAAGGCGCGTTTCCACCGCGTGTCTGGGAACAATTGCACGAGGACCTGGCCGATCCATGCGAGCCGATGAGCGGATCCTGCCCGTTCAAGTTGTTCCTCCGTGGCCTTGAACGACCAGTACTTGAGCAGCGGACGGCCAATGATGATGGCGCGCGGCACAAATCCCCAGTAGCGCGAATCCTCCCTATTTTGCCGGTTGTCGCCCATCATGAAGTACATGCCCGGAGGCACAACGAGATCTCCGTCCTCGATGTATTTCGGAAAGGAGCCATTCTACGATTGGGTCGAACCAGGAACCTCAGCGGGCGGCATGGCCGGAAAATCATCGAGAAACTCATTGAAGTTCTCCGGCGAGGTGGACTGGACGTAGGGCTCCGACTGCGCCACGCCGTTAATGATCACAATGCCATTGCGCAAGTGAACGTGATCGCCCGGCACGGCTATGAGACGCTTGACCAGGAAAAGATCCTCAGGATTACCATTGGCGTCTGTTGGATCACCGGGCGAAAACGCCGCCTTGATGAACACCGCCGCATCCCCGAATGAAAGGCAGTCAGCCGTCAATGCACTCCGGACCGCCGGCCCCACGACAGCCTGGAGCTCGATCTTCCGCGAAATTGAATTGAAGCCGTGGCAACAATACGCCGAATTGAACTGCAGCCGTCAAACTGCATCCACAGTAGCAGGAGCAAGGAACTGCCGAACCGGCTCCGGATGGCATCTGCGCGTCCAATTCCGTCAGGAACGGCAGGAGACACCGTAACCACCATCGATCCACGCCGAAAGTCAAACCAATGAGAATCAGGCTATGATTTCAGACACCGCATAGGCGGGAGTGGAATCGCATCGGGATCACAGAAAGGAGGGAATATGCGCTCCTGGTCCTTATCCGTCTGCATCGGACTGTCTCTGATCGCCGCGCCGGCCCTTTCAGCCGCCTCCAGCGTTGAGAAGATCAAGAACCCCATAGTCGCCGTCACTGAGGACACGCTTGCGCCGGGTGAGTCAGAGGCGATCCTCAGCGATCACCCCAGCGTCGTCGTTCCCATGGCGAATGGCTCGGCCCAGTTCATCGCCTCCGGCGGCGGCGCGCAGGCGCAGGCTTTCAGAAGAGGAGGCGTCATCTTTCACGGTATCGGGTTCACCGCCATCAAAAACGATGGCGCCTTGCCGTTGCACTTCGCCCGTATTGAGTTCCTCACTGCCGGCAAGCCTGAAACATGGGGCAGCGCGGGGTTGACGCCGAGTTACAAGATTCTTCTCGATAACCGCTACGCCCGCGTTTACAGTATCCGGATTACGTCCCAGGAATCGGAGCCGTTGCATACTCACCATGACCGCGTCGTCGTCGTGCTTGCCGGAGCAACGCTCGAACATATTCTGCCCAACGGCAAGAAAGAGCCGGTGGACCTGAAAGCAGACGAGATTGCCTGGCACTGGGCAGCCACGCACAAGGGGCACAACCTGGGACAAACAGACTTCTGGGCAATCATCGTGGAGCCGAAATAGGTGCTCTGCGGATTACTGCCGCATCTGCACAATGCCGCTCATTGGCGCCGCGGTATTCCATAATGAACCAACGGCTGGCCAAGCCTTTCCTTTTTCCTGAAGACAGCGAGATACGGATGGCAAATTACGCCCGATCACCGGAAATGTCACACCGGCAATGGATGATGGTTCTGCTGCTGACCATCTCCGTCGTGGTGAATTACAGCGACCGCAGCAACCTCTCCATCTCCGCGCCGCTCATCGCACACCAATTTGCGCTGGATCCGCTGCGGCTTGGCGCTTTGCTCTCCGCCTTCTTCTGGACCTACGCGCTGATGCAGATCTTCGGTGTGGCCGGCTATCTGGCGGACAGGCTGCCCGTAGGCTGGGTCATGCTCGGCGGCTACAGTTTGTGGTCGGTGGCTACCATCCTTGCCGGTTTCACCTCGGGACTCACCACCCTGTTCCTCGTCCTCTTGCTCCTCGGCGTCGGCGAATCGGTGGCCTATCCCTGCTATTCGCGCATCTTTGCCGAACTCCCGCCCCAGCACCGCGGACGCGCCAACGCCATCGTCGACACTGGAACAAAGATCGGCCCCGCCCTGGGAGCCTTTCTGGGTGGGCTCATCCTCGTGCACTCTGGCTGGCGCATGCTTTTCTTCGTGCTGGGCGCTGCCGGCCTCCTGTGGATCCTGCCCTGGCTGCGCGTGATGCCTCGCCCGCGGCATGTTACCGCCGCACACCAATCCGCCTGCGATGTGCCGACCGTTGCCGGCTTCGCCCAGTTGGTACGCACGCGGTCTGCCTGGGGAACCTTCCTCGGCCACTTCAGCGGGAACTACTTCTTCTATTTCCTGCTTACCTGGCTTCCCACCTACTTCGTGCGCGAAGAACATCTGTCGATCCGCGCTATGTCGCGCCTCACCGCCGGGGTGTTTCTGCTCAGCGCTGTCATCACGCTGCTCGGCGGCTGGCTTTCCGACCGCCTCATCGCCCGCGGAGTTTCCGCTACCCGCGCGCGCCGCCCCTTCGTCGCTGGAGGCATGCTCATCGCCTCCAGCCTTGGCGCCATTGCCTTCGTACCCCATAATTTCACGCTCTCGCTGGCGATCATGGCCGTTGCCAGCATCGGCTACGGAGCCTTTGCCTCGAATCACTGGGCCATTTGCCAAACTCTCTCCGGCCCAAAAATGGCCGGCCGCTGGACCAGCCTCCAGAACGGCATCGCCAACCTTGCCGGAATCGTCGCTCCCTGGCTTGCCGGCTGGATCGCAGAGAAATACGGCAGCCTGCGCCTCACTTTCCTGGTCGTCGGTGCCGTGGCCCTCGGCGGCTCGGCAGCCTGGCGCTTTCTGGTCCGTGAAGTGGAACCGGTCGACTGGCAACTCCCCGCCACGGAGGAAATCGCCGCTGCTCGGGGCTCGCGGTCCTGATCCGTTGCCCCATGCGCTAACATGGAGACAGGATTGAGGCTACGCATGTTTGTTGTGGTTTGGCGGTTCGAAATTACCGAGGAAAAAGTCCCGGCCTTTGAGGCCGCCTATGGCCCCGAAGGAACCTGGGCAACGCTCTTCCGCACCTCGCCACACTATCTCGGCACCGAGCTGCTCCGTGACGCCTACGTTCCTGGCAGCTACCTCACCATCGACCGCTGGGCCAGCGAAGATGCCTTCCGTGCCTTCCGCAAGGAGCACGACCAGGAGTACGAAACCCTCGACCGCTCCTGCGACGACCTGACTGCCCAAGAGACTCGCATCGGCGCCTATACGGTTTAGCTGCGTCCGAGTTCCTCCGCATCGGCCCGATTTTCGGATCGAAATCCGGTCGTCTGCGGCCACCCGAAAATATTCTCCATTCTTTCGCTCTTTTCGCTGTCTTTGCCCGCCCCCACCCTGCTACAATCTGCAACGAAATCCAAAATTCCGCCCGCGATCTTTCCTGCCCGTAAAGCATGGAATCCGGAAAGCGGGCTCCCATACCAGGAGCATTCCCGATGGCCATCGCCGACGACCGCGCCAAAGCTGTAGAACTCGCCCTTGCCCAGATTGAAAAGCAGTTTGGCAAGGGCTCGATTGTGCGTCTCGGCTCGCGCGAGGCGCTGATGCCGATCGCGGTCATCTCCACCGGATCCATCAGCTTCGACGCCGCCCTCGGCGTCGGCGGCCTCCCCCGCGGGCGCGTCACAGAGGTCTTCGGCCCCGAGTCCTCCGGCAAAACCACCATCTGTCTCCAGGTCGTCGCGGAGGCACAGCGCCTCGGCGGCATGGCTGCCTTTGTCGATGCCGAGCACGCGCTCGACCCCGGCTACGCCAAAAAGCTCGGCGTCGATGTCGACAATCTTCTCGTCTCGCAGCCCGACTCTGGCGAGCAGGCCCTCGAAATCACGGAGGCGCTGGTCCGCTCGGGCGCCATCGATGTTCTCGTCGTCGACTCCGTCGCCGCCCTCGTCCCCAAGGCAGAGCTCGACGGCGAGATGGGCGATTCCCACGTCGGCCTCCAGGCCCGCCTCATGTCGCAGGCCCTGCGCAAGCTCACCGGCACGGTCTCCAAGTCCCGCACCGCGCTCATTTTTATTAATCAAATTCGCGAGAAGATCGGCGTCATGTTCGGCAACCCCGAAACCACCACCGGCGGCCGCGCCCTCAAGTTCTACTCCTCGGTCCGCGTCGATATCCGCCGCATCGCCGCCGTCAAGGAGGGTGACCAGGTCGTCGGCTCGCGCACCAAGGTCAAGATCGTCAAGAACAAGGTGGCTGCGCCCTTCCGCGAGGCTGAGTTCGACATTCTCTACGGCGAGGGCATCAGCCGCGAAGGCGACGTCCTTGACCTCGCCGTCACCCACAACATTGTCGAGAAGTCCGGCGCCTGGTACAGCTACGCCGGCGAGCGCATCGGCCAGGGCCGTGAGAACACCCGCAACTTCCTCAAAGAGAACAAGGACACCTTCGCCAAGATGGATGGCGAAGTCCGCAAGCGCCTCGGCATCGGCCAGAACGCCAAAGCCGAAGTCCCCGAAGTCCCCGCCACCGGCCCCGCAGAAGCCAAGGATGCCGTGCGCGGGCGGCGCGGGTAAAGCGGCCGATTCAGCTCAGATCCACCACAAATGGCAGGCGGGCAGGTGGCCCGCTCACGGATCTCGGTACATATTGCAACGTGTCGGGAGATGTGCCCCGTTCATCGCGGCTTTATCACAATGAACCGGTCTGGGGCGAGGTCGCAACGCGATTATCCAACGGAACCCGGTGAAGCGGGGACTGGTGGCATCACCCGGACAGTACCGATGGAGCAGTTTTTCTCACCATACCACGTGTATTCGCGGCACATTTCAAATCGAGTCGGAGTGGACGGCGAAGCTTCGCGGCCCGCTGATCGTGATAATGCCGCGATGAACGGAGCGCACAACCTCATCTTTGCGAAGGGATAAAGGGTGCGGCAGAATGCATGAATGGGCCACCTGCCCATGAATAATGAGCTGTAAATATAACTTATAGAGTTACAGGATAACTGAGCATCATCTCATCTGCGATAACTCCTGCAAGTATTGAAGCGAAACACTTTAAGAATGCTCCGTAGATCCGGTATAACTAAGTTCTAACAGCGCAGTTATTTCTCCTTCAATCTGTGGAGTGAGGGAAAGCAAATCGAACAACTTCTCTCCAGGATCTGCAACTCACTTTGCCGAGCAGTGGCAAATGAACCTGATAACCGCCGTGGTCCATCTACCAGGCTATACGGCCGGTAAATAAGCACAAGTGAGTTAGAGCCATAACAGGTAGCGCATCAAATATAACTGCGAGCAGCAGAGCCCTTCCGCCCATGCATCCGCCGCGGCTAAAGTTTCAAGGATGACGCGCTCAATTCAGAAAATTCAGCGCAGGCCTATGTGAACAGCGGGCTACTCGGTCAGGTGGCGCCAGTATGCCAACCTCTGGCTCATTGTGGATAGGCCCCAGGGAATCCATTTCGATAAGTCAGGGAAAACACTTACGAAATATTTTCTTAATGCGTAAGACATCTGTAAGCATAGCTTGGTGCGCGATCGCGTGGTCTGCAATCACGAGAGCAGTTATATCCTCACGTCACGATGCTTGCGACGGCTCTGTGAGTTGACAGCGTCCGAATCCGGATTCATAATTAAGTGGAAGCGGGTGAAAGAAATAGCTTTGCTCGCTATAGAAGAGAAAGTATACGTAGAATCAAACACGCCACTGACACGCCACTGATTGTCCTTTCTATCCGCCTTGGAAATCCCCCATCGCGCCCCTCTCCCCACGGAATCGAGGTGCCTAGGAAAGGTATCGTTCATGCATTCGAATTCTGTCCTGCCCCGAATCTACCTCACTCTCCTTCTCGTTCTGCTCTTCCCGATTTCTAAACACCTTCTTGCACAGACCGTTACCGGTTCTGTCCGCGGCCATGTCACCGACCAGAGAGGCGCCGCAGTGCCTCACGCGCAAGTCATCATTACTAACTCCGATACCGGCGTAACCACAACGACCGTCAGCGACTCGGTGGGGGTTTACAACATTGAGTTTCTGCCCATCGGCACCTACAATCTCAGCGCCTCGGCCCCCGGATTCTCCCATAGCAATATAGGGCCGTTCTCGCTGAGCATCGACCAAACGCTCAATTTCGACGTGCAACTCCGTGTCGGCAAGAGCAACACTAGTGTCAAGGTAAGCGCCGCGAGCGCTCCACTGCTCAACACTGAGAACGCCACCCTCGGAACCACCATCACATCGAACACATTGAGCAGTCTGCCGCTGAACGGCCGCAATTTCTCCGAGGCAACCCTTTTTCTTCCCGGCTCAGTCAGCACGACACCAACTGGCTTTATCGGCAGCAATGGCGGCAGCGGTACGAGCAACGGCACAGAGCGGGACACCGGGCCCAACGGCGTGCCATCGTTCAACGGCAATCGCCAGCAGACCAACAACTACATTCTCGATGGCGTCGAGATCAATGAGACGGTCAACAATGTCATCGGCTATAACCCCGCCCCCGACGCCCTGCAGCAGATGCGTGTCATTACCGGCAACGCCGACGCTGAGTACGGCAACGTGAACGGTGGCGAAATCATCGCAGTTACGAAAAGCGGAACGAATCACTATCACGGCAGCGTTTATGACTATCTCGAAAGTGAGGTTCTCGACGCCAACACCTGGGCGAATAACTTCCAGGGAATTCCGAAGAACAGTTACACCCAGAACATGTATGGCGTTACTTTTGGCGGCCCCATCAAGCACAACAAGCTCTTTTTCTTTGGTGACTACGAAGGCCTCCAGTACCATACGGGCGGCCAGGGCACCGCAAGCGTCGCCACACCACAGATGCGCCAGGGCAACTTTTCGCAACTGCTGGCCAGCAAGGGCATTCAGTTGTATAACACCCAGCATGGATTTGCCCCCTACCCTAATAACCAAATTCCGGTGGTCAGTCCGGTAGCGCGTTTTCTCTTCACTCATCCAAATATCTATCCGTTGCCCAACAAACTCGCAACGGACGGTCTGGCCCAAAATAACTACCAAGGCTACTTCAAGTCGTTTCAGCGGAACAACCAGGGCGATCTCAGGGTGGATTACACTCTCTCACGCCGGGACTCACTCATGGGCCGTTATTCCTATGGCGAGGCGTATGACGCTGAGACGCACGCCGTTCTGCCTATCTTCTTCCCCACCGGCAACGATTACCCATTTCAAAGCTTCGTTGTGAACCATGTTCACACCTTCTCCGCTTCTCTAGTCAACGAATTCCGCGCTGGCATCTCGCGCGTCCTCTGGCTTCAGGGAGAACCCACCGACCCCTCGGGCGTATTCGGACTGAAAGGCAATAACCTGGTAGGCATTCCTTTCAAGAACCAGCCCTTTCCCGGCTTCAGTTCCATGACCTTCGGGAATGGGGTGCAGCTCAGCGACATCGGCACCACCGCAGGCGGAACCGCGCTGACCGATAACTCCTTCGACTACGGCGATGACCTCACATGGGAGCACGGCAAGCACATCACCAAGTTCGGCGTGCAGTTCGTTCGCTACCAGCAGAACGACTTCTACCCCGGCAATGAAGGTGTGCTCGGGCAGTTCCGGTATACCGGTCAGTTCACCGGAAATCCTCTGCAGTCAGGAACCGCCGCGCAGGGCTTTCCTTTCGCCGATTTCGTTCTTGATCGCGCCGACTTCGCGGGCGTAGGCGCCCTCACCGGCCCCTGGGGCCAGCGCCAGTGGCGCGACGCCTATTACGCTCAGGATGACTGGAAGATCTTTCCCAAGCTGACTCTCAATATCGGCCTGCGCTACGGCTACGATCAGCCGATCTACGAAGTCCACAATAAAGAGGTCAACGTCAAACTCAGTCAACCGTCGCTCGGGACCGCCGGCCTTGAGTATGCCGGACAGAACGGCAACAGCCGCGCACTCTATAACCCCGTTTACACGGAGTTCATGCCTCGCTTTGGATTTGCGTGGCAGGCGACGCATCGCATCGTACTCCGCGGAGGCTATGGCATTACAGACGACCTCGAAGGAACCGGAGCCAACCTTCGCCTCACCCAGAACCCGCCCTTCTTTCACTCCTTCCTCGAAACCGCCAGCGCTCCCACCTCAACATCTACGGGCTCGCCGATCGCTGTGCAGAACGGCTTTGCCAACGCTTCCAGCAACGCCGGCGCGCTGCATACGCAATATTTTGCCTGGCAGAGAAATCTGCGCCCCGCTCTCATCCAGGAATTCAATCTCACAAATCAGTTTGAGATCAACAGCAACACGTCGGCTCAGATCGCCTATGTCGGCGAGATCGGTCAGCACCTGATTGTGCCGCAGGACGGCAATCAGTGGCCCAACCCTTGCACGGCAACCTGCACCAACGCGCCCTTTTACAACCTCGTTGGACAAACCGGCGCCCTCAAAATCACGCAGTCTGAGGGAATCAGCAACTACAACGCCATGCAGGCCACTCTGCGCCGCGAGGAAAGCAATGGCCTTGAATACACCATCAACTACACCTGGTCCAAGGCTATGACCGACAATCCAGGCTTCTACGGCTCGACTGGCGTCGACGGCGCCGGTGCCTACTGGCAGAACTCTTACGACCCCATGGGCGACTATGGACCGGCGGGTTATGACACCCGCAATAATCTCTCGGCGACCATGGTCTATGCTCTGCCCTTCGGCCGCGGCCACGCTTTAGGCTCCAACTGGAATCAGTTCATGGATGAAAGCCTGGGCGGCTGGAAGCTGGCCGGCTCTGCGATTCTCTACTCCGGATTTCCCATCACCATCAGCGGCCCCAACAACGCCAACGTCAACTCCTATGCCTCGCGTGCCGATCAGTACCTGCCGCTGCACATCAGTCATAGCAGCGTCTCCGACTGGTTCGGCACCGATCCCTCAGCTAGACCCTGCTCCGGAGCCTTCAACGGCGTCTGCGCCTACGGTCCGGAGTTACCGGGCCAGTTCGGCACGGCCCGTGTTGGCACCCAGCGCGCCCCCGGTTACCGGCAGGTGGATCTTTCGGCCTTTAAGGATTTCAAGGTGCACGAATCGCAGCAGGTTCAATTCCGCGCCGATATGTTCAACGCCTTTAACCTTGCCAGCTATAACAACCCGGATAACTACATCCTTGATACGACCTTCGGTCAGATTACGAGCACACGATCACCCCAGCGCCAGGCTCAGTTCTCGGTGGAGTATCAGTTCTGAGTCGGCGGTTCCAGCCGCAGTCACATCATGGTTAACGTTAGGAAGCCCATCCGTTCTCCCAGGTTCCGATTCTGAAGGCCTGGGAGAGCGGCGCTGCGCTGGCGCTGGATAGCCAACAACTGACAAACTGGCCTATCTCACCGTTCCGTGTCCGGCCCTACCCAGTGACGCGCATCGCCTGCCGCCTTCCCGTTGCGCTGATAAAATCCGAGTGGAGCCGCCTTCATGACTGTCAGGGCCCTTTATCCCGGCACGTTCGATCCGCCGACCAACGGCCACGTGGATCTTATCCAGCGCGGCGCGAAGATTTTTGACCATCTCACGGTCGCCGTCCTCAATAACCCCGGCAAGAATCCGATCTTCACCCCGGAGGAGCGCGCGGAGATGCTCCGTGAAGCCACCAGTTCCCTGTCGAATGTCTCGGTAGCCACCTTCGATGGCCTCATGGTCGAGTTTGCCCGCCGGCAGGGCGCCACCGCGGTGCTGCGCGGCATCCGGGCCATCTCCGACTACGAGCATGAGTTCCAGATGGCGCTGATGAACCGCCGCCTGGCCCCGGAGATTGAAACCGTCTTTCTGCAGCCGGCCGGCCGCTACTCATTCGTCAGTTCCCGCATGGTCAAGGAGGTCTTCAGCTTCGGCGGCGACGTCACCGGACTGGTTCCGCCCAACGTCCTCAAGCGCCTGCGTAGCCGCATTAACAATCACACCAACAAAACCTGACCTTCCGCCCCGGGCGGGACGGATTTTGCGGTTCAACGGAATTCTGTAAAGATAGGAGAAGTTATGAGCGTTACAACCGCCGCAAAAATCTTCGCCGATCGCATCGGCCGCATCGAAGTCTCCGCAACCATGGCCGTGGCCGCCGAGGCCGCCAAACTGCGCTCCCAGGGCGCCAACCTGGTTGATTTTGGCGCCGGAGAGCCCCACTTTCCGACTCCGCGCCATATTAAGGACGCGGCCATCGCCGCCATCGAGGCCAACTTCACCCGGTATACCGTCGTCCCCGGCATTCCCGACGTGCGCAAAGCCATCGTGGACCGCCATGCCGCCGACTTCGGCTCCGATTACGCTCTCGACGAGGCCATCTTCACCACCGGGGGCAAGCAGGCTCTTTTCAACACCATACAGATTCTCATCGACCACGGCGATGAGGTCATCCTGCCGGTGCCCTACTGGGTCAGCTTCAAAGACATCATCCAGTACGCCGGCGGCAAGGTGATCTACCTCGAAACCAGTGAAGCGGAGAGCTTCCGCATCACCGCCGACGCCATCGAGAAGGCGATCACGCCGCGGACGAAGGCCATTATTCTGAACTCGCCGTCGAACCCGGCCGGCTCTGTGGTCTCCGCCGAGGATCTGGAGCGGATCGTCCGCCTGGCCCACGACCGAGGCATCTATCTCCTCTTGGATGAGTGCTATGTCTACCTGAACTATGCTGGCAAGCCGGTCTCGGGAGGCTCGTTCACCTGGGCGAAAGAGCACTTGGTGCTGCTCGGCTCGCTCTCCAAGACCTACGCCATGACCGGCTGGCGGGCGGGCTTTGCCCTCGGCCCCAAGCCCATCATCGCCAACTTGAACAAGCTTCAGTCGCAATCCACCTCCAACGCGACCAGCATTGTCCAGAAGGGCGCCATTGCCGCCCTGTCCGGCTCTCAGGAGTGCGTGGCGGAGTTCCGCGCCGAGTTCATCGACCTGCGCGACTACATGCTTGCCAGGCTGCGTGAGATTCCTGGCGTAAGCTGCACCACGCCGCAGGGCGCCTTCTACGTCTATCCAAATATCGGCAAATTCCTCGGTAAGGGCGGCATCCGTACCGCTACCGAGCTGGCCACTCGCCTGCTGCACGAGGCCCACGTGGTTACCGTACCCGGCGAGGCCTTCGGCACTGCGGAACATATCCGCCTTTCCTATCCAGTGACGAAACAGAACATCGACGAAGGAACCCGCCGCATGGGCAAGTTCCTATCCCAGTTGGGGTAGTACCCTGCCAGCATTTTCCAGCCCAATTTCCCGCGCCGGCGACTCAGGTTCTAGCCGGCGCCGGGATAGCGGGCTGGCAGTGTCCCCAGAAAAAGTGCGCTCGTGACTGGGCAAACTTGGTATTTGTCGGGTAGGATATTGCTTCAATGCTGAACCCTGTTGATTTTCGCACCGTGATTCTTGCCGGAGGCAGCGGTACGCGCTTCTGGCCACGCTCCCGCCGCGCCCGCGCCAAACAAGTTCTTGCTCTTGATGGCGAGCGCTCCATGATTCAGCAGACAGTCGAGCGGCTCACGCCACTGGCTGGACTCGACAGTACGTGGATTATCACCAATGAGTATCTGGCCGGGGAGATCGCCGATCAATTGCCGGGCTTGGCTGCCGATCAGATCCTGCAGGAGCCGGTGGCGCGCAACACCGCCCCGGCCTGCGGTTTGGCCGCATTTGTCATTGAACGGCAGAATCCTGATGCGGTGCTGGGCGTCTTCCCGTCGGATCATGTCATCGGCGACGAACCGCGGTTCCTGAAGGCGCTGCAAAAGGCAATCTCAGTGGCGTCCGCAGGCGAAAACATCGTGGTGCTGGGAATCGAACCGGCCCGCGCTGAAACCGGATATGGCTACATAGAGACCGGCGAGCTGACCAGGGACGGAAGCGCTCTGCACGTGCGGCGCTTCATCGAGAAACCGAATCAGGTGCGCGCCGAGGAGTTTGTCGCCGCCGGCAACTATTACTGGAACTCGGGCATGTTCCTGTGGTCGGCGCGCACTTTGGCGAATGCTGTCCGCGAGCATCTGCCGGAGACCGCGCCTCTGCTGGAGACGATCGCCGCCGCATACGGGACGCCCCGGTTTGATGAGGTCTTTCGCGCGCTCTATCCCAAGTGCGAAAACATCTCAGTAGACTATGCGGTGCTTGAGCCGCGCTCGGCCAAGGGCGAGCACACTTCGCATCTTTATTGTTTGCCCGCCGAGTTTAGCTGGAACGATCTGGGTTCGTGGGCTTCGCTCTACGAGTATCAACTTGAGACACGCCTTCGCGGCGACGCCGAAGGGAATGTGCCCGAAGCAGAGGGTCACATGGCCATTGATGCCGCCAACAACTACATCTTCAGCCCCGGCAAATTTGTGGCTCTGGTGGGCGTGGAGAACCTGGTGGTTGTGGATACGGAAGATGCACTGTTGATCGTGCATCGCGACCATTCGCAGGACGTGGGCAAGATTGTGAAGGAACTGAGTCTCACCGGCCGCAGCGACCTGATCTAAAACGCATAGCTGAACTTTTCCTCTGACCTGATCAAGACAGTCAGCACTGATTTGGTCGATCGGGCGCTCGATCCCGCTATCAGCACCCGCGAGGCGTCTGGCGGCCGTGGATTCTCCTTTGCGGTTATGGCATTGAAAGAAGACGAGCGCCTGCGAAACCAATGCTGATCCTCTCCGCGCTGTACAATTCTTGCGTAACTCGGCGTCAACGAACTGCCCGAGTGGAGCGGAAAATGCCTGAAACCATCGACTGGCCCATGCCAGCGCATTCCTCGCGGCGGCATCGCCGCGTACTCTTCGCTTTCCTCGCTCTTATTGCCCTCATTCTGCTGGCCGGCCGGACTGCGGTGTCCTACTGGGTCGATCTTCTCTGGTTTCGATCGCTCGGCTACGAAGGCGTGTTCTGGAAGACGTGGGGCTTGGAGTGGGGAATTTTCTCGGCCTTTGCGGTGCTCACCTTTCTCATCTTTTACGGAGCGCTGTGGGCGCTCAAGCGGGCCTATGCAGATGGCTTGCCGAACAGCCACACGCTCTATTTCGCAGGGCAATCCGTCAGCCTTCCGCTGGCGCCGGTTCTGCGCATCGCCGCGCTCATTATCTCACTCCTGGTCGCGCTGGCCACCGGCGCAACGATGGGGGCGCAATGGCCGGTGCTCGCCTTGTATTGGCATGAGCCGCGCGCCGCGCGAAACATCGCCGATCCCATCTTCGGCAGGCCGCTGAATTTTTACCTGTTCACACTGCCGGCATGGCATCTCATCGTCGGCTGGCTGCTTACGCTGGCGGTGCTCATCTGCATCGCTGCCGCATTGTTCATCCTGGCCACTGGCGGTTCCCGGTTGTTTGAAGGGCGCTTCGGCGGCTCTGCTCCGCTCCCCTGGCGCGGGCTTTCTATCGCCGGCGGCTTTCTGCTGGTGATCATGGCGGTGAACGAATACATCGGCCGGTTTGACTTGCTGATGGGACATCGCGACATCTTCGATGGCGTCAGCTACACGGATGCGCATGTGACGCTGACCGGAATGATGTTGATCTCAGTGGCCCTGCTGCTGGGCGCGGTGATCGTCTTTGCCAGCGCCATCCTCAAGCCGCGCGGGCGCTGGCTCTTTGCTGCCATCGTACCGGCGTTGCTCTGTTACGTCTTGTTTAGTGTGGCCGGATGGTACGTCAGCACCTTCCTCGTGAAGCCGAATCAACTCGATCGTGAGCGGCCATACATTGTGCACAATATTCAGATGACGCGGCTGGCGTTTGGACTGGACCGCTTCACCGGGCACGAGTTCCCGGCGGAAACCTCGGTGGCGGCGGCCGATGCGCCCAACAATCAGGCGACACTCCAGAACATCCGCCTGTGGGACGTAAACGCGCTGAAGGATACGTTGAGGCAGGTCCAGGAGATTCGCACCTACTACGACTTCCCCGACATCGATATTGACCGCTACAACATCAACGGCAACATGCGTGAAGTGATGCTCGCCCCGCGCGAATTGAATCAGGACAAACTCCCCGAGAGCAGCCGCACCTGGATCAACGACAAGCTCATCTACACGCACGGCTACGGCATCACCATGAACACGGTGAACGGCTTCACTCCGGAAGGCCTGCCGGAACTGCTGCTCTCAAATATGCCCGTTCAGAGCACTGTGCCCAATCTCACCGTAACGCGCCCGGAAATCTACTTTGGCGAATTGACGAACACCGACGTCTACGTGAAGACGCGGCAGATGGAGTTCAACTATCCTCAGGGCCAGGCAAACAACCTCGCTTCCTATGAGGGCACTGGCGGCATCGTCATGGGCGGCTTCCTGCGCCGCGCCGTCATCGCCTTCGACCGCGGTGATCTTGCCAAAGTGCCGTTCAGCGACGATATTAGCGCGCAAAGCCGGCTGCTCATGCGGCGCAATGTGCGCGCCAGGGTTACTGCTCTGGCGCCGTTCCTCACCTTCGACATGGACCCTTACATCGTGGTGGGAGAAAATGGCCGGCTTTACTGGATCATGGATGGCTTTACGTCATCGGACAGCTTTCCATATTCGACGCACTACAGTCTTGGCGACCAGTCCGTCAACTACATGCGCAACAGCGTCAAAGTGGTCATCGACGCATACGACGGGACCACGACGTTCTATGTGTTCGACAGCGAGGATCCGATTCTCGCAGCCTGGCGCGGCATCTTTCCCGGCCTCTTCAAGGATGCGTCCACCATGCCGGCATGGTTGCACAAGCACGTGCGCTACCCCGAATTACTGCTCAGCCTGCAGGCAGAGGTTTACGGCCTCTACCACATGACCAATCCCGAGGTGTTTTACAACCGCGAAGACTTGTGGACCGTGGCAACGCAGACCGGGTTGGGGGAAAGCGGAGAACAGACCATGCAGCCGATGCAGCCGAACTTCGTGCTGATGAAGCTGCCCGGACAGAATGATGGCCTGGAGTTCGTTGAGATTCTGCCCTTCACGCCCGCCAACCGGAACAACATGATCGGCTGGATCGCGGGCCGCAGCGATGGCGCGTACTATGGCACCGCAGTCGTTTACGACTTCCCCAAGACCCGGTTAGTGGACGGGCCGCAGCAGATCGAGGCGCGCATCGATCAGAATGCGCAGCTCTCAGGTCAGTTGACGCTCTGGAATCAGCAGGGCTCGCACGTGCGCCGCGGCAATCTGCTGGTCATCCCCTGCGGAAAGGCACTGCTGTATGCCGAGCCGATTTACCTGCAGGCCAGCAACAGCCCCATGCCGGAGTTGCGCCTGGTCGTCCTCGCGCTGCAGGATCAGCTTGCCTACGCGCCCACATTTGAGGGAGCGCTGACTTCACTCTTCGGCTCGCAACCCTCTTCCCTGACTGGCTCGCCAACGCCACAAGCCGCGCCCACAAGTGATGCAGCACCTCAACCGGCCGCCAGTTTGAGTGCGCTCATCTCTCAGGCCGGCAAGGATTTCTCTGACTATCAAAGCCTCACCTCGCAAGGCAGACTGGCCGAGGCAGGACAAAAACTCGACGACCTGAAGCGCGTGCTTCAGGAGCTGAGCACGCACTCCAAGTAGGGCTTCCCGGAGACGGCAATCAATTTTCGCCATCAAGTGAAGCCGGCGCAGTCAAGTGGCATTCTCTTCAAGAAACGCCACCTGGTGGGATCAGGGCAATTCTCAGCCCACTCAAGGACCGCCGTAAACTATCACTCGTATGCGACTCTTTGTCGGGATTCCGTTGGCAGCCGCCGTTATGGACGAACTCACGGCAGCCGCTGCGCGTTTGCGCTCTAAAGATGACGCCCTGCGCTGGGCCGCGGTGGAATCGTGGCACATCACTCTGCAGTTCCTCGGCAATACACGGCCGGAACAATATGAGTGCCTGATTGCGCGCCTCAGCGAACTGCGCTCTAGGCCCGTGCCCATTCGCCTTGGAGAGCTGGGCTTCTTTGATCGTGCCGGCATCTTTTACACCGGTGTAGCCTTATCGCCTGAATTGGTCTCTCTTCAGCGGCGGGTGGTGACCGCGACGAGTAAGTGCGGCTTCGTCCCCGAAGCCCGCCCCTATCATCCGCACATCACTCTCGCCCGCGCCAGGGGTGAAGGGCGCGGAAGGCCGCTCCGTTCGCTCGAAGCAAAGATAGACCGCCAACCCTCCTTCAGTCCTTTCACGGCAGCTGAGTTTCTTCTTTACGAAAGTCATCTCTCGCGCACCGGATCGATCTACGAAGTCCGTCACCGCTTTCCCCTCACGCCTGCGCCCAGCCCGTGATGGCAGAACGCCGGCCTCGCTTACGGGCCAGCCCAGGGCAAGCGCATTTCAAGATATGGGAAGATTCTGTCTCGAAAGGGCACGGCCAAAGCTGTGCCCTTTCAAATCCACCGCCATTCATAGTTCCAAATCCAAATGTGATAGACCTGCGGGCCAGAAAGTCGGGGAAGACAAATCGCGGGGAGACGTTTATCCTGATTGCGCCCTTAAGCCTTTCAATTGGACTGTGCTGAACGGGGATCACTCTCAGGAGATCGAAGGAGTCTCCCACCGATGCAGGAAAATCTCTCTCGCCGCAATTTCATTCAAACCAGCGCGATCGCGGCGGTGGCATGCGTTGCCTCCGGCGCAGCACCCTCTTTCGCGCAAGCCGTGGCTGAAACGGGCAAGCCCTCGCCGGTCAAGCTGGGACTTTGCAGCTATACCTTTCGCAACTTCAGCCGTGCGCAGTTGATCGAATACATGAAGCAGCTGCACGTGACCGACCTGAACGCCAAGGATGTGAAGGATCACCTCCCCATGGATCCCGCAGCCGAGGAGCAGGCGCTAGCCGACTATAAGGCCGCAGGCATCAAGCTCCATGCCGCCGGAGCCATTTACTTCCGCAGTCCCGACGAAAGCGATATCCGCAGCAAGTTCGAATACTGCAAGCGGGCGGGCATCGGCGTGATCGTGGCGGGCGACCCGACTCCGGAATCACTCAAGTGGATTGAGCGGTTCGTGAAGGAGTATGACATCAAGATCGCCATCCACAATCACGGGCCGGAGGACAAGTTCTTTCCGTCGCCGTTCGATGTTTTGAAGGCGATCCAGGGGCTGGATCCGCGCATCGGATGCTGCATCGACGTAGGCCACGCGGCCCGCGCCGGAGCCAACGTAATCGAGGCCATTCATGCCACCGGTTCGCGCCTTTACGATGTCCACATGAAGGATCTGGCCAACCTGCACGAGAAAGACAGCCAGGTTGCCGTGGGTGAAGGACTGATGCCGATCCGCGGCATCTTCCAGGCGCTCATCGATATCAAGTATCCCGGGTTCGTCGATCTGGAATACGAGATCCATGGCAACGATCCGATGCCCGGCGTGATTGAGAGCTTTGGGTATATGCGCGGCGTTCTGGATGGCATGGGGTATCTGACGCACGCGTAGGGGAGCGTTCCGCTCTCAGCCATCAGCATGTTCGTGCTTGAAGAACGCAAAGACAGTGAAGGCTCCGGCGACGGAAATACCGTTCGGAGCCTTCGTTATCGCGGCGGAAATGCTTGCCCCGCCTGGTCACTGCAGAATCGGGATTCCCGCAATGCGCTTCTGCCATTCGGCCGGGCCAGTCTGGTGGACGCTGGTCCCCTTGGAATCAACAGCAACGGTTACGGGCATATCGCGCACATCGAATTCATAAATGGCCTCCATGCCCAGATCGCCAAAAGCCATCAGCCGCGAGCCGTGAATCGCTTTTGAAACCAGGTAGGCCGCACCGCCAACCGCCATCAGGTACACCGCGCTGAATTCTTTGATGGCCTCGATAGCCGCCGGACCGCGCTCGGCTTTGCCCACCATGCCCAGCAGACCGGTTTCGGCCAGCATCTGGCGGGTGAACTTGTCCATGCGCGTCGATGTCGTCGGACCGGCAGGGCCAACCACCTCATCGCGCACCGGATCGACCGGGCCAACGTAGTAGATGAAGCGGCCGCGAAGGTCCACGGGCAGCTTTTCGCCGCGGTTGAGCATGTCCGTCAGGCGCTTGTGGGCGGCGTCGCGGCCCGTGAGCAGCTTGCCGGTCAACAGCAGCACCTCGCCCGGCTTCCACGTTGCGGCTTCCTCGCGGGTCACAGTGTCCAGATTCACGCGGCGAGCGCCGGAGACGTCATAGGTCAGCTTGGGCCAGTCCTCAAGGTTGGGTGGATCAAGAAAGACCGGACCGGAACCATCCAGCACAATGTGGGCGTGGCGCGTAGCGGCGCAGTTGGGAATCATGGCCACGGG
>JAJZVZ010000279.1 GCA_021846945.1 Acidobacteriota bacterium | reverse complement strand
GGTTTCCCTGGGACATTGCGAAACTCGTGTGAAGCTTCTCAAATGCAGATGAGTCAGAGCGGAAAGCGGTTGGCCGTGAAGAGTTATATTGCGTCAACAGTGAGAGTCCGCGGCATGAGTCACAGGAGTTACGCGGTTTGTTTACGGTTTTCATGCTTTGCAGGTCCGGGTTATAGCCGCAAGAGTGGACGTTGTGCTTTGTCGAAGAGGTTAAGCCTTTTTGAACTGACGGCGTATAAGGCAGGCTGATCGCGCGAGTGAGCAAGAATTGCCTTTTTTATTGTGCATTTTTATCGCGCGTGGGATTTTAATTCTTCAAATCCTGAAAGCCAGAGTTGTACGCAGCTTCATTTGCTGTTGTTCCGCTGTTGCGCATATCCCGGGTGAAGAGCTCGTCCCTGTCGCATTCCGGCAGGTTTTAGCGCGAAAGGTCTGCGAACACAAATGGCAAGTTCAGAATTCTGGCAAAATGTATCGGCTTCGGCGCCGTCCTCCGCGGAGCGGTGGAGGGGCACGGGCCGAGAAGCAGGCCACGGTTCGCAAGGCGCAGTTAAGCTGGGGATGGCCCTGGACGCGGTCACGGTTTTGGCGGCTGCAGTGATAGCCACGCTCTACAAGTTACATACAGGGCCGGTGGCCGGAGCTGAGGGATTGTGGAACGGAACTCTTATCCGCAGCCGCTCAATGGGAATCCTGCTGGCGCTTCTATGCGGATTCATCTTTTCATTGGTCGCCACCAGCCGACGTATGAATTTATATTTCCCTACGCGTCTGAACAGTTATCTGCATGAGCAGAGGTTGAGCGCGCAGGCGTGCTTTACTTCCGGTCTGCTGCTTACCGGCGCTCTCTATATCATTCGCGCCGATGATATGCCACGCACGATCGTTCTGGTTACTCTGGGGCTGGTCACCATCGCGGTTGGCTTGCGGCGTCTGATCTATCGCCTGCTTATGTACCGCCGTTTCGATCGCGGCCTGGAAACGCGCAATGTGTTGATCGTAGGCACGGGATATGAAGGGCAGGCGCTGCGCAGGCACCTGGACAGTATCCGCCATCTCGGTTACACGTTTAAGGGCTTCATCGAATTTCCAGGCTCAAAGAGGCATTTTGCTGTGGGCGCCGGTGATGTCGTTGGCTCGCTCGAAACTCTTTTCCAGAATGCGCGCCAGCAGTTTGTCGATGAGATATTCTTCACCACGCCATGTGAACGCGGCACGATGAAGGGTGTTCTCGAACAAGCCCGCGCTTACGGCATCGATGTCCGCGTCGTTCCGGAAATGTACGGCAGCCTTGGCTGGAATACACCTATCGAATACATCGGTCATTTTCCCACCATTCCTCTTTACCGCGGCCATGTGCCGGAGGTTGGGCTGGTCCTGAAGCGCGCTCTCGACATTCTACTGTCAAGCGTAGCGCTGATCGTGCTCGCCCCTGTGCTCCTGGCCATCGCGATTGCCGTAAAGCTCGATTCTCCCGGCCCCGTCTTCTACTTTTCCGAACGTTTCGGTAAGAAGGGTCGCGTCTTCCGCTGCGTGAAGTTTCGCACCATGGTGCGTGACGCCGAGATGCGCCGCGCCGATGTTTTGCACATGAACGAGCGCGATGGCGTCCTGTTCAAGATCTCAAATGATCCCCGCGTCACCAGACTGGGCCGCTTCCTGCGCAAATACTCACTGGATGAATTGCCCCAGTTCTTCAACGTTTTGCGCGGAGATATGAGCGTCGTCGGGCCCAGACCTCCGCTTGCCAGCGAGGTGCGCGAGTACAAGCTCGACCATCTGCGCCGCCTCGATGTCACGCCGGGAATCACGGGGTTGTGGCAGGTGCAGGCCCGCCAGAATCCGTCCTTCGACAGCTATATCTCACTGGATGTGGCTTATATTGACAACTGGACCATCTGGCTCGATCTGAAGATCATTGTGCGCACCATCGGCGTGGTTTTTGCCGGAACTGGAAGCTAGAGCCTGTTATTGATTCGCTCAATAGGGTGGATGGGCGTTGCCTTGCGCGCGTCTTTTTGATCCGCGGTGGAAATCGATCGGAACCAGCCATCACGAACGGCCTGGTCCGCCGGCGGCGCGTGCTCTTGCGGGCGCTCTGTCGATGCGCACGATAGACTGTGAATGTGAAGATCGCGATAGCCCAAATCAACCCCACAGTCGGGGATTTCACAGGAAACCTGGAGCGAATGATTGCGGCCAGCCGCCGCGCGTCAGCTCTCGGCGCCCGGCTTACGGTGTTTTCCGAGTTGGCCATCTGCGGTTATCCCCCCGCCGATTTTCTGGAGAAGCCAGGCTTCCTGGCTCGCTGCCGCAGCGCCGTCGATGAACTGGCCGCTGCCACCCGCGAAATGTCCACGGCCGTGCTGGCAGGCGTGGCCCTGCCTGCGGAAGGCAGCACCGGAAAACCTGCCGTGAATGCGGCCGTGCTGCTGGATGGAGGACGCCTGCTTCTGGAGCAGCACAAGCGCCTCCTGCCCTTCTACGACGTTTTCGATGAGCAGCGCTACTTCGCCCCCTCGGGTCCGCAGCGTATGGTCGAACTCGATGGCCTTCGCCTGGCCATTACCATTTGCGAAGACGCATGGAATGACAAGAACTTCTGGCCGAGGCGGCTTTACCCGGTCGATCCGGTTGAAGAGCTTATGCGTGAGCATCCCGACATGCACATCAATCTATCGTCGTCGCCCTTCTGGCACTCGAAGCGCGCCGTAAGACGCGAGATGCTGGCGGCTATCTCCCGGCGCCACGGAGTGCCGGTGCTGATGTGCAATCAGGTGGGTGGCAATGACAGCTTGATCTTCGACGGATCCTCGCTTGCGATGAACGGGCGCGGCGAGTTGATCGCCCAGGCCGCCTCCTTTGCAGAAGACCTGGTCATTGTTGATCCCTTCGATGCGCCGGGCCTACCTGAACCCGAGGAGGACGATACCGAGGCCGCTTATCGGGCGCTGGTGCTGGGCACGCGCGATTATGTGCGCAAATGCGGCTTTCAAAAGGTGCTTGTGGGGCTGAGCGGCGGTATCGATTCGGCGCTGGTGGCTGCCATCGCCAAAGAAGCGCTGGGCGCTGAAAATGTGCTCGGCATCGGTATGCCCAGCCCGTACTCTTCGACTGGCTCCATCGACGACAGCCGCCGGCTGTCCGCCAACCTTGGCATTCGCTTTGAGGTGATCGGAATCAGCAGCATCTTCGCGGAGTTTACACGCACGCTGGAACCCTTCTTTGCCGGCATGCAGTCCGACCTCACCGAGGAGAACATCCAGCCCCGCATTCGCGGCACTTTGCTGATGGCGCTCTCCAATAAATTCGGGGCGCTGGTGCTGACGACGGGCAACAAATCAGAGATGGCTGTGGGGTATTGCACGCTTTATGGCGATATGGTGGGCGCCCTGGCGGTGATCGGCGACCTGGTCAAGACGCGTGTTTATGCTATCTGCCACTGGCTCAACCGCGATCGCGAGATCATCCCCCAGGCCATTCTTGAGAAGGCGCCTTCCGCCGAACTGCGGCCGGGGCAGAAGGACACGGACTCGCTCCCACCCTACGAGGTTCTCGATCCGATTCTGGAAGCCTACGTGGAGCGCTATGAGCCGTTCGAATCTATTGCGAAGCAGCATGGATTCAGCCTGGAACTTGTGCAGCAGGTAGTGCGTCTGGTGGAGCGCTCCGAGTACAAGCGCCAGCAAGCCGCGCCGGTGCTTAAGGTTACATCCAAATCCTTTGGTACGGGGCGCAGATTTCCCATAGCTGTAAGGGTTCAGGTATAACCTAATGCTAGGAGTTTTTCCCACAAAATTGAGGAGAAATAGCTTGATTCGTCTGTTTTCCCACTCCGCCATCGTTGCTGCGATGGCCATCGTCTCCCTGCCCATGTTGCAAGCTTCAGCACAGACCAAGGTGCCGGCTGCCCCTGCGCAGATGCCTGCCGCGCCGTCCGCTCCCGCGCAGACGTCTACAACACCGACGATCTCCGCGCCGGCTCCAACAGTGGCTCCATTTCCCAAGCCGAATCCGGCCAACTTTACGGCGGCTTCGCCTACTGCAGAGGTTGTGAACGCGTTTCTGCAGGCCAGTTGGGGTTATGACCCAAACCGCATTTGGCAGGTTCAAGCGATTCTGAAGACACAGGCGGCGGGCCTCAGCCAGGTTATTGTCTTCGTGAATGACAAGACCGGCAAGATCAAGCCCTCAGCGCTTGAATTCTATGTGCTGCCTGACGGCAAATACATCATTTCCGGTAATTCGATTCTTCCCTTTGGTGAGCATCCCTACGCAAATGTACGTGCGCTCATGCAGCAGAGCGCCAACGGCCCCTATCGGGGTTCGGCTTCCAAGGATCTGGAACTGATTGAGTTCGCTGACTTCCAGTGCCCGCATTGCAAGGAAGCACAGGCGAACATGGACAAGCTGGCGGCGGACTTTCCCAAGGCCCGCATCGTTTTCGAGAATGATCCAATCGCTTCCATTCACCCGCAGTCTGTGAAAGCGGCTGAATACGGCGTCTGCGTGAACGAACTGGGCGGAAGTGGTGCTTTCTTCCAGTTTGCCGGGGCTGTCTTTGATGGCCAGGACGGATTGGCGACGCCGGATGGTGCCACCCTTACGCTGAATAGCGCCGTGTCGAAGGCAGGTTTAGATCCAGCCAAAGTTGGTGCTTGCGCCGCCACTCCGGCAACCAAGGCGGCCGTGGACGCTTCGATCAAGTTGGGGAATGATATCGGCGTCACGGAAGTGCCC
>JAJZVZ010000278.1 GCA_021846945.1 Acidobacteriota bacterium | reverse complement strand
GAGGTCAAGTTAAGCAGTCACTATTATGCCATTGGAGCGGTTATGGCCCCTCCAGCGGCGCAAGGTTCAAGCATCGGAAAGGGTCGCAGGGCGATGATTGCGTTCCTGAGAGAACCGGTCTCTCAACATCCTTGACAATGGTTTCCCAGCCTGGCCGATTCTGCCATATAATTGGACCGCTATGAGTGGCTTTCCGTGCTGCTTTCACAAATGCCCTTCATGGGGTGAGGGGTTTCGGCGAGCGCTGCTTGTTGTCGTGCTTGCTGCGATGAGTCTTCCTCTTTGCGCGTGGGCTGCCACGGCTACGTTTCCACTGCACACCCAGGGGCAGTGGATTGTCGACAGCAATGGCGTGCGCATCCACCTGAACACATTTAACTGGTACGGCGCGGAGGGCGAAGATTACGTCGTCGAGGGCCTTGAAGCGCAGCCGCTGGCGACGATTGTTTCCACGATTAAGGGCCTGGGCTTCAACGCCGTGCGCCTGCCTTGGTCGAATCAGATGGCGGAGTCGAATCCGGTGGTGGGCAATTATGCGCTTGCGGCGAACGCGAGCCTGGAAGGCGAGAATGCTCTTACGATTTTCGACGCGGTAGTGAACGCGCTCACCGGCGCCGGCATCATGGTGATTCTCGACAACCACATGAGCAACGCGGGCTGGTGTTGCAGCACCACGGATAATAATGCACTGTGGTACAATGCGCAGTACCCGGAGTCGAGTTGGATCGCCGACTGGCAGATGATGGCGGCGCGGTATCAGAGTAATCCCATGGTGATTGGCGTGGACCTGCGCAATGAGCCGCGCAGCCCGGCGACTTGGGGCGGTAACGCGGCCGACGACTGGCATGCCGCATCGGAGCGCGGCGGCAACGCGGTGCTGGCAGTGAATCCGAACCTGCTGATTTTTGTAGAGGGCGTCAACTACGCGGGCGACCTTTCCGGCGTGGCCGGCTTGCCGGTGCAATTGGATGTCGCCAATCAGCTGGTGTATGAAGCGCACGATTACGGATATTGGTATTCGAGTGGGTTCACCAGCTATAGCAACTACTTGAGCACGATTACGCCGAAGTGGGGTTACCTGGTGACAGGGGTGAACCCGCAGCCGCTGTGGATCGGCGAGTTTGGCACGTGCAACACCGCAAGCACCTGCGTAAACAGCGTGAACGCCGCCAACCTGGGTTACTGGTTTCAGGCAATGACGAGTTTTGTGGAGCAGTACGGAATCGACTGGTCGTACTGGGCGATCAATGGCACCACTGAAACCGGCAGCGGCGGCGGATTCGGCACGGTGGAAACCTACGGCGTGCTCGATACTTCGTGGAACGCCGTGTCGCTGCCGGTGCTTGCGTCGCGACTGCAGAGCATGATGTCGACGGGCGCGGCCGTGAATATCGTGGCGAACTCCAGCGCGCTGAGCATTGCCATAACTGGTGGAAGCGCCACGACTACGGTGGCGATTGTTTCCGCAGAGGGATTTTCGGGGAGTGTGAGCTTGAGCTGCTCGGTGAGTGGGCCGAGCGAAGCAGTCGATGCGCCGCAGTGCGTAGTGCCGGCGATGGAGCCGGTCTCGGCAAATATGCCGGCCAGCGCGACGGTTTCGATCTCGACCACAGCGGCGGTGGCGAGCAATGCGCCTACTACTGCGCCCAAGCGAGGCCGGAAATCGGAAGGCGCCGCGGGACTTGCGCTTGCTGGGGCGCTGTTATCTTTCGGCCGGCGCCGGCGGAAGCGTGGGCTGTTTGTGCCGGCGGTTTTGCTTTCGTTGTTTGCGTCCCTTATGGTGACCGCATGCGGCGGCGGTGGCAGCGCGAATGCGGGCGGTGGGGCGCCGGGAACGACGGCGGGCTCCTACACCGTGACGGTTACGGCGACGGCGTCTGGTGTGAGTTCCGCGTCTGCGCAGATCGGGCTGTCGGTGGAATAGCTTTACCGCAAGATCGGCGCCGTCCATGAATCAGAATGAAGAAGAAGAAGAAGAAGAAGAAGAAGAGGAGGGTCACGTTTGATTGGAACCGTCGCTGGCGCCATGTTCTCCCGAGGTTCCAGGACGCCAGACCACTGACTTTGTTTCATTGCATCCTTCAGTGGGCCTTTGAGAATATGGGAGCGCGCCGTAGTCGATGGAGCGCAAGGGCGGCCACGCAGCAAGCTCCTGAACCCCACTCCTGACGAATGGGATTCCGGAAGCTGCTGCACAAATGCCAGAGAGCATATGGCCCGCCAGGGGTGGTCTTGGTATGGCCTTCCATCCTCTACCTGAACCCTCTTCCGACAAAGATCCTTTCGGCCGGAGTCTTCTGTTTGGTCCAGTCAATCGAGCACGATATATTCGCTTATCGTGGGCGATAAGGTTCGCGGGATGCTCCGAACCCAGGGTGACGAGTTGGATCCGAGGGTGAGTCGGGGAGATTTTCAGGAGAGTGTTTTCAAACAAGCGGCGAGGCTATGAAACGGCGCCAGACCCTTGACCGTTGCAGTAGCGGTCGCCGAGCCGGATGGAGAAGTGCGCAGCCTGGGAGCCATTCCGAACCGAGCCGAGTCGGTGCGCAAGCTTATCAGAAAGCTGGGTCCGGCTGAGCAATTGCGGGCCTGCTACGAGGCCGGCCCGACCGGCTATGTGCTGTATTGGCAGCTGACGGAGTTGGGGGTGGAGTGCACGGCCGTGGCGCCCAGCCTGGTTCCGGTCAAAGCATCTTCTCTGCAGGCATAAACCGGATTCTCGGCATGGATGGGTGTTTCCCTCGAGGAATGAGCTATAGCACGCCCCTCCTGGATCCCCGGCAACAGGTGGAATGCTGTAGGCGTCATGAAATCATGGGCGCCGAACCATGACGAGGAACCGGTACTCACCAAGCATATCCGTCAGTGCTCCTTATGCCATTTTTTCCTCATTTCACGCACTTTTGTCTGTTGGTAACCGGTCTCTTGACAAGACTTGGTGAATACGCATATAGTCGCTGCCGGACCCAATCATGAAGCAGCAGCATGCTTGAAGAATGAAGATCCGTATAAAAAATGAAAGGGGTGGCCCATATGATGTCGGCATTGAATGCAACTCACCAGCCAGAAGATATTAAGAACGTTATCCGAGTGAAGCCGGGTCATGATCTACGGAGGATGCTGCGGAGCCTTTGTTTTGTGTGCCTTGCTCTGGCTTCCTTCTGTGTCAACCGGGCGTTCGCTCAGATGGACGAGGGAGCCATCATCGGCGTCGTCACGGACTCAACCGGCGCTGTAATCCCCGGCGCCCAGGTGAGCATCATGGACACGGGAACCGGGCTGGTGCTGAAGGCCAAGACCAACTCGACCGGCGACTATTACTTCTCGCCTATCAAGATCGGAACCTACACGGTGCGCGCGTCGGCTTCGGGCTTCCATACAACCGAAGAGTTGGGTGTGGTCGTTCATGTCACCGACCGGCTGAACATTCCTCTGATCCTCAAACCGGGCGGGGTGAATCAAACGGTCGTTGTCACCTCGTCCGCGCAGGTGATGCAGACGCAAAGCGCGGAAGCCGATGTGACCATCAACTCGAAATTTCTGAACGACGCGCCTTTGGCGAATCGCAACTGGATCTTCATCGCCCAGGAAGCGCCGGGAGTGACGCCCTTCGTGGGCCGCGGCGCCGGCAACGGGGATTTCTCCTCCAACGGCCAGGATTCGGAGCAGAATAACTACAATCTCAACGGCGTCAATGACAACACGATGAACAGCGATTATATCAATGGATCGGTGTACAACATCGCTCCTCCTCCCGATGCGATCGCCGAGTTCAAGATGGAGACCAGCAACTACAGCGCGGAGATCGGTCTTGGCCACGCCGCGGTGATTAACGCCACCACCAAGTCGGGCACGAATCACATTCACGGGGATGTTTGGGAGTACGTGAGAAACACAGACTTCGATGCGCTTGTATGGAACCAGCAAAAGGGCTCGGCGCGCTCGGTGTTCCACCTCAATCAATTCGGCGCAACTCTTGGCGGCCCGATCATGAAGAATCATGTGTTCATATTTGGCGACATTCAAGATTCTCGCTTCGTGAACGGAGCGACGCCCAGCACCTATAGCGTGCCAACGCCTCGCGAGCGGCAGGGTGACTTCAGCGAGCTTTTGAATCCGGTATGGACAGGTGCTTCCTGTCCGATGGTACTTTACGTGCCCAACACGAATACGGGAACTTACACCTGCAATAGTAACAATTCAGCGGGAAACGCAAAGACGCCAACCGGAACCCTGCAGCAGTTCGGCAACTCCCAATATTCGTATGATAATGTTCAGTTCGCCGCTGGCCAGAACGTTTTTGCATCCAACCAGATCGATCCGGTTGCCCAGAAACTGCTTCAGGCCTACCCCTGCCCGAACTATGCTGCTCCTGGCCAGCCCAATTTCAACAAACCCAATGGCGGATGGAGTACGGGAAACTGCAACTCTGCAAGCGACACTGACTCGGGGCCGGTTTCCAATAACTATCAAACAAACCTGACGAATACTTCGGATCCAATCAATTGGGATCTTCGCCTCGACTGGAACGTCAATAGCCGCGATCTGGCCAGTTTCCTCGTCGACTACCAACACATCATCAATACCTACCCTGCGCCTCTGGGTCCGATCCTGGACGGAACACAAGGCTACGGGGGCCATACTCAGAGTTATCTGAGCGCAAACTACATCCTCACAGAGACGCACACCTTTTCGCCCACGCTGATCAACGTATTCACCTTCGCCTTTAACTGGGGCAGAGACGAGAATCTACAGTACAACTATAACAACAACATATCGGCCT
>JAJZVZ010000277.1 GCA_021846945.1 Acidobacteriota bacterium | reverse complement strand
CTCACCCTACAGCTGCGAGCAGCAGCCGGTCAGCGCGGACTGAGGAGCATTGAAAACATGCATCTTTCCGCGCCATTCATCAAACGTCCGGTAGCCACCACGCTGCTGAGCATTGCCCTGCTGCTGGCCGGCGCAGTGGCGTACTCCGTACTGCCGGTGGCATCGCTGCCAGACGTGGACTACCCGGTGATCGGCATCAGCGCGGGCCTGCCGGGCGCCAGTCCGGAGACGATGGCCTCGGCCGTAGCCACTCCGCTGGAGCGCCAGTTCGGACGCATTGCCGGCGTAAACCAGATGACCTCAACAAGCGCGCTGGGCGCGGCTGCGGTGGTTTTGCAGTTCGATATCAACCGCGACATCAATGCGGCCGCCCGCGACGTGCAGGCCGCCATCAATGCGGCGCGCAACCAGTTGCCCGCTTATCTGCCCCAGAATCCCAGCTACCGCATGGCGAACCCTGCCGATGCGCCGATCCTGATTCTTTCGCTGACCTCCGACGTGGTACCCAAACCGGAACTCTACGATATGGCCGATTCGATCCTGGCGCAGAAGATCTCGCAGATCGATGGCGTGGGCCAGGTCTTCGTCGGCGGCAGTTCCAGCCCCGCGGTGCGCGTGGAGTTAAACCCTTTGCTGCTGGCCAACACCGGCATCGGCCTGGAGGCGGTACGCACAGCGCTCGCGAACGCCAACGCCAATAGCCCCAAAGGCTTTTTTCAGGATCCGGCCCGCCGCTGGCAGATCTTCGATAACGATCAGATCTTCAAGGCGAGCGACTATGCTCCGATCATTGTTGGCTATAACCAGCAGACCGGCGCTCCCGTGCATGTCTCCGACGTGGGCACGGTGCTCAACAGTGTTTCGAATACCCTGACCGCCGGTGTGGTGGGCATCAATCCGGACATCGGACCGCCGCAAAAGCTGCGGGGCGCGGTCATGATCATTGTCTTCAAGATTCCCGGCGCCAACGTGATCAAGACCGTGGACAATGTGATGGCCGAGATGCCGTACCTGCGCGCAGACATCCCGCCCACGGTTGATTTCAGCGTGGACTCGGACCGCACCACGACCATCCGAGCCGGCGTGCGCGACGTGGAGATCTCACTGGGCGCCAGTGTGCTCCTGGTGGTGCTGGTCGTCTTCCTCTTTCTGCGTGAGGCGTGGTCCACCATCATTCCTTCGGTGGCCGTGCCGCTCTCGCTGGTTGCCACCTTCGGCGTGATGTACGTGCTGGGTTATAGTATCGACAACCTTTCACTGATGGCGCTCACCGTGGCCACAGGTTTTGTTGTCGACGATGCCATCGTGGTCATCGAAAACATCACGCGCTATCTTGAGATGGGCATGAGGCCGTATGAAGCGGCCATGAAAGGCTCCAGGGAAATCGGTTTTACGGTGCTCTCAATGAGCACCTCGCTGATCGCGGTCTTTACCCCCATCCTGCTGATGGGCGGCCTTGTGGGCAGACTCTTCCGCGAGTTTGCCGTGACGCTGAGCGTGGCCATTGCGGTTTCCATGCTGGTGTCGCTCACAACCACGCCCATGCTCTGCGCGCATTTTCTCAAGCCCAGGGATGAGGAACGTCACGGGCGCCTCTATCGAGCCAGTGAACGCGCCTTCCAGTGGATCCACGACGAATATGCTGCCGGGCTGCGCTGGGTGCTGCGGCACCAGTGGTTGATGCTGGGTATCCTGCTCGGTACCGTGGTCCTCAATGTTTACCTGTTTAAGATTGTGCCCAAGGGCTTCTTTCCGCAGCAGGATACAGGCCGCCTGATGGGAATGACGATGGGCGCGCAGGATATCAGCTTTGAGGCCATGCGCACCAAGCAGCAGCGTTTGGCGCAAATGACCCTGGATGATCCGGCCGTCAAGTCGGTGGTGGCTTTCGCGGGCAGCGGCGGTCCCGGAACCACCAACAACATTGGCCGCATGTTTATCACGCTTAAGCCGCTCGCTGACCGTCCGGGCCATGTCAGCGGGGACCAGGTCATCAATCGTCTGCGCCGCAAGCTCACCAGCGTGCCGGGCGCAACGCTTTTCCTGCAGGCGAACCAGGACATTCAAATGGGCGCGCGCGGTAGCGCCGCACAATATCAATACACGCTCTCTGACGCCAATCTGAAAGAGCTGAATACATGGGCACCGCGGTTGATGGCGCGCATGCAAGCCATGCCGGAATTGCGCGACGTCACCAGCGACCAGCAGAGCCAGGGTCTGGCGGCCAATCTGGTGATCAATCGCGACAGCGCCTCGCGACTCGGGATTACCGCCTCGGACATTGATCAGATACTCTACGATGCTTTCGGACAGCGCGAGGTTTCGACCATGTACACGGGACTCAACCAGTACTACGTGGTGATGGAGGTCGATCCCAAGTACCAGCTCAGTCCCGAGGCGCTCAACGGCATCTACATCAAGGCCGGCAATAACTTTGGCGCAGCCACTGCGCTCTCCGGGACGAATGCGCCGGCAACCACGGTTGCCGCGTCTTCAGCCGCATCCGCGAACATGCCCGCAGCGCCGGCCGCGATGCCCGTGGCTCCAGCTCCGGTGCTTGCCAATACGTCCGCGACTCTCTCCGCCATTCTTTCACCTTCCACAATGGCGGGAGGAGTTGCCTCGACAGCGGCCACGGCTTCAATGGCCGCTACTACCGCATCGGCCGCAACGGTGACTACGGGGACGGCTGCCGGGACGGCTACAGCGGCGGGCACGGCTACGACGACTGCGGCCATTCCGGGGGTTACCAATCCCACGGTCGTTACGCCCATGGCCCCGGCCAATACCACGAGCCCGCTGCTTACGGCGCCGGTGGCATCAGCCGTTCCGGCGCAGCCTTCGCCGGCCATTGTTCCCGCCGTGTCTTCGCCCACGGCCGGAGGAGCGCCGGCGGCAGTGACTACAGCGGCCGCAGCTTCCTCGGGCGGAGCGATGGTTCCACTTTCCGCCATCGCTCACTATGAATCGCAGCGGACCTCGCTGGCGGTCAACCATCAAGGGCAGTATCCGGCGGTTACGCTCACCTTCAACCTCGCGCCCAACGTGGCCCTCGGCGATGCCGTTACAGCACTTGAAACAGTAAAGCGCGAGATGCGCATGCCCAGCACCGTTCAAGGCAGCTTCCAGGGAACCGCCCAGGTCTTCCAGGATTCACTCAAAAATGAGCCTTACCTGATCCTTGCCGCGCTCGTGGCTGTCTATATCGTGCTTGGCATTCTCTATGAGAGCCTGATCCATCCGCTCACCATTCTCTCCACGTTGCCGCCGGCCGGCGTGGGAGCGATTCTGGCGCTGATGATGACAGGAACAGACCTGAGCATCATCGCGCTCATCGGCATCATCCTGCTCATTGGCATTGTGAAGAAGAACGCCATTATGATGATCGACTTCGCTCTTCAGGCCGAGCGCGAGCAGGGTTTGCCGCCAATTGAAGCAATCTATCAGGCGTCTCTGCTGCGTTTTCGCCCGATCATCATGACCACCATGGCCGCGATGTTTGGCGGATTGCCGCTGGCCATCGGCATGGGCGTGGGTTCCGAGCTGCGCAAGCCGCTGGGCATCGCTATTGTGGGCGGGCTGCTGGTTTCGCAGCTGCTTACGCTCTTCTCCACGCCGGTCGTTTACCTCTTCTTCGATCGCCTGCAATGGAAGGTGATGAAGCTGCACAAGATCGGCTCAGAGCTGGAGAGCGTGCCGGGGGATTAACGCCAGTCCGCGATTCACCAATACACATAGCTGCACAGGGCGAACTGCGACCCGGGGCGGGAGGCAAGCGCCCGGAGTAGCAGCCAGACCTCATCGATTGCCTCAGATCCCATGACAGCCAGTCTTTCGCGACTTCCGGTATGCTTGCCTGAAGACCGCATTTCTTAATCCCCATCAGGCAGTGAGGAGAAGCATGAAGAGCATCAGCCGCAGATCGTTTGTCGCCACCGCGGCGGCAGGCGTTGCCGCATTCGGAGCCTTGGGAGGTTCGATTCCATCGGCCCAGGCCCAACGCGTCGAGACCAAATCCGATTGGGACCTCGCCGCATTCAACAAGCTCGCGAACCATCCCGCCCGCGTCAAGCAAGTTTTTGATACCGGCACGGCGGGAGGAAGCATCTTCGGCCACGCCGTGAACTCGCTCAACGGACTTGAGTACGGCTTCGGCATCCCGAAAGATCAGATCCAGATTGTCGTTTCGCTGCGCGGGCCTGCCAATCTGATGAACTTCGACGACTACATCTGGAAGAAATATCAGATCGGCGCCATGCTTCACATCAACGATCCCGAAACCGGAAAGCCTGCGGAAAGTAACGTCTTTTACCCCGGCAAAGCCGGCGCAAAGATGATCTATGTTTCCGACGACATCGAGAATCCGCACTCGATTTACAGCGACTCAAGCATCCAGGCCCTCCAGCATCGTGGGGTCCGGTTCCTCGGCTGCCACAATTCCACACAAGGTAGCGCCAGGGAACTCATGCACGCGCATCACCTCAAGCAGCCGGTGCAGGATGTCTACCAGGAGCTGCTCGCGCATAAGCTGCCCAACGTGCTCATCGTAGCCGCCGCCGTGGCAGCCATCGCCTTGCTACAGACCGAGGGCCATTACAGCTACCTCTATGTCTGATCCGATGCTACGGGTTTCCTGTTGAGAGAGCCCGTAGCGGCAGGCCGTTTTCCATCGGGAGTGCGGCTCTGCCGCTTCAGAAGCCCATGATGTTGTAGCCGCAATCGACATAGAGCGTCTCGCCGGTGACGGCGCTTGAGAGGTCGCTGGCCAGGTAGAGGGCCGTGC
>JAJZVZ010000276.1 GCA_021846945.1 Acidobacteriota bacterium | reverse complement strand
CGCACTTGAGCACATGGCCGTGGTGCAGCAGACGGTCGAGCATCGCGGTGACGGCGGCGCTGTCGCCGAGCAGCTTGCCCCAGTCCTCAACGGGTCTATTCGACGTGATCATGGTGCTGGCCCGCTCGTAGCGGCGCATGATGATTTCGAGCAGTTCTTCGGCGGCCGTCACGGGCAGCTTGCGCATTCCCAGATCGTCGATGATGAGCAAGGGAACGGTTGACAGCATTTCGACGTGCTCTTTTCGCTGCCCGTCGAGTGTGGCGTCGGCCAACTCCTCCAGCAGAACGTGCGCCTCACGGTAGAGCACACGATAGCCCTGCTGGATGACAGCGTGGCCGATGGCCTGTGCGATGTGGCTCTTGCCGCTCCCTGGTGGACCTAAAAACAGCGAGTCCTCGCGTTTCCCCACCCAGGCTGCGGTGGCCAGGTCGAAGACCAGGGCGCGGTTCATCCTGGGGTTGAACTGGAAGTCGAAGTTGTCCAGGCGCTTGTCGTTGTCGCGGAACTGCGCCTGCTTATGGCGGCGGTCGAGCAGCCGTTTGCTGCGGCAGGCCAGTTCGTCGGAGACCAGTGTGGAGATCAGGTCGATGGGCGCCATGCTCTCGGTCTGTGCCTGCTGGAGGCGGGTTTCCAGCGTGGCCACCATGCCGCCCAGCCGAAGCTGATGCAGGGCGCGATTGAGTTCGATCAGGTTCATACGGTGTTGTCCTCGAAGTCGATACGTTGTTGGATCAGGTCGCGATATTCGGTCAGCTCGCGGATGAGCGGGTCGATCTGGTGAAGTGTCATCTGTGCCGCTGGATGGCGCTCCAGGTAGCGGCGCACGAAACGGTACTCCGGCACGCGCAACTCCAGCGCTGCCGCGCAGGCGTCCTCGCAGGCTGCAGCGCCGTATTTCTTCACCAGGTTCAGCACGCCCTGGATGCGGCGCACGCTCTCTTCCGGCTTGCGTTCGTACATCGCGTCACAGAGAGCGCCGATGTTCTGGCCGGCCTTGTGGGCGCGGGCCAGCAGCGCAAGCGTTCCTGCGGGTGTGCGCCGCGGACGATCCTCATCGCGGATGCGATGGCCACCGCGCTTCTGGCTCAGGTGCTCGCGCAGCAGTTCGCCGGTGCGCGGATCGAGCAGGCGCACATACATCGCATCCCACTGCACATGGACTTCGCGGCCGATCCAGCCCGGCGGTGCTCCGTAGTAAGCGGCATCTACCTCGACGCAGCCATCCAGGTGCACGGTTCGCTTGCCGTACTGGTAATAGCGGAACGGCTCCAGCGGAAGCGGCTTCAAGTGCGGCTTCTCTTCGGCGAACATGGCCGCCACCTGGCGCTTGGTGCGGCCGTGGATGCGCTTGTCCGCCCAGCGCTCTTCCCAGTGATCGAGATACGCCTGCGCCTCTTCCAGGCTCTCGAAGCGCTTGCCCTTGAGCGGCGTCTTTTGTGCATGGGCGACGCCGGACTCGACCTTGCCTTTTCGATCTGGATCCCGAACACGGCACGGCAACGCGGTCACACCATAGTGCGCCAGCACGTCGCGATAGAGAGGATTCAGTTTTGGATCGTAGATGTCGGCGGCAACAACGCCCTCGCGAAGATTATCCAGAACCACGATCGACGGAGCGCCGCCCAGCCGACGGAAAGCCTTCTCGTGCAGCTCGGCCCAGATGCGGGCGCTCGATCGGAAGACGAGCAGCCGCACCGACTTGCGGCTGTAACCCAGCGTCATCACGAACAGCCGCGTGCGCCGGTATTTGCCCGTCTCCGGATCGCGCACCATCGGCCCGGTGCCGTAATCCACCTGGCACTCTTCGCCGATCCGGGTTTCGATGATCACCCGCGCTTCGGGAGATGAGGCGCCGCGCAGACTGCGCACGAACCGCTTCACGCTCTCGTAGCCCCTGGCGAACCCGTGGCTGTCCACCAGGTCCTGCCAGATCCCCATCGCGTTCCGGCCGCGGCTCAGCTCGGCTTCGATCAGCCCCTGATAGTTCGCGCAGGCGCTTGCCGATGCCTTCGCCGCCCGAGAAAATGGAGCTGACTCCGGCAAAAAACCGGTGGTCACCTGAGTGGCCGGTTTTGCTCCGTTGGCCGGTTTTGCCGCATCCGAGCCGGTGGTCACCGAAGTGGCCGCTTTTGCCAGCGACTTTTCGCCCCAACTGCCCACCGGGCGGATCGCAACTCCGGCTCTTCGAAGGTACTCGCCAACCGTCTCGCGACGCACCCCCGTCGCATCTTCGATGCGCCGTAGCGACCAGCCAAGCCGGCCCAGCGCAACCACTTGTTCCCGCTTCTCTCTCCGCAAGACATTACCCATGCGACAGAAGCTAACCGCCCCCCGCCGCCGCAATGTCTGAACCTCACTCAGAGTGGCCGCTTTTCAGGTGACCACAAGTGGCCGCTTTTGGGTGACCGCCGAGGTCATGAGGCACGATCTAATGCCACCCACTGAAGATCAGAGATAACCAACTGAATCAGCGCAGGGCGAGGGATAACCCCTGTTGCATGGAATCGCTTCGCACACTTCCAAAGCTGACAGCCGCGCTTTTGCTCACGTCTTGGCTCAATCTACTGGTGAGAGAGGCTGCATCATTGGTGTATATCTGCGCGTCATGGGAGGCCCGCGAAACGGAGACATACGCAAACCTGCTGTTTATCAACTCGGGATGAACCTCAGTGTCCATGTTCACAAGCACACGGTCGGATGTTAGCCCCTGGGAGCTGTGTGAAGTGAGGGCATAGCCGTGGTCAAAGTGTCGCATCTGGCTGGCGTCGAAGCCTATAACCCTGTCTTTCGGGCCTTCCATTCGGACGCTAATTTCGCCATCTTCTCCGATACTCCGAATGGTGCCGAGATCACGATTGGCAACCTGCAAGTCCTTTGATGGTGCAGTGAACTGGATTTTGTCGCCAACGGCAAACTCGCGCTCAATTTCGCGGTAGGCGGCGATACCGCGTAGCCGTGATGGGTCATAGGTCACCAGGTGGCCGTTGCCCTTTCGGACAGTAATCAGATTCTCGGTCGGGTTCGTCGCCATGACCTGCGCGTAGCTTCTGGCCTCGATGCCATGTTCCTTGCTGCCGCGAACGTAATGCAGGAAATCTCCCGGCTCATAGCTTGCAGCCCATTTGCGATCTGCTCCGGTCATGTCGTTACGGGGCACGAGAACGCGTAGCGTATGGTTAGCCTTATCCAGATTGCCAAGCGTTTGCAGTTCCTGCCGCACAGCCTGATTGAGGGCACGGCGCGAGGCATTATCGGGCGAGACGATAAGGGTGTTCTCAGGATGCGCGGCATACTCTCTAGCGATGGCGGCGACACGCTGCTCCGGGTCCACAATTTCTGTAATGCGTCCTTGCTGCGCTAGGAGTTCGACACCGATAGCAGTCTCGTGGTTGGACAGATGCTCGACGGCTTTAAGTAATTGTGGATCTTTTTGGCGCATGATTCGGTCAAGCTGTACAGTCCTCATGCCTGCCTCCTGCAATTGCTCGAAAGGCTTTCCGGCATCGACTCCCTGATGCTGGCGTGTGTCGCCAATCAAAAGCACTCTGTCCTTCGAGGCAATCTTGTTGAGGAAGTCGCGCATCTGTTGTGTCGATGCCAGAGAGGATTCATCGACCATGTAGAGATACTTGGCCCCAGGATCGCCGGGGACTCGCGGGTCAGCGCCCGCTAAGAACCGCTGCAATGTATCCGCCTTGATACCGGCCTCGCGAAGTTGCTTGGCAGCCCGCGATGTCGGCGCAAGACCTTCCACGGTGTAGCCGTTCTGCTCGGCTCCCTGGCGTATGGCCTCCAAAACCGACGTTTTGCCTGAACCTGCTCGCCCCTGCAATCCCTGTATGCGGTCATACGAGGTAAGAACTTCCTCGACAACTCTCTTCTGCGCAGCATTGAAATGGGGACGTGCGTCTACCAGAGGGACCGCGCTCTCAATTGCCATGATCTGCGACGCGCGGCCTTGTCCATCCTTTATCCGCTGCAAGATTTCATTCTCGGCTTTGATGGTTGCCACAGTGGTGAACCTGCGCCCAGCCTCACGCGCGTCTGCAGGAACTTGTTTGAACTCGCCGGAGGCAACACGTGCCTCGAAATTGGCACGGACCTCGGGGTATGTCATCTCACCCATACCCCGACGCAAAGCATCGACATAAAGAGCGCGTTCGTCGATGACGGCCTCGCGCTCAAAGCTCCTATCGCGGGCGAAGGTGATGGCTTCACGCACTTGCTGATGGTGCGCCTGCTCTGATCTCCTCTGAACCTGCTCCATACGGCGCTCCCTGGCTACGGCCACAACTCTTGCGGCCTGATTGCCGAACTCCTCTGCGATCTGGTTGTGAGCGGCCAGGATTTGATCCGGCGAGAGAATGACTTTCTTGTCGCGCGTATTATGAGCGGCAATCTGCGCGGCCTCTGGGCCCGCAAAGCCGCTGCGGGAGAGGGCTTCTTCGATCTGCTGGCGACGCGGGCTAGAGGCGTCAAGGTACTCCCGTGTGTAGCCCTTGATATCCGGCGCGCCGCTTTTGCCGGGCTCAATTTCATATCCGAGAGAGCGAAGTTTATATGTGAGATGCGATTGGTAAACAGCGGTAGCGAACTGCTGGCTCTCAAACAGGGAGTGCGGCTGCATCGCCCGCATCTTGCCATTTTCACGCTCGGTCATATTGAAAACGACAACGTGGGTATGGAGCTGCGGCGCGGCGTATCCATCGACCGGACGAGCAGTATCGTGCTCGAATTTAGCAGCAGCAAACTTCCCCGTGGTTTCGGCGGGATTGTTGCCACC
>JAJZVZ010000275.1 GCA_021846945.1 Acidobacteriota bacterium | reverse complement strand
CTCGGCCGCAATCTTCCTCAGTTCCGGCAGGACCGCGCCCAGCATCAGCGGCTTTGCTGCGCGTGTGCCCAATGCAAAGTACACGTCGCGATAGTGCGGGTAGAGCCGCTCGTAAACCGCCGCAGCCTTGGGATCGGGTTCAACTGTGCGGAAGGGCAGGCAGACCGCAGCCTGCGCCTCTTCAATGGTCTTGTAGGCTCCGGCCGCCAGCAGCGCGAAGATCCCCGAGCCCAGACTCGTCGGAATTCCCGCCGGCACCAGCACCGGCTTGTTCAGCACGTTCGCGTAGACGCGGTTGAGCACCTCATTCTTCTGCGGAACACCACCGGCGTTAATGACGCGATCAATGCGCACGCCATGCTGAGCCATGCGCTCCAGAATGATGCGCGTGTGGAAGGCCGTTCCCTCGATGGACGCGAACAATTCGTCCTGCGCGGTGTGCACCAGGTTCCAGCCAAGCGTCACGCCGCCCAGTTCGGGGTTCACCAGCACGGTGCGGTCGCCGTTGTCCCAGCTCAGCCGCAGCAAACCTGTCTGGCCAGCCTTGTAAGCCTCCAACCCAGCGGAGAGTGCGGCCACGTTTGTCCCGGCGCGCTTGGCGATGGCATCAAAAATGTCACCGACTGCTGAGAGGCCCGCCTCGATGCCCGTGCACTTCGGATGCACGCTGCCCGGCACGACGCCGCAGACGCCCGGCACCAGTTGCGCCTCGTGCGCAATGCCAATGACGCAGGTGGACGTACCGACCACATTGACGGCATCACCTTCGCGAATGTTCGAGCCGATAGCATCCCAGTGCGCGTCAAATGCGCCCACCGGAATGGGAATGCCCGCGCGCAGACCGAGCGCTTCGGCCCACTTCGACGTAAGATGCCCGGCCAGATGATCGCTGGTCAGGTATTCGCCGCCCATCTTGGCGCGCACGCCCTTCAGCAGCGGGTCCACGGCCACCAGAAACTCCTCGGGCGGCAGCCCGCCCCATAGGGGGTTCCACATCCATTTGTGGCCCATAGCGCAGACACTGCGCTTGAGGGCACCAACGGTGGTCACTCCGCTCAGCGTGGCCGCCACCATGTCGCAGTGCTCCAGCGCCGTGACAAGGCGCGCGCGCTTCTCGGGATTGTGGCGCAGCCAGTGCAGCAGCTTTGAAAATCCCCACTCGTGCGAGTAGACGCCGCCGCACCATTCGATGCCTTCAAAGCCCAGCGCGTGGGCCGTCTCCGTGATCTCCTGGGCCTCGGCAAAGGCGCGATGATCGCACCACAGATAGTACTCGTCGAGCGGTTCGAGCCCCTCGCCCACAGGAATGACGCTGGAGCCGGTGGTGTCGAGCGCGATGGCCGCAACGTCGTCTCCCTTCACGCCCGTGCTCTTGAGCACTTCGCGGGTGGCCGCGGCCAGTGCGGTCATCTGGTCGGTGTGAGACTGCGTGGCGTAGTTCGGATCTTCGCGGCGGCGGTGCAACGGGTAGTTGGCCGAGGCGGTGCCGATGGGGCCTTTGCTGCTATCGACGAGGGTAACGCGAACGCTGAGTGTACCAAAATCAACACCGGCAACGATGGTCATGAAGAGTGCACTCCTGGTAAACGCTTTCCAATCCGCAACCAGAGTACACCATCCACCACCGCAGGGTCTGCGGTGCGTGTTTGTGTTCTGTAAACGAGAGCCATCCCCGACCGCGCATCGCTAACACTCTACTTCTTCATTCCGGATCGTGGCGCCGAAGGCTCGCTCGCTGAACCTGGCCTAGTGAGCGGTGTTGCCGGGGAAGGCTTGGCCGCGTTGCTTCCGGCCGCGGCTCCCGGAGCAACCGGCGTTGCCGCCGCCACGCGCGGAATGGAGAGATTTCTCGACGCAGCCTGGTCATCATTCTTCACCAGAATGGAGATGCGCCGGTTGGACGGATCATACGGGTTGCTTTTGACGCGCAGAAGCTGATCAGCGTAGCCCCGCACCTGAGTCACCTGATCGCACCGCACCCCATCGGCCTGCAGCAGCCGGCGCGCCGCATTGGCGCGGTCCGCCGAAAGCTCCCAGTTCGTGTAATTGGCATCCTGAGAGTATTGCGTTGCATCGGTGTGCCCCTCGATCAGCAGTTTGTTGGGCAGCGTCTTCAACTCCATGGCCAGCAGGGCCAGCAATTGTTGTCCATTTCCGCTCAAGTGCGCGCTGCCGCTTTGGAAAAAAGTGCCGTTGCGGTCCTCCAGCAACTCAATACGCAGCCCCTCGGGCGTGATGGTAATCTCAATCTGCCTGGAAAGCTTCTGGAGGTCCTTCCTCGCTTTGATCTCCTGCTCCAGCTTTTGCTTGAGCCGTTGCAGATTGTCGTTGGTTGCCATGGTTACCGTCTCGCCGGTGCCGGTCATCGTGGTGCCCATCAGACTGGCGGTGCCCCGGGGATCGTTGAAGTAGCCGGCCACGGCCCGCTTCACCTTCTCGCTGGAACCCATCAACCACAGCACGATGAACAGCGACATCATGGCGGTGACGAAATCGGCGTAAGCAACTTTCCAGGCGCCGCCGTGGTGGCCGGCGTGGTCGCCTTTCTTCTTGACGATGATGACCGGTTGATCCTTGGCTGCCATTGCGCCTCGATCTCCAAAGCAGGCTTGCAAATTCTACGCCGCAGCCGGCTCGGTGGAAGCTGCGCCACCCTTGCAGATTCTCTCCATCTCGTCGAAGCTGGGCCGCACATGCGCGGGAATCGCGCGACGTCCCATCTCGACGGCGATCATCGGAGCTGAGCCCTTGAGAAATGCGAGCAGCAGTACGCGCAGCACATGCAGGTATTCGTTGTGTTCGCCGGCGGCCTTGCTCATGTTGGAACTGAGCGGACCGGCAACACCGTAGCAGAGCAGGATGCCCAGAAATGTACCTACAAGCGCCGCCGCCACCTTGTGCCCAATCTCCTCAGGCGGGCCGCCCAGAGCGCCCATGGTAATGACCACACCCAAGACAGCGGCCACAATGCCCAGTCCCGGCAGCGCGTCGGCCACTGTCGTCAGCGCGGTCACGGGCTGCATCGCTGCGCGGTGATGCACCTCCATATCCAGATCCATCATCTGGTCCATGTCGAACGGCTCCACGCCCCCGGTGATCGCCGTGCGCAGCGTGTCGCATAGAAAATTCACGGCATGATGGTCGTTGAGAAACTCGGGAAAGTTCTTGAAGATCGCGCTTTCGGCGGGCTTCTCCACATCCATCTCCACACTCAGGAAGCCCTCCTTCCGCACCTTGTTAAGAAACTGGTACATCATCCTGAGCGTGCTCAAGTAGCGCTCCTTGCTGAACGGCGAGCCCTTTACGACGCCCACCAATCCCTTTGCCACCGCCTTTAGAATGTGCGCCGGATTGGCGGTGAGCAGCGTACCCGTAGCCGCGCCGGCAATGATGAGCGCCTCGGCCGGCTGCATCAGCACCATGATGTGGCCCTTCTCCAGGAGAAAGCCGCCGATCACTGCGGCAAAAACCAGCAAAATGCCCAGAATGGCGATCATGCCTGCCCTCCTTGCACCGAATGAACGCGGCTGCCACCCGCATCCGCATGCGCAGTCTCCGACCGTTCCATGCAATCCGTCATGACAGTCACGCCCACGATTCTTTCCCACGCAGACGCCTCTGCCGTCGCGGCGCCGCCGACGCAGCGACCCACGCGGCAGGGCCGGAGTCCCTTCCATCTCCTACATCGGCATAACCCGGCGCAACTTCATTGCCGCGTACCGCAATGAGAGGAATCCGATTTGTTCTGATAAGAGAAAAGAGAAACACCGCGGCGGAGAGATCGCGACGGCGGCTTGCGCTCCCGTATCCGAAGCGCGCAAAGTTCAACGCGAAAAGTTGAGAGCTGGAAGCTGATGTCTGAAAGCTGCTGTCTAGAAACTTCTCACCCACTCCAGGATCGAGCGCACCCCGATGCCGCTGGGCCCTTTGGCGATATAGGGCCGCGCATCTTCCACCCAGGCCACGCCCGCGATGTCGAGATGAATCCACGGCGTGTCTTCGGCGAAGGCGTGCAGAAACTCGGCGGCCGTGATGGCTCCGCCCCAGCGTCCGCCGGTATTCTTGATGTCGCCGATCTCCGACTTGATCATGTCGGCATACTCCTCGCCCAGGGGCAGCCGCCAGAACTTCTCCCCGGAGACAGCTAACGCCTGCTCGAACTTCGCGTAAGTGGCATCGTCGTTGGAAAAGACCCCGGCATTCACCATGCCCAGGGCAACCACACAGGCTCCCGTGAGCGTGGCGGCGTCAATCAGGTGAGTCGCGCCTAGTAGCTTAGCGTAAGCTAGGCCGTCGGCCAGCACCAGCCGGCCCTCGGCGTCCGTGTTGATGATCTCGATGGTCTTGCCCGACATGGCGGTCTGCACGTCGCCGGGCTTCTGCGCCTTGCCGTCGGGCATATTTTCCGCCGCGCAAACAATGCCGATCACGCGAATCTTTGGCTTGAGCAGGGCAATCGCCCGCATCGCCCCGATCATTGCCGCGCCTCCGGCCATGTCGTACTTCATCTTCTCCATGTTGTCGGACGGCTTGATGGAGATGCCTCCGGTGTCGAAGGTAATTCCCTTCCCGACCAGCCCCAGAACCGGCCCGTCATTCACTCCCTCAGGCTCATACCGCATCACAATCAGCGCCGGGGGCTCTGCCGAGCCCTGCGAGACGCTCCAGAAGGCACCCATCTTCAGTTCGTGCAGCGCTTCGGTGGAGAACACTTCGCAACGAAGGTCAACCTCACCGGCCATCAGCATGGCGCGCTGACCCAGGATCGTGGGGGTGAGTTTGTTGCCGGGCTCATTGACCAGCGCCCGCGTGAAGTTCTGGCAGATCG
>JAJZVZ010000060.1 GCA_021846945.1 Acidobacteriota bacterium | reverse complement strand
GGTCAGACCGTCGGTGCAAAGCAGGAAGAGGTCGCCGGCTTCGGCTTCCAACTCGAAGATGTCGGGCGTAACGCGGCTCTGCGTGCCAAGCGCGCGCGTAATGACGTTGCGGAATGGCGAGCGAAGAGCCTCAGAGACGCTCATGCGGCCCTGGCGGACCTGCTCCTCGACGAGCGAATGATCGAGAGTCACCTGCTGCAATTCGCGGCCGCGCAGCCGATAGCAGCGGCTGTCGCCGACGTTGATTACGTAAATGCTGCGTTCCTCCGTGAGCAGGGCCACCAGCGTCGTGCCCATGCCCTTGAGCCGGCTGTTGCGGCGCGAGCGGGAAAAGATGGCTTCATTGGCGGCGCGGACGGCGTGTTCGCTGGCGATGGGCAAAGACACTTCCAGGTCACGGTCATTCATCATGCGCAGCATCTCGTCCACTGCCAGCGAACTGGCAATCTCACCCGCGGCAGCGCCGCCCATGCCGTCACAGACAACATACACTCCGCTCTCGACGGAGTAGCCGAATGCATCTTCGTTGGAAGAGCGCTTGCGACCGCGGTCGGTAAGCGCCGCAGCCATATAGTTGACGAGTGCCGTGGCCAAGAGACCCCTCTGCTTTTTGAGTGTACACGGCTGTGCAAGCCGGAGCCCGGAAAGATTCCGCCGGCTCAGTGCGACAAAGTCTGTCCGGCGGCAGGGGGCAACGGCGGCGGCGGTGGCAACTCGAAAATCTGGATGGCTCCGGCACAGAGCACCGCGACGCGCCGCCCGGAAGGAGAGATGGCGACGTTACCGCCATCATCGAGCGCTGGAATGGCGCGCCCCTCAAACGCCACACTGCCGTCCGCCACATTGAAGATTCTCACCAGCTGCCCCTTCACGTCCTCGTCTGTAAAAGGCTGATAGGCGTTAACCGCGTGATCCACAATCAGAGTCTCCCGAACCAGGCGCAGGCCGTTCTGTGAGGGCACGATCACTGGCCAGATCGCCTCAGGCGCGATGCTATGCACCCATAGGCGGCGGCCGCTCGTATCCAGAGCCACCAGCTTACGCCCTCCATCGGTGTTGCACGCGCTGGCCAGAATCACCTGCGGCGCAACAAAATCAACGGCGGGCATGCAGGCCGACTCTACATTTCCCAGGTTCCTGCTGCCGCCGGTAAAGAAGTTCATCTTCAGGATCCACTCCTCGCCGCGTCCACGCAGGTTTTCCACGTAACCCTCGGCATTGATCGGCAGGTGGATGAGAGAGTGGACACGGCTCACCAGCATGACTTTGCCAGTGTCGCGGTGCAGAATGCGCACCACCATATCCGGCACTCTATGATTGACACCATCTGCCGGCGCATCCGCAGAAGCTGACGTCGGGCTCGAATCCTGGCCCTGCCCCTGCGCCGTCGCCACCGGCTCGCGGGAGTCGGTCACCATGTACTGCTCGGTAGGATCCATCTCGATCCATAGCAGTGGCCCCGGAAATTGCAGAAAGGGCTTGACATTCAATGAGGAGTCGCCCAGTCCCAGATTGTTCTTGTCGCGCAACAGAAAATGCCCGTCCTTCAGCATCCACAGGTAACGCGACCGGTCGTGCAGGGTCCACAACGCCTCGGATTCGACCGCGCCCGAGGGCAGCGCCAGCACCATTGCGCGAATCTGGCGCGCGAAGGTGTAGCCGCCTTTGGCATCGCGGTGCAGGAGAGCAGGCTCACGAAAGCTGAACAGAAGATGGTCTTCGTCGATGAAGTCGAGTGAGACAAGCCGGTTGCGCTCGCCCAGGTACATGGGGCCGGGCGGGGCAAAACCCAGCGGATCTACAGGGACCGAGAAGGCTATGGGCACAGATGGCCTGTCGGGCAAATGGCCGGAGAGCGGAATATCGCGGGGCATCCGCGGCCGGTCCGGCTCTGGCGCATTACTCGAGCCGCGCCGCGCCCAGAGACCACATGTCAGCAGAAGTGGCAGGCCGATCGCGGCCAGCCATAAGCTCCCGCGCACCCCATGACTCGCCTGCCGCATCCGCATTGCCATCGTAAAGTATTGTCGCCGATCCGGCGGGGGGTCTGCGCGTCTTGACACAAAGTCTGATTGGTCCTTTAATCATCCCGGCGTTCACGTTTTCCCAGGCACGGAGGTGAAACGTATGAACCACGGGGAAGGACGATTCTGGTTCTGGCTGCCGAGAGCGGCATCCATCGTCTTTGCAGCTTTTTTGAGCCTGTTTGCCCTGGATATCTTCCAGGTGGCGCATGGCTTCTGGCAAACAGCGCTGGCCCTCTCAATCCACCTGATCCCATCCGCCGTGATTTTGGCTGTGCTGGTCGTGGCCTGGCGATGGGAATGGGTCGGAGCCATCTTCTTCGCAGCGCTGGCGGCGTTTTATGTGGCGATGGTTTTGCCCGCGCATCCCAGTTGGGCATTGGGGATTTCGGGCCCTCTGGTGGCGATCGCAGGCATGTTTTTGCTGAGTTGGATCAAGAGACGGGAGGCGCGACAGGCGCGCTGACGGGGTTTCTATATCAACGCGTGACACAGTATGGATGCCGTCTGTGCGACAGTAGAGAAGGGATGGCAGAGCAAGCAACGACCGGCCGAAGCCTCAGGCGGCAGGCCCCGGCGGAAGCGATCGCGGAGCCTCAATCCGAGGCGCCAGCAATTGCCGCGGAAAAAGCCGAACGGCGGACCAGGCTTCTCGGATACGGTTCCTGCGCTCTGGCCGGAACCCTTTGGGGTACAGGCTTTTACTTCGGCAGGCTGGCGTTGAACGAGATGGACGTGGAGTACATGGTGCTCTACCGCTTCCTCTTCGCGACGCTGGGCATGCTGCCTGTCGCGCTCCGTCATCGCATTCGCCTGACCTGGGCGGAGTTGCGAACGCTCCTGTTAGCCGCTGCCTTCGGTATTCCCATCCAGTTCCTGATGCAATTCCACGGCCTGGTGCGAACCACGGTCAGTCACGCATCGCTCATGGTCGGCGCCATGCCGGTAATGCTGGGCGTAGCGGCGGTCATCTTTGCCGGCGAGCGGCTGGACTGGTTTGGGTGGCTAGCCCTTTGCGGATCGACGGCCGGCGCCGCTCTGGTGGTGCTGGGCGGCCGCTGGAGCACGAGCGGATACGAGCAGCCCTCACTGGTCGGAGACCTGCTGGTGCTCGCCTCGCTCTTTATCGCCCTGGCCTGGATCCTGTTGAGTAAAAAGCTGATGGAGACGCACAGCCCGACCGCCGTCACCGCGTATACCATTCTCTCCGGAACCGCGATGCTTGCCGTCTGGGTGCTGGGGCCCTGGGCGTTGTCGCCGTTCACGCACGCCCGCGTTCAGCCCATGCCCTTTGCGCACGTGAGCGCTACGGCATGGACGGCGCTCGTCATCAGCGGCGTGTTTTGCACAGCTACCACCACCTTCCTTTGGAACTGGGGAATTCACCACGTGCCGGCCTCGCGCGCCGGCGTCTTCCTGAACATCGAGCCGGCTCTGGGCGCCTGGCTGGGCGTCCAGTTGCTCGGCGAGCACCTGGGCCCCTTTGCCGGCGCAGGCGGCGCGCTGATCCTGGGCGCAGCCGTGGCCATGACCCTGCGCAGCCACGAGCCGGAACCAGCCGTCATTCTGGAATAGGAACAGACAGAAGATGGGCCACCAGCCGCAGCATTCGCCCCGTCTGCGGATACAATCAAAACAACCGGGTTGCGCCGGTTGTTGGGCCAGCATAAGTATCTTGTCCGGGAAGGATTTCCGGAGCCCATTTGCGATGGGCGCACTTGGCTCTCGAAAATCCGTTCTCACTGGGGAAGCGCGCCATGACTGCATCCAGCCCGTCTGCCCGCGTGGTTCTGACCACCGCCGCCAATCCCGAAGAAGCTCATCAGCTTAGCCGGACCCTGGTTGAGGAGCGGCTGGCCGCATGCGCCACCCTGATTCCCGCTGCCGAATCCATCTACCGCTGGAAGGGTGAAATCGAATCGTGCAATGAAACCCTGGTTCTGCTCAAGACCAGCCTGGACCAGCTACCCGCCCTGCAAGCCCGTTTGATTGAGTTGCATAGCTATCAGACACCGGAGTTTCTCGTCCTGCAGGTGGAATCCGGCAGCCAATCCTACCTGGACTGGCTGGATGCCAGTCTGCGGCCGGCATGAAACCCACCAGGCGGACATCGGCCAGTCTGATATTCTTGGGGAGGTTGTTGCCATGCGCTGGCTGATGATTGCCCTTCTCGTCTCACTGGGAGCGATGCTGATTGCAGCCGCGGGTGCGGCGCGTCACATCTGGCTCCAGCGTGCCAAGCTCAGGCACAATCCATCCGCGGCCGGGGAACCGGTCGGGGAGACTGACCCGGAATTGGAGTTGTGAGGGAATCACTGTGAACAAAGCACTTTCCGCACCGTTCACCTCTGCGGCGCGGCCCGCCGCCGCCATTCGATTTCTTGCCGCCGGCATTGTGCTTGGCGGCAGCGCCCTGGTTGCCATCTGCGCCCACGTGTCCCTGCCTCTTTACTTCACTCCCGTGCCGCTTACCCTGCAACCCTTTGCCGTGCTGTTGCTTGGCCTGCTGCTCAGCCCGCGCCTGGCTGCGGCCACGCTTGGAACTTACTTGCTGGAAGGCGCTCTCGGGTTGCCCGTCTTTGCCGCTGGCGCCCCACTCACAGCAGGCATGACCCACCTTTTCGGACCTACCGGCGGCTATCTGCTGGCCTATCCACTGGCTGCCGCGATTGTCTCGTTCCTCTGGAATCGGACCCGGCGTGGCTTTGTCACCGCTTTCGTCTCGGCAGCCGCCGGGAGCCTCGCCATTCTCGCCTCGGGCGCTCTTTGGCTGACGATCTTTTTCCATGGATCGGCGCACCTGGCGCTCACCCTTGCCGTGCTTCCCTTCCTGCCCGGTGACGCGCTCCAGGTGGCCGCCGCAGCCGCCGCCGCCACGGGCCTTCGCCGCCGGCTCCGCGCTGCCGCTTAGCCGCATCGAAGCCTATGTCGCATTCTCCTCGCGTGAAAGGACTTCACTTAAAGTGAACAACCAAATATCAGAATCATCCAGTTCCCCTGTACCACTTGATATCTCCATTGCCCATAGTCCCGACTCCGATGATGCATTCATGTTCTACGGCCTGGCCACCAACAAGATCCGTGTTCCAGGCCACCGGTTTACCCACACCCTTTGTGACATCGAAACGCTGAACCGGCGCGCACTGGAAGAGGCGTTCTACGACGTGACGGCAATCAGCTTCCACGCCTATCCATATCTGCAGCAGAATTACGCTCTCATGGGTTGCGGCGGCAGCGTGGGCGAAGGCTACGGCCCCATGGTGGTTTCGAGCCGGCGTCTCACTCCCGAGGACCTGGGCCGCATCCGGATCGCCGTCCCGGGCACACTGACGACGGCCTACCTCGCGCTGAAGATCTTCAATCCGGCCGTCGAGACCGTCGTTGTTCCCTTTGACCAGATCATCCCCCGGATTCTGACCGGGGAGTTCGAGGCCGGGCTCATCATCCATGAGGGCCAGCTCACTTACTCTTCCAGCGGCCTTTACAAGGTAATTGATCTGGGCATCTGGTGGCGCGAAACCACCGGCCTGGTCCTGCCTCTGGGCGGCAACGCCATCCGGCGTTCGCTGGGCGCCGATGCGCACAAAATCATCTCCAAAGCTCTCCGCGACAGCATCCGCCACGCTCTCGAACACCGCGAACAGGCCCTTGAATACGCCATGCAGTTTGCCCGCGATCTTGATTCCGGGCTGGCCAACCGCTTCGTAAGCATGTACGTGAACGACCGTACCCTTGACTACGGCGCCGACGGCCGCGAAGCGATCCGAAAACTGCTTGAGATGGGCCACGAACGCGGCATCATCACCGTCGCTCCGCAGGTAGATTTTGTGGATTAGGTATCAGCCATCTGCTCTCGGTTCCTTCTTTGCGCCTGCCGGTGGCATTGGCTAACCCCACAAGCCAAGTACGGCACGAACAAGCTGAGAGCTGAAAGCCGACGGCTGACAGCTAAATTTTTTAGAATTTCCGCCGATGCATCCAGTACGGAGGCCCTCCAGGATGCTCGCCAACGCCCCTCTCACTTTTCTGCTCGCGTCGCCTGACCACAACCTTCTTGCCAGACTTGAGCCAGCAATGTCTAACCTTGGAAGCCGCATCGAGATCCGGCCTTCAGCCGATACGGCCCTGGCTGCGATGACCGGATCGATTTCACCTGCCCTCGTCCTGCTCGACACCAATCTGCCCGGAATGGAAACGGAGCGCTTGCTGGCAGGCATACGCAGGGGAACAAGCCCGACGCTTTTTCCGGTTGTCCTGATTGCAGACACGGTCACCCAGCAGTCGCTCGAACTCATTAGCGAAGGCACGATTGACGACCTCATTCCGCGCTCCGCCGAGGCCGCCTATTGGAGCTTCCGTCTGAGTCTCGTCCTGCGCGCCCATCGCATGACCCATGAATTGTTCGCCATCCGCCAGGCCGGAGCGCTCAATGTACAACTGGACCATCTCACCGGTGTCTTCAACCGCGAGGCCATGGTCGGCCTTCTTTTCCGCGAAACAGACCGGGCGCAGCGAATGAGCAATCCCTTGAGCCTGCTCCTGTTTGACGTGGACGACCTTGGCCACTGGAATTCGCGGCTGGGCTCGCGGGCCTGCGACGAGTTGCTTCGCCAGGTGGCGAGCCGCTCAGCCAACCTGCTGCGAAGCTACGATCTTCTGGGCCGCCATAGCGAAGACACGTTCCTGGCGGCGCTGCCGGGTTGCAGCACGGCCAGCGCGGAGTCGCTGGCTCAGCGGATCCGCAATGAAGTGTTTTACAAGCCATTCCGAGTGGCGGGTGACTCCATCCGGCTTTCAGCCTGCTTCGGAATCTCTTCCAGCCATGGCCGTTCGCCGCTGGTCGTCCTGTGCGAGGCGGAAAACGCGCTGGCATCGGCCAAGACTACCGGTCCCGAGTCGATCTGCTGTTTCGGCACATCCGCGCGGTCCGCTCCTTGCCCGGCTCCCGCCGTCTCAACATCCGCCGGCAATAAGCTTCTCGCCTGATCCGGAAAAGAGCCTTCGGCCGGCTATGGTTTGAAGCCGGGTTCTCAGAAAAACTTCGCTCCCGCTAAGAGGAACAGTTGCATTCCGGTGAAGCACTGTCGAGGTCCGCAAAATTGCAACGTCGAAACTTTTCCGCTCCCGCCACGGCTCATATAAAATCATGCCTGTCTTCGATGGTTCCCCGAAATCTCAACTCCGTTTCTTGCGCCAGCTTTCTGTTCTTGTTGCAGATGCTGGCGGTCGTGCCCACCGGCGCTGCGCAGTCCCGGCCGGCGCCGCCTACGGCTGCGCAGTCTCCCTATACGCTGCAGATGAACACGCGACTGGTGCTCACCGACGTCACGGTTACCGATTCCAAAGGGAATCCCGTCCGCGGGCTGACGCGCGGGTATTTCCACGTTTACGATAACGGGCATCCGCAAAGGATCGCATCCTTCGAGGAGCACACGGAGCAACGAACGCCGCCGGGCGAGTTCGGGAAGGCCAGCACCAGCGCTTTCAGCAACAACTTTGATGCCCATCCGCCGCCGGTGGTCAACATCTTGTTGATCGATACGACGACGATCAGCCTCGTCGACCAGATGTACCTGTACGAGCAGCTGGCGCGATTTGTGCGCGACCTGCCGCCGGGGGAGCCGGTGGCGGTGTTCAATCGAGCGGGGCCAATGACGCTGCCGCTGCAGAAATTCACGACCAACAAACAACTGCTGATGACGGCGATCCACGAAGCGATTCCGCACTTTCGCGTGCCGGGTTACTGGTACCGAACCGAATACGATACGCTGTGGCAGATCGCATCGTATGTGAGCCAGGTGCCGGGCCGGAAGAACATTATCTGGTTTTCCGGAGGATCGAATCTCTTTCTTCTCGGCGCGCTCCTCGGTCCGGACCCGTCGGAGCTGGGATATCCGTCGCGGCAGCTCTACGACATGCTGGAAAAGCTGCGGATCGCGCTGTATCCGATTGACGCCCGCGGGCTAACCGTGGGCTACCCCAGCGGGATGGCATCGCAACAACTGCTGATGCGGGAGGAGGCCGAGGCTACAGGCGGGCACGCCTATTTCAACACCAACGGTCTGAGGCAGGCCGCGCAGAAGGTACTGAATACCGACGGCGATTACTATACGCTGACCTACGCGCCGGACGATCTGCATCAGGACAACAAATGGCATAAGGTGACCGTGAGGATCGCGGCCGACAAGCGCCTTTACCATTTGAGTTATCGTCGCGGGTACTACGATGACCGGCGGAACAGTGCGACGCCCGAGCCGGCCATGCGCACGCTGCTGCGTCAGGACGGCAGCACCGTCAAGGTACCCAACGACCGGAGCCAGCCGATCGTCTTCCAGGCGGTGGTAAGGCTGGCCGGGCCCGGGCTTCCGGCCGATATCCCTGCCAAGCCTTTAAAGAAGGGACAGACGGCGTATCGCATCCACTACGTCCTGCCGGCACGCTCCATCCAGCCGAACAGCGTGAATGGGAACAAGGGAACCGACCAGATCGGTGCGGCCATTCTGGCAGTCGATCACTACGGCGAGCCGATTACACGGGTTACAGAAGAAGCCACGCTCCAGGTGAATGAAGCCAAGATCCATGCCGATCCTGAGGCGAAGCTCACATTCGATCAGCAGATTAATCTGCCCCCGGGTGAGGACTATCTCGACATCGGCCTGTGGGATATGACCACGGGCCGGGTGGGAATGTTGAGCGTGCCGATTGCCGTGAAAAAAACGAAGAAGTGACAGGCGCGAGGGCCTGATACCACTGCCCGGACGAACCGCCTTGCGAGCGAAAATCGTGCCCGACGCGGCACCGGTCGAAGGCTGTAGCAGGCCCCATACGATGCCGCAATGGCCGCAGAATCTCTGAACATGCTGCAGAACCACCGCATTCTGGTAGAGCCCGTCGAAGGTTCGGGTGCATTTAACAACTACGGCCGCCCCTTCGTGCGGGTCTCCGGCACTTCCGCTTCCAGTCCCAGGAACTCCTGAAAGACGTCATTGGAAATCAGCCTTCCGCGCGGGGTCAATCGCACGCGGGCGCCATCGAATGTAAGCAATCCGTTCTCCGCCGGCCTTTCCACTGCATCCATTGCCTGCATCACCAGCTTGCGGCCAAATTCCTGCTCCAACGCCTTCACTTCAACCCCGCTGTTCAAACGCAAGCCCAGGAACCAGGCCTCCTCATGCTGCCTGGCCGGCGAAAGCCAGGCCGTCTCAACGGGCTGGGGACCACCGAGATACGCCTTGAGATGGTCGGTCGTGGTCGTGCGCAACCCATATCCAGACTCGCGCCGGCCTGACCCACGGGCGGCGGAGTCTGCCGCCGGCAGAGCCTCCCGCAGCATCGATGAGGCATCCAGTCCCAGCCCCAGATAGGGCCGCCGCTCCCAATAACGCAGATTGTGGAGGGAGTGCGCATCCGGCCGGCTGAAGTTCGAAATCTCATACTGAGCCAGGCCTGCCTCGGCAAGTTTCTCAATTGCCCGCATGTACATCTGCGTAATCGCCTCCTCGGTGGGGACCGTGGCGGCGTGGTAGCGCGCGCCTCCGGCCAGCAGTTCGCGGCCCAGCCGCGAATCCTCGTCCACCTCCAGCATGTAGACGCTGGCATGCGGAACGCCGGTCTCCACCAGAACCGCCAGCGACTCCTCCCACGAAGCAGGCGTTTGACCAGCCAGACCGGCGATCAGATCAATGTTCAGGTTGGCAATTCCGGCCGCGCGGAGACGCCGCAGATCCTCCAGAACCGCCGCCCGGCTGTGCAGCCGCCCGCTGGCTCGCGCTTCAGTGTCAATAAACGACTGTACTCCCAGGCTCACTCGATTCACGCCCGCCGCAGCCAGCGCATCCAGAGTTGCGTCTGCCAACTGCCCCGGAGCGCACTCAACGGTAATTTCTGCCTCCGGATCGAGTGCAAACTCAGCCCGAATGGCCCCAAACAGTTGGGCTACGAGCTCCGGAGCCAGCAGGCTGGGCGTGCCGCCCCCCAGATAAACGGTATCCACCCGGCGTGGCAATTGGGCACCCATACCTTCGGCCCATGCACGGGCATCGGTCATATCTTCAATTACACGAGTAATATAGCGAGCATGCTCGGCGGCCGGATAAACCCCCGAGGCAAAGTTGCAGTAGGTACACTTCGACCGGCAGAAGGGGATCGATACATATAGGCCGAGCGCGCTGTCTCTGCCCTCGTTCATGAAAAGATTGTTTCATGCCGGCGCAAAGGCGGTCCAAAGGTGGCGGCAGAGAGTCGGATCATGAGATCATAGCTAACAGGAGGTCGGAGTTTGAAAACCTGGCCATTCGTGGGCGTTGCCCTGATCCAGGCCCTTCTGATTCTCGCTCACTGGTTCGTCTTCGTCACCTGGATTGCTTTCTGGGATCCCCTCAGCCCCACCGCTACACTTGCGTTGCGCGCCGCTTTTTTCCTGGTAGCCTTTAGCTTCGTCGCCGCGGCTCTGCTCAGCTTCCGCTTTTTCAACCGGTCGGTTCGGACCCTCTACAAAGCTGCGGCGGTATGGCTGGGGTTCCTCAACTTCTTCTTTCTGGCAGCGTGCCTTAGCTGGCTGGTCTGGTTCGCCGTCCGGCTTGCCGGCTTGCCTGTAGATCAGGTGGCGGCGCGCGCCTGGATCGCCGGAATCCTGGACGCCGGCGCTCTCCTGATTGGCATTTACGGCCTGGTCAACGCCCGCTGGATTCGCGTCCGGCGTGTTCCCGTCGAATTGCCGCACCGGCCCGAGTCCTGGTCTGGCCGCACCGGGGTGATGCTCAGCGACGTGCATCTTGGTCACGTGAACGGTGTACGGTTCAGCCGGCGATTAACCGCTCTGGCGGCCAGCTTCAACCCCGATGTCGTCTTTCTTCCCGGCGATCTTTTTGACGGCACTGAAGTTGATCTCGACCATCTCCTTGCCCCTTTCAAGGAACTCGACCCTCCCTTTGGGGTCTACTTCACAACCGGCAACCACGAAGAATATGAAAGCCCGGACCATTATGTCTCCGCGCTCTCACGCGCCGGCGTCCGGGTCTTGAACAACGAACGGGTCACCGTCGACGGCCTGCATATTGTCGGCGTTCCCTACAGCGATTCGACCTATCCGGCGCGCGTGCGCACCATCCTCGATCAGTTGCGCCCGGACCCCGGCCAGGCCAGCATTCTGCTCAATCATGTACCGGCCCGGCTGCCGATCGTGGAGCAGGCCGGCATCGGCCTCCAACTCTCAGGCCATACCCATGGCGGACAGATCTTCCCCTTCACCTGGCTCACGCGCCGCGTCTTCGGCCCTTTCACCCATGGCCTGAACCGCTTCGGTTCATTGCAGGTCTATACTTCGACAGGCGTCGGTACCTGGGGCCCGCCCATGCGCGTCGGATCTCGCCCGGAGATCGTGCTGCTGCAATTTTTGTAGATCCGCAGCTTGCTATCAGCCGCAGACAGTAGACGCCAATGCGCAAGGCTGAGGCCGGCCTTTCGGGTAACGCCGCGGCCGTGCTTACGGCACCTTGAACGCCTTGTCGACGATGGCATTGGGAGCGCGCCCGGTGGGAATCACGGTGAAAAGCGAGCGGTTGGCCGCGGCGGTGCGCACTACAGCCACATCGTCTGACCGCGTATCCACCACAAAGAGCAAGTGGCCGGCGGCGGAGAAAGCCATGGCGGAAGAACCATCACCCACATGAACGGAACTATCGCGCCTGCCATCGTCAATTGAGTAAATGGTCATGTACCGCGAGCGGAAGTTGGCGACGTATAGCAGCGAGTTATCCCGCGAAACCAGCCCGCGCACGGGATCGTCCCCAATCAAGTAGGTATCGCCGACCTCATCGGTGGTGTTGTAAATCTCTGACACCGAATCGGAAAGCGAGTTGGAGACGAAGATTTCACCGCCATCGGGTTTGAGAGCCAGGTGCACCGGGCCTCGGCCCACATCCATCAACGTCTCCAGGCGATCGGGCACAGGCCTACCGCCTTGTTTCCCAGCCAGCGCAATCACCATCACCTGGTGGCCTGCGGAGCAAGCGATGAATGCCTTGGATGAGTCAGGCAGAATGACGGGATCGGATGCTCCGGGACAGCCCTCGAAGACAGCGCGGACATCACCGGTAGCCGGATCGATCACCGTGACCGAGTTGCCGCGCCGATTGGCAACCACCAGCGTCTTGCTGTCGGGCGAAATGCGTGCGCCCACCGGCTCCTCGCCAACACCCAACCTCGCAATCTCGCGGCGGGCCTTCAGATCGACGACCGAGATGCTGTTCGATCCGGAGTTGGCCACATAGGCGATGTTTCCGGCGGCATCGAGGTCAATCGAAACCGGCTGGCGGTGAAGCGTAATGGAAGCCACGACAGCGTTGTGTTCCGCGTTGATGACCGAAATAGAACCCGCGCCGCCAACAGCCCCCGAGTTCACAACATAAATCTCATTGCGCGTAGGGCTGGCGGCGATGGCCACCGGATTCCGTCCCACGACGAGGTCACGATCCAGACGGACATTGACCACATCGATCACACTGACGGTGTCGCTGCCGCCATTGGTCACGTAGGCGTACTCGCGATAATTCGGCGGATACTGCGGAAAGTCGCTCTGGCTGCACCCGGTGAGGATCAGCGCCAGCAGACCGGGGCCCAAAATGCATAGGGATGGGAGCTTTCGTCTCTTCATGAAGCTCCGGCCGCCACGTTCACTTGAATGCCGCGAGGCAAGCTGCGGCCCACCACAGGCGCAATGCGGCCCAGGTCGTCCATCATGCTGGCAAACTGGCCGGGATAGATCGACTGCGGCCCATCGGAAAGCGCCGCTTCCGGCTGATGATGCACCTCGACCACAATCCCGTCGGCGCCCCCGGCAATCGCAGCCCGCGCCATCGGCAGCACGCTGTCGCGCCGTCCCGTCCCGTGGCTGGGATCAACCAGGATGGGCAGGTGGCTGACCCGCTGCAGCGCGGGAATGATGCTCAAATCAAGTGTGTTGCGCGCGTGGTCTGAGAAGGTGCGCACGCCCCGTTCGCAGAGAATCACCTCGTAGTTGCCTTCGCTCATAATGTACTCGGCAGCCATCAGGAACTCTTCCAGCGTGGCGCTCATGCCGCGCTTGAGCAGCACCGGTTTGCGCAGCATCCCCGCGCGCTTGAGCAGTGAAAAATTCTGCATGTTGCGGGCGCCGATCTGGATGACGTCGGCCCACTCGGCCACCCGCTCCAGGCTCTCGCTGTCCAGCGCCTCGGTCACGATGCGCAGGCCGAAGCGTTCGCGAATCTCCGCCATGATCCGCAGCGCCTCGATCCCGAGGCCCTGAAAGGCATACGGAGAGGTGCGCGGCTTGTAAGCCCCGCCGCGGAAAAACTGGGCGCCGGCGGCGGCCACCTGCCCGGCGATGGTGAAGGCCTGTTCGCGGCTCTCGATGGAGCACGGGCCAGCAATCACCGCCAGTCCATTGCCGCCAATGACGGCGTCAGTACCCGCAAAGCGGATAACGGTGTCTTCTTCCTTCACGTCCCGGCTGGCCAGTTTGTACGGCTTGGAGACGCGGATTACTTCAGCCACGCCGGGCAGCGCCTCGAGGTTGCCGCGGTCCACTTCGCCTTGGTTGCCGGTAATGCCCACGGCGGTGCGCTGAGCCCCCGGGAGCGGATGCGCGCGGAAGCCCAATCGTTCAATATGGTCGCAGACTGCCTGAACTTCTTCCGGCGTCGCGTGCGCCTTCATGACAACCAGCATGGCCTTCCCTCAAGCCCTCAGTCTACAGCAGCCGCGCGACCGTTGCACCATGGCTGCTTCACCCCAGCGCCAGCGATTTCCCTGGGAAATGGACCGGTTGGGCCTTCACCGCGCTGGACGAGTGCCGCTTCTTTCGTAGGAAATTGATGTGCCCTCAGGCCGCCTTTTGGACCCTCATGGTTACACGCAGTCCGGCGGCTGCAGCCATCTTCACCAGCAGGTCGAGACCGAACGCATCGATTTTGCCGCGCATCAGGTTGGAAATGCGCGGCTGTGTTACGCCAAACAGCTTTGCCGCTTCCGCCTGGGTCAGTCTCTCGCGTTGGATGTGGCGCGTAAGTTCCGACATCAGGGCCGATCGAAGCTTGAGATTCTCTCGCCGCGCGGGGTCGGGTTCGATGGCGTCCCAGACATTCGCGTATGCCTTCGTCTTTTTCATAACCGAAGCTCCCTCACGAGTTCCTTGTAACGCCGTCTGGCTAACTCGATATCTTCAGCCTGAGTCTCTTGCGAATTCTTCTGAAAGCAATGCAAGACATAAACCGCATTCGCAATAGAAGCGACGCAAATGACGCGAAGGCGCCATCCTTCTCGCGAATCCTGATCTCCCGCACGCCAGGTCCGACCGTGCTCATCGCCTTCCAGTTCTCCGGATCGTTCCCTTCCTGAACCCGGAAGAGCTGATATCCCGCCTTCTGCCGGGCTCGAGGCGAAAACCCGCATAAATCCTCCAAAGAGCTGCCACTAAACACGACGGGCCTTAGAGGTCGAACCGCGAAGCGAATATACAAAATTTTGCATACCGGAGCAATCGATGGCCATTGGACGATTCTGGCCCGGATGCACCGAATGTTGCTTGGGATAGCCTTCTGCAAGGAAAAGACAGTGTATCGTTAATGGAGACAATCGAGTACGAATTGCGAGGAAGCAAATGTCTGGTGGGCTGAAGGTTCCAACTTACGATGAACTCATGTGGCCTGCGCTGGTCGCGATCCAAGCGCTGGGCGGCTCTGCGACCCATGAGGAGTTGCTCGAGAAGGTGATTGAGATCGAGCATGTCCCCGAGGCGATTCAAAATGTGATGCACACTGAGCGATTAACGAAGGTTAGCTACAACCTTTTCTGGGCAAAGACATACCTTGGAAAGGCGGGGGCCTTGGAGAATCCGTCGCATGGCGTTTGGGCGATAACAGAGAAGGGAAAAGGGTTAACCGAGAACGATGTTAAGCAGATTCCTGCCGAGGTCCGCAAGCAATTCAAGGCTCAGCAGGCAGGAAAAGAGAAAGGCGGAGAAAAACAGCAGGACCTTGGGCTCGAAACGAAAGACTGGAAAGACGATCTACTCGCTCTGCTAGTGAAGGAGCTAAAGCCAGATGCGTTCGAGCGACTTGCGCAGCGGATTCTTCGCGAATCAGGATTCGTAAAGGTAGAGGTCACAGGAAGAAGCGGCGACGGCGGGATCGACGGGGTGGGGGTCTTGCGCCTCTCATTGCTCTCTTTCCAGGTTTACTTCCAATGCAAGAGATACAAAGGCAGCGTATCGCCCAGCGCGATAAGAGACTTTCGTGGCGCGATGGTCGGTCGTACTGACAAGGGGTTGTTCATCACCACGGGAACCTTTACCGCAGAGGCAAAGAGAGAAGCCACGCGCGATGGTGCTCCGGCGATCGATCTGATTGATGGTGACCTTCTCTGCGACCTCCTCAAGAATCTGAAGCTTGGAGTCACCGCCAGAATGGTTGAAGAGGTGAGTATCTCGCCGGAATGGTTCACCAAAATTTGAGCCCCATTGCAGCGCAAGACGCAGAACGCGGACCGCAAGGGCCGCATTCGTGTGTTTGCGGTTTGTTGTGTGCAGCGCGGCATGCCAGAGGTCATGCCCTGATACAAAGCCCGACGGATACTTATGCCTTCGCAGGTTCCAGTTTTCCCAGCTTCTCCGCCATCACCTCGTCGGCGCGGGCCAGGAACGCCTTCAGCGGCAGCTTGCCCGCGTCCACATGGGCCACGATCACCCGTTGATGACGGCGGCCGTTTGATCCCCCGCTATGGCATTCCGGTGCGGAAGGGCGAAGCTGGCAGCCCCTCCTTATTAAAAAGGTTGCACACGGGATCGCTGGTCCATCCATAACGCGCTTGTGCTGGTGATGCCACTGCCGGACTGGAAAGAATGATGGTTGAGCCGTCGATCACAGCTTCGGCGGCAACGAATTTGCCATCCTCTCCGGCTATCTCAAATCCTTTGAGTGGCCCTCCTTTGGACACGAGACCGTTCGCAGCATGATGGAAGTAAAGACGAAGGCTGCCGCCCTCGCGGCTCATCGCGCGGTAGAGCGGGCCAGAGTATTCGAGATGTTCTCCGTAAGCAACAGCACGGGCGGCAAGAGCAAGGCGGTATCCAACGTCCTGCTTGTCTTTGGGATGGATGTTGTTCGGGTCACCGATGTCGACGGTTACAGCCATGGCCGTATTCACAAGAACCAGTGCCTGGCGCTGGGCCTCGCGCACTTCAGCCCAGTAGCTATCTGGCCCAGGGCGGTAGTTGGCAATCTGCACAAAGAGGAACGGAAAATTGCCTTGATGCCAGTCTGCTCTCCAATCCTGGATGAGCGTTTGAAAAAGGCGCCCATAGACGGGATAACGAAGAGGATCAGTGTTTGACTCTCCCTGATACCAGATGACTCCGCGGATAGGGAAGCGCGTGAGCGGAGCAATCATGCCGTTGTAGAGCGCGGCTGGGGCCCACGATTTGAAGACGGGGTGCCAGGGAAGCCGCAGGTTCTCATCCGTAGTGCCATACTTCTGCTCGGCGTCTTTGCGCTCTTTGGCTTCGGCGCGCGCAGTTTGCGGCTCCGCATCCGCCATGGCCGCCCACGCGGCAAATACCGGCATAAGCGATGCATCGTTGGACAACGCATGCATGCTGGTCCATGCCTCGGCAGGCGTTCCACCCCACGCCGACTCGATGATGCCGATGGGAACGTGCTCGCGTTGCTCAATGTCGCGAGCGAAGAAATAGCCCGCCGCTGAAAAGTCCGCCGCCGACCTGGGAGTGCATAGGCTCCACGGCATCCTGATATCCAGATCATCCTGCGGGTAGTCCGCAAAACGCTGATTGACATTCATGAGCCGTATCTGGGGATGGTTGGCGTTGGCGATCTCCTGCTGTGCATTGCGTGCCTCGTGCAGGGAAAAGCCCATGTTTGATTGGCCCGAGGCGATCCAAACATCGCCCACCAGCACGTCATGGAATGTAACGGTGTTGGTTCCACGCACAGTCAGGGTATAAGGACCACCAGCCGGGCCTGGAGGAAGTTGCACCGTCCATCGGCCCAGCGAATCCGCCGTCGTGCTTCGCTGCGCACCACGAAAGGTAACCGTCACAGCTTCACCTGTAGCTGCGTCTCCCCACACATGGACGGGTTCATTGCGCTGCATCACCATGTGATCCGCGAAGAGAGAAGGCATGTGGACGCTCGCAGAAAGCGGCATCGCGGCGAGCGCAAAAAGCAGCGCAAAGCAACTTTGCATCCAGAAGCGCATAGTTTTTATCCATCCTCATTTACTACAAACTGTGGGCCCGGTTCTGCTGTGAGTGTTGCGGATCGGCGACAGCCTCCGGGGGCGTGATCACCATCGCCGGGATGTTCCAGCCGTCGAGATGCACCGTTGGTGTGGAATCGGCGCTCGCCGGCGGCAGGGCTGTGAGCGTTGTCGACCCGCCCGGAGTGAGTTCAATCCAGTTGTCAGACCAGAATACTGGAGCGATGAGATCTCCGGAAGAGGTGCGCACTGCGGCGGGTAACTGAAAGGCAGAACTTGAAACGCTGCCAGATTTGCCGTTCCCAGTCGAAGAACCGCTCTCCATGGAACGTGCCATTCAACAGCACCGCTCTTGCTGTCCCCAAGAACCAGAAGACAGTGGTCGAGCACGGGCCAGGCGGTGCCGTCTTTTTCGTTGCCAGACCCGCCTGCCAATTGCCGATGGTGGTTCCTGCCCGCGCTCAAAGCAGCGAAGATCGCCAGCTATACCTGGCACTCCAATCGACTTACGCTCTGCAGTTGGCTTGCCAGGGCTGGGCGCTCAATGAAGGATATCCAAATGCTGGCCGGCCACAAGACGATTACCATGGCGGCACGGTATGGACACCTTTTGCCTGAAGCAGCGACAGCCGCATCGGAAAGCATCGTCAACGGCGCGGCGGAATGAGCAAGCATGCACCAAAACAGGCGCCAGAACCTAAAAGGCCATCCAAGCTCAACCCTTAGATGGCCAATAACTTTCTGAAAATTTTGGGCTTAAACTGGTGGGCCCGGAGGGATTCGAACCCCCAACCAAGGGATTATGAGTCCCCTGCTCTAACCGTTGAGCTACAGGCCCTTCAATCACTTACGGCAACCGCTCCGTTCAGTGTAGCGAAAGTTGCAGCGGGTAGCAGTCGTTTCGGCTCGTCTTCAGCCTCCCTTCCGGATAGTTGCAGCCGCTCGAAAGCCCGCTCCACCGCCTCAGGCGTCGGGTGGATGTAGCGCTGAGACACGGTGATGCTGCTATGCCCTGCGATACGCATGATCGTGAAAGCGTCCACTCCTGATTCTCCGAGCCTTGTAAGCATTGTATGGCGTAGCGAGGGCAGAACGAAATCTTTGGGGAAAATGCGCTTGCGCTTGCCGTCGATCTTCGGAGCACAAGCCGACTGGTGAAGATGTTGATGGACGTACCCCGGGTAAGGCTCGCCGGCCCGGTTGGCAAAAACGTAGATGAGCGAACGGGGCGGCTTACCTTCCAGCCGTCTTTTTGCCTCTTCCCGCTCCTGTGCCTCATGCCGTCCGGTTAGTAGCGCGTTTGCGCGATCTGTGAGCGGGACAATGCGGCGGGCATTCTTGCTTTTGCCTTCCCGAACGCGCAGAAAACCGAACCGCGCGCCCTTGGCTGGCTTCAAGGTCACGTCTGCCCTTTCCAGCCGCATCGCTTCGCCAATTCTCAGGCCGGATTCCAGCATGAGCACGGCAATGTCGTTCAGCGGTTGCGGACAGGCGGCAAGGTCGATTTCCTCTTGCGTTCGGGAGAGCACGAAATCCCGTGTGCGTTCGCCAGAGAGTAGCCGGATTCGCGGGACGCACTGAATCTGTTTCCACTCGTGGGCAAGGCAGAGCATCCTGCGAAGCGTGGCAAGCTCGCGATTGACCGTTGCCGGGCCTACAGCAGCGCGCCGCGCCACTACGTAGCCTTCAATGACCCCCGTGTCTATTCTGTCCAGCCGTGCGCTTCCAACAGACGCATGTTCAAGCAACCAGTTGAGCTTGGCAGCGAAGAAGGCCGCCGGTTTCAGCTGCTCCCGATCCAGCCAAGGCCGGCGAACGGCCTGGCCCGCACGCTGGAAACAAAAGCCGAAGCCGTACGGCAACGAAATCGAAAGAAGCGGAAACTAAACGCCGCCGGGAAGAGATTCGTTATAAGAAGTGCGACCTGTAGTTATGCTCTTGGCGGTCCTCGTAATGTTCATCACTGGCACCTGTGATTTATCGCACTGATCATCATTGCCCAACTCACTAAAATTTTCGTTGCCAATTACGTACGGATAAGCTTGAGAGGGCCTTTGAGTGTACCGACATTAGGTCGGTAGGAATCGGCCCTAACTCAACCAGAGTGCCAGTAACCATCGTGTGTTGAAGGGCCCGCTCGGATCATTCGAGGAAAAGGAGCGCATATGTACCGGATTCCAATCTTCCTCGCATTTTTGCTTCCTGTTACAGTAATAGCGCAATCAACGGACGAAACCTCAGTCACTTCTTCGTCGCGCACGCCCGAGACGATTCCGGAAGGGGCGGTCGCTACAGCGCCGCCTGATCTAAATGTGGATGAAAGAGGATTCCTGTCATATATCGATTTCAGTGGCAACACAAACAGTATCGGTCATATGTTTACTACGGGCTTCAGCCTGGGCTACCAGTTCAACAGGCAAGTCAGCGTGGAGGGAAATGTACCGTTCTACTACGTATCGGCTTCGACAACCAGTACAGATTCAAATGGGGTAACGCAATCGACCACAACGACGGATCAAGGGATCGGTGATCCATCGTTCGCTCTTTTGCTGCGGTTCCCAAATCGAATCCTGGACTACCGAACACATCTGACTTCCTGGGTTCCCATAGCTGACATGAACAGTGGCTTTACCACCGGGTCCGTGCTGGTGGACTGGACAAGTCGCCTCAGCCGCCCCGTGGGCCGATTGATCCCGTTTGGGCAGGTCGACATAGCAAATACCGTTCCAGATACTCCACTTTTTATTCTCCCTTACACAGCGCAGGGATTTAATGCGCGGTTTGAGGCGGGCGCGGACGCTGTACTGACAGAGATCTTTAGCACAGGCGCCTCGTTCTATTACGTACTTCCCTCCGGCAATCAGACCCTTTACAGCCGCGAATTCCACGGCCCGGATACGGGATCCGGTGGAACTGGCGGGGGGCCAGGAGGCTCAGGCAACGGACCGGGAAGCGGAAATGGCGGCGGTAGCGGAAGCGGATATAAATTGATGAGTCAACAGGCGACCGGCGGAAATGGCGGAGGTGGTGGAAACAGAAATGGATTTATGACGCAACAGGTGACCGAAGGCGATGACATTACCCGGGATCATGGAGTCGGAGCATGGCTTACTGCTAACCTTCCGCATTTCATCGATCTGCAGGTTGGCTTCAATCGCAGTTTCGGCTATGACCTGAACACATTCTCTTTTGGACTGGGATTTGATCCAGTTCGGGCTTTTGGCCGCCAGACAAAGTGAAGGTAGCTTCTCTGGAGTGTTGTCGCAAGGACGTTCACTCGTGAGGCGTAGATTATTCATCTCGATGGCTGGCCTTTTGGCGCTGGCAGTTCTGATTTTTCTTGCCTGGAGCGGTCTCGCCCAGCACGGGAATGCGGCAGCAGCCGATATGCTGCTGAGGCTGGATCATCGCCGCCTTGGACTGGCCCCGCAAAATGTGATCTTGCTGGCCATCGATGATGAGACTGTCGAGCGTTACGGACCTCTGCCGATCGACCGTGCTGCGCTGGCCGATGCATTAAATCGCGTAGCGAGCGCGGCACCATCCGTTCTTGTTGTCGACATGTTGTTGTCGGAGAAGACCACCCCGGCCGCCGATGCCAGACTGGCTGACGCATTTCAGAGATTTCCGAGTGTCGTATTGCCGACCGCTCTGGAGATACCTGCGGACGGCAGACCTTCGCGGTGGTTGAAGCCCCTTCCAGAGTTTGAGAGTCACGCGATGGCTCTCGGGCATGTTCATATCGAACCGGATCCGGACGGTGTAGCTCGCACGCTTCTGCTGGCGAAGAGCGACGGTGATCAACGCTACTGGGCGCTCGGCTTTGAGGCGTTTCGCGCGCGGCTGGGAGTGCAGGGCCTGCCAATCGAATCTGCAAATGCACTGCGGGTCGGCACACATCGCGTTCCAGCAGCCAATGTCAATGACCGGTTGTTGTGGATTCACTATGCCGGACCCGAAGGCACATTCCAGCATGTTTCCTTGGCGCGGGTGCTTGAGGGGCAGGTGCCAATTTCCGTTTTCGCCGGGAAGGTCGTGATTTTGGGGGTCACTGCGCAAGGGGCAGGCGATCGTGTCTTTACTCCCTTCTCCACCGGGCTTGGCATGAGTGGAATCGAGATTCACGCCAATGTTTTCCGCACCCTCGCCGACGGTGCCTACTTGATCCCGCTGAGTCCACCGGCGGAATTGCTGTCGATCCTGGCGATTGCCGCCCTGATCGCAGCAGCCGTGTGGTGGCGGCAGGGACGCTTCTTGATTCCCGTCGCCATCAGTGGAGTGGTGCTGATCCCTGTGCTGTCGTACGCAATGTTCCGTGGCGGCGTAATCGTACCGGCAGCCTCCTGGATAGTGGTGCAGATCACTGCCTCGCTGATGGCGTTCCTCGTGCACACGCTGTTTGTTCGCCGCAGGCTCCGCGAGGCCATTGTTGGCCAGCAGGACTATGCGTTTCGCCTTCAGGCAGTCGCGCACGAAATCAAAACTCCGCTCACCGCGATCCATGCCTCAAGCCAATTGATGACGGAAGCAGCGATCCCCGAGCGCAAGAAGGAAGAGATAGCTCAGCGTATTCACACGGAGTCTGGGCGCCTTTCAGGAGTCGTGACCACGTTCCTTGATGTGGAACGTATTGCGGCCGGCGTGCTGAAGCTCGAGCGGCAGCAGGCGGATCTCGCCAGGATCGCTGCTGATGCAAGTGAGCGTGCAGCGCTATTGGCACTGAAGAAGAACATCGCAATCGAACAGGACCTTGAGTTCGCAACCGTCGCCGCGGATCCCGGATTGCTCCAATTTGCCCTCTATAACCTGCTCGTGAATGCCATCAAGTTCAGCCCGGAATCGAGCACCGTTCGCATCACGTTACGATCTGATTCGCAATTCGCACGCCTTGAGGTCAGCGACCAGGGGTGCGGCATCGAACCGGCGGAGCAGAAACACATCTTTGAGCGTTTCTATCGAGCCAAGCCGCACGATGGAGAGCAACCGGGCTCGGGCGTTGGATTGGCCCTGGTGAAGGAGATCGTTACTCAACACGGAGGCAGAGTGGAAGTATCGAGCGAACCGGGAAAGGGTTCCAGGTTTACTGTGATACTGCCTAGAAAGGTGACGGAATGAGCGAAAAGCTCCCGGTACTCCTGGTCGATGACGAAGAGGAAATTACGTTTCCTATCGCCACATTCCTTGAATTAAAGGGCTATCCCGTCACGGTGACCAACAGTGGCAGCGAGGGGTTGCGTTTGGCCGCCGCCGCGCAATTCCCGTTGATACTGGCTGACATTTACATTGACCGAATCTCTGGCCTGGACATCCTGAAAGCAGCGAAACAGGCGATGCCATCCAGTGCCGTGATCCTGATGACTGCCAAGGGTTCGGTGCGCACGACTGTAGAGGCGGAAGCAAGTGGCGCATTCGACTACCTGCCCAAGCCAATTGATCTGAATGAGCTGTTGCATGTGCTGCAACGGGCGGAGTTGTCGTTGCAGCCGGAAGAATCTCCAGGTTATGAGCCGGCATTGGGCGACGAGATTGTGGGTACGACGCCAGTCATGGTGCGCCTATACAAAGACATCGCGCGGGCAGCGCATTCTCAGGCCACTGTGCTGATCCGTGGTGAAACCGGCAGCGGAAAAGAGTTGGTGGCTCGTGCCATTCATGCTGCCGGCGCAAAAGCCAGGCAGCCGTTTTGGCCCGTGGATTGCGCCGCCATTCCCGAGAATCTTTGGGAAAGCGAACTGTTCGGTTCGACTCGAGGAGCATTCACCAGTGCGGAGAAGGATCGGCCCGGTATCATTGACCAGGCTCGCGATGGCACCGTTTTTCTGGATGAGATCGGGGAGATTCCAATCTCTTTCCAGGCAAAGCTGCTCCGCCTCCTGGAGGCCAGGGAGTATCGTCCTGTGGGTGCGAGCACGCCAAAGCCGGTTACGGCGCGGATTCTGGCAGCCACGCACCGGCAATTGGAAGCGATGATACAAGCCGGTGAGTTTCGCGCTGATCTCTATCACCGGCTGAACGTGCTCCACATCGAAGTGCCGCCGTTGCGCGAACGAGTGAAGGACATTCCTCTGCTGGCATTTCGGTTTCTTGCAGATGCCAATGCCCGCCTTGGTCGGAGCATTCGGCTGGAGCCGACGGCCATGAACATGCTTGAAGCGTACCTGTGGCCGGGCAATGTCCGTGAACTGAAGAACGCCATTGAGCGCATAGTTGCCATGTCATCTCCGGGGCCACTGGGGGCGGCGGAGGTTCGGCAGATCCTGGGTTTGCCTGATACTCAAGCGATGCCGGCTTCGACCGCCCAGAGTCTCGAAGATGCGGAAAAGAAACATGTGCTGGAAGCGCTCCGCGCCTGCGGAGGCAATCGCACGCTGGCAGCCGAACGCCTCAACATTCAGCGCCGCACCCTTTTGAAGAAACTTGATCGCTGGGGCCTGCTGCACGAAGGGCACACCGGTGTGCCCAAAACGCAGGATTCCGAGCACAATGAGAACTCTTGAACGTGTGTTTTCAGCGTTTTCCGTGGTCGCTGCTTTGGCATCCAGTTTGCTTCTCTTGAAAGCGAGGCTACGATGGCTCGAACTCACTACAAATTCGTCGCTGTGGTTGTCATGTTCATCCTGGCGCTGCCCGCGCTGGCGCAGAACCCGGTAGCAGGACAAATAACGGCGGTGAAAGGCAAGGTCAGCCTGATACGCGGTCAAAACGTGCCTGCGCTTCTGCATCAACGAGACCAAGTTCAGACCGGCGACGCAATCCTCACTGATGCCAAGTCGTCGGCGACCATGCGATTCCCGGATGGCAGTACAATCCGCATTTTTCCCAATTCTCATGTTGAGCTGCATTCGGAACACGGCAAGTGGAGGGAATTCTTCCATGTCCTGCTGGGTAACGTGCGTGTGCAGATCGAGAAGCTAAGCGGCCGCCCTAACCCCAAGGTGGTAACTACACCCACAGCAATTATCGCGGTTAGAGGGACTATCTTTGCAGTGGCGGCTGCGCAGAACGGGGACACCCAGGTCGGGGTGGAGAAGGGACTTGTCGCAGTGGCAAGCCAACTTCATCCTGAACAGGAAGTACTGGTTGAGTCTGGGCAGGAAGTCTGGTTGAGAAACGGGAAGGATCTCAGCCAGCCGCAGCGGATGCAGCGGGCAATGCCGGGACTGAAAGGTTCCGGCTCATCAGGAATCGGCATGCGGGGATCGGGTGGCGGCGGGACCAATCGCCCCACGGGCAGGGGCAGGCGCGGCCCATAGCTGTGGTGAGTTCGAGACATCAGGCTTAAATCCGACCGGAGGTGAAGTCATGAAAGCACTCGTAAAAGGACTGCTGGTTGCCATCGTCCTGACGATTCCGACCTTGGCACCAGCACAGCATCGTGGCTCTGCTGGAAGACATTCGAGCATGGGCAGCGGGCAACGCGATCAGCTTCGAACGCATGATCGCTTGCGGACACCGGACCAGATGCGGACCCGCGATCAACTGAAGAAGAAGGATCAGTTGCATAGTAAGGATCAACTGAAGACGAAGGATCGGGATCAGCTCCAGACCAAGGATCAACTGCACACGCAGGATCAGTTGAGCACCCCGGACCAGCTCAAGACGCGGGATCGGGATCAGCTCCAGACCAAGGA
>JAJZVZ010000059.1 GCA_021846945.1 Acidobacteriota bacterium | reverse complement strand
ACTGTGTTTTGCTGGAGAATACGGCCGCGCTGAAAAGCACCTTGATATTCTCTCCGACGCCAACGCCGAAGCCGCCGCGGGAGCCATGCTCTATCGCAGTGCGCTGCACGCGGAGCGCGAACGGCAGGATATGTTTGTGCGGGGTGCTCTGCCCCTCGGCACACCGCATGCATCGCCATCAGGTGTGTTGAACGGCGCCGAGTTTGCAGGACTCGAAGACGCAGATCCCCGAATTGGAGCAAATTTGGAAGCATTCATTGCGGGAAGCTATACATGGATCCCTTTCGCGTATATCGAGTCGGTCGAAACCGAACCACCGAAACGCCTGCGCGATCTCTTATGGCTGCCCGCAGTGCTGCGGACAACTTCCGATTTCAGGCTGCAGGATCTGGGAGAGGTTCTGCTTCCTGTAATCGCGCCTCTTTCCTGGAAGCATAAAGAGGATGCTGTGCGCCTGGGCAGGACTACTGTATGGGAAGAAGATTCCAAATACGGGCAAGTTCCGCTCGGTCAGAAACTATTGCTGCTTGGCGAGAAGGAAGAAGCATTCCTGCAACTGCGGAAGCTCAGTTTCCGTCACGTCGGTGAAAGGTCCGAAAGTGCCACTGCGCGATGATCTGCTCAATTCGATTCCAGGTGACAATCCATCCGGGGCGAGTCTGCGCTATGAGCGGATCTACGATCAAATTAAGGAAGCGCGTACCGAAGATGATGACTCAATCCCCACAGGCGATTGGCAGCGGCAGATAAAGAAGGCCGACTTTGCGCTGGTGATCAAGCTGGCGGGAGATGCGCTTGCCAATAAGAGCAAAGACCTTCAACTGGCTGCGTGGCTGGCTGAAGCGCACGTGAAACGCGAGGGGATCGGCCTGATCCAGCCGTGTCTCAAGCTCTTTCAGGATTTGCAGGAGCAATTTTGGGATACTCTCTATCCCGTGATTGAAGACGGTGACGCAGGCATGCGCGCCGTCCCAATCGAGTGGGCAGTCAATCGCATGGCAGCGCTTCTGCGCGAAGCTTCCATCACTCGCAATGGCCTGAGCTTTTATCAGTACCGGGAATCCCGCTCGGTCGGTTACGAAGCCGATGCCGAAGCAAGCGATGCAAAGCGTGAAGCGCGAACGCTTGCCATCGAAGATGGCAAAGTGACGGCTGAAGATTTCGACAATGCTTTCACCGCCACGCCCAAGTCCTGGTATGTGCAGATGGATGAGTCTTTGCACTCAGCCGTTGAGACTCTGGAAGCCCTCCAGATCTTTTGCGAAGAGAAGTATGGTGATGATGGCCCCGGCTTCGGGAAATTGCGCAACGCGCTCGAAGAAGTCGGGCAAGTCATTACGGTCCTGCTGAATGAGAAGCGAAAGCTGGAGCCGGACGAAGAGATCGAGGAAGAAGCTACGGAAGAGAATGCAGAGAGTGACCCGGAGCCTGAGCCAGAGGCTGCCGCAGAGGAGCTTCCTGCAACGAAACCTGCCGCCCGAACCAAGGCGTCCAAATCGCTTTCTGCCGAACCTGTCGACCGGGATGATGCCATCGCCCGCGTGCAGGCCTGCGCCAAATTCCTGCAGACAGACAATCCGGCAAGCCCCGTCGCTTATCTGCTGCAGTCTGCGCTCAGATTCGCCGAACTGCGTGAGCAAGGGAGTTGGCCGTCCTGGGATTTTCTGGTACCGCCCGCGACGGAGACGCGCCAGAACCTGAAGCGTCTGGCAGCGGAAGAAAATTGGAGTGAATTGCTGAAGCAGGCAATTGCCGCCGCAGGCGAGCCCTGCGGACGGGCCTGGCTTGATGTGCATCGCTATATCTGGAGGGCGGGCAATGAATCTGGTAACTCAGCCGTCGCCGCCTGCGTCATCTCAACATTGCAGGCGCTGCTGAAGGATCTGCCCGAAATCCCCACATGGACGCTAAGCGACGACACACCCACAGCCAATCCGGAGACGCAGCGCTGGCTTGAAGAGATGGTCATCCCCAAGCCGCCTGAGCCCACTACCGCGGAGCCGCAACCGGAACCAGAACCGCAGCCGGAACCCGAACTGTATTTGCCTGTTTCGAAATCCGACCGCGAAGCGCCTGAAGAAGCTCCGCCTGATGTGATGGATCAGGCCCGGGAATTGATCGCGCGTGGCCAGGCGATGCCCGCGATCCAGCTTCTGATGCGGGATGCAGCTCAACAGCCAAGCGGACGTGCACGCTTCCAGCGCAGGCTGCAGGTTGCGCAATTGTGCATGAGCGCGGGACAGGGCAAGGTTGCATTTCCGGTCCTGGAGGAACTGGTCAAAGAAATCGACGACCGCCATTTGGAGGAGTGGGAAGCAATCGACCTCATCGCTCCGCCGTTGGCGCTGCTGCTGCGTTGTCTCGACAAGGCCGGAAACGACAGCGCAAGAGAAGCCATTTTCGCCCGATTGTGCCGCATCGATCCGGTGGCGGCGATGGATCTCTCCGAATGAAATGAAAGGAGCCTGAAGATTGGCGCGCTCGACTACAGAAACGCTGGTAACGCAATCGGTCCTCGATCGCCTGACCGCCGTCGAAGACTGGCCTGCGACGCGTTCCCAGTCCGTACGCTTTTTTCGGGACGCGCTCAAGCGCGATCTGGAATGGCTGCTGAACACGCGGCAGCCACCCTTGCCGCAGCTCGCCTCATGGCCGACTGCCAAGGCTTCCGTCATTAATTTCGGCCTTCCCGACATCACTTCGCTCGGGCTGACATCGGCATCGGATCAGCGCTCCCTGCGGCTTGCTATCGAAGCCTGTCTCCGCAACTTCGAACCGCGCCTCTCGGATGTGCGCGTGACCCTGGAGTCTTCTGACACCACCAACCGCCGCCTGCGCTTTCATATCGAGGGTACTATGAGGCTCGATCCCGCACCGGAAGAAATCTCATTTGACACTGTGCTTGAGCTTGCCAGCGGCGAATACAAGGTAAAGTGATCCATGCGCGAAGAGCTGCTTGAATATTACGAACGTGAACTGGCCTATCTTCGCCAGCTCGGCGGCAAATTCGCTGAGAAGTATCCGCGTGTTGCCAGCCGCCTGCTGCTGGAGCACGACCGCTGCGATGATCCGCATGTGGAGCGGCTCCTGGAAGGCTTTGCCTTCATGGCGGCGCGCGTCCACCTCCGCATCGACGACGATTTTCCTGAAGTAACTTCAGCTTTACTTGGCATCGTCGCCCCGCATTATCTGCGGCCAATTCCCTCGATGTCCGTGGTGGAATGCCAGGTCGATCCGGAACAGGGCAAGCAGACTGCAGGGCAGACCATGCCGGCAGGAACCCTGCTCGCTACAAAGCGCCTGGTTGACGGCCAGCCATGCCGTTTCCGCACTGCGTACCCCGTGCAGTTGTGGCCGTTTACTGTGGGCGAATGCGAGTGGCGGCAGCCTGAGCGGTTAGCCGATCCCGTGCGTGTTCCGGGCGCGGCCGGCGTATTGCGCATGCGTCTCGAATGCGCGCGCGACGTGGAGTTCAATCAGCTGAATGCAGACAAGCTGATCTTTCACCTTACCGGTGAACCGAACGTCGTTCACTCCCTGTATGAACTGCTCTGCCGGAACTGTATCGCGATTCTGGTGCGCAATCCGCAGCAGCGCGGTGGAAAGACGGTCGCTATCCCTCTTGCGCAACTGCGTGCGATGGGCTTCGAAGAAGACGAATCACTTTTACCGTATCCTAAGCGCTCGTTTGACGGCTACCGCCTGTTGCAGGAGTACTTCACATTCTCTGAAAAATTTCTCTTCTTCGAACTAAGCGGCCTTGAAGCGATCAGGGAAGCAGCCTGCACTACGCAGGCAGAAATCCTGTTCTGCTTTTCACGATTCGATCGCCCGGAACGGAATCAGGACCTTGAGACGGGTGTCTCGGCGCGCACTCTGCGGCTGGGATGCACGCCGGTTGTAAACCTGTATTCCCAGATAGCCGAACCCATCCTCATCACTCACACCAAACATGATTATCAGGTCATTCCGAACGCCCGCCGCCAGGACACAACTGAGATTTTCTCCATCGACGAAGTGATGGCGGCCAGCACGGCGCGGCGCGAAAGCATTCCACTCGAACCCCTCTATTCCTATCGTTATCAAGCCCGCAAGGAAAGCGGCCGCACTTACTGGCACGCAATCCGGCGCGGAAGTGAATTGGGTGAACGAGATCCCTCCACGATGCACATCTCGCTCGTCGATGTGGACGGAGTGATGACCGAACCCAACGCCGACGTGCTTACCCTGCGCTGTTCCTGCTCGGATTTCGATCTTCCTTCGCGCCTTCCTTTCGGATTGGAGGGCGGAGACTTTTCGGCAGAGGATTTTCCTGCGCTTCGCCAGATCACGGCGCTGCGCAGGCCGTCACCCAGTTACGATCCGCCCAAAGCGAAAGGCCAGCTATGGCGCCTGGTTTCGCAGCTTTCGCTCAACTATCTTTCCCTCGCCGAAGAGGGAACCGCCTCCCTGCAGGAGATTCTGCGCCTGCACAACTTCACTGACTCGTCCTACCTCGAAAACCAGATAGGTGGCATCACAAAGCTCACTTCCAGCCCGCACTTTGCCATCATGCAATCCGCTTATGGCAATTTGCCCGCACGTGGCACTCGCGTTGAAATTGAATTCGACGAGCAGCAGTTCGTGGGTGGAGGCGTTTACCTCTTCGCAAATGTGCTCGACCGGTTCCTCGGTTGCTACACCTCCATCAACAGCTTCTGCCAACTGGCGGCTTACACCAGCCAGAGAAAGGAGCCGCTGGGCGAATGGCTGCCGAAAGCGGGATACAAACCGCTGATCTGAGATTTGATCAATTGCGCGCGATGCTTGAGCAGGAGCCATATACCGTACGCTTCTTCCAGGCCGTGCGTCTGCTGGAGCGCTTGTATCCGGAGCGCAATCCGGTGGGGCTATTCGTGCCGCCATCCAGCGAGGTCGTGCAGTTTTCCTCGGTGCCCACGCTAAGCTTCCCGGCCAGCGAGATAAACAACCTCGAATTGGACAAGGATGGCCGTCCCAGGTTGTTTGTGAACTTCATGGGGCTGTGCGCAGCGGTCGGTGTGCTGCCGCACGCTTACACTGAATTCCTGCTTGAGCGCGAGCGCGTCAAGGACCGCGCAGCCGGCGAATTCTTCGACATCTTTAATCACCGCATCATCTCGCTGTTTTATCGCGGCTGGCAGAAGTATCGATTCTTCATTGCGTATGAACGCACCGGCTCGGGCGATGACGTCATCAGCGCCAGGCTGCTCGATCTGATCGGACTCGGCACTGAAGGCCTTACCCGCCGATTGAACATCGAGGATGATGCGTGCCTTTACTATGCGGGCCTCCTGTCGGCGCGGCGGCCGACTGCCCAGGGACTGAAGCAACTTATTGAGGACTACTTCGAAGTCCCGGTTTCCGTCGAGCAATTCACGGGTACGTGGCGGCGGCTTCCTGAGCAAAACCGCACTTACCTCCGCGATTCAGGCGCGTTCTGCGAGCGGCTGGGAATGGGAACCATCGTGGGTGATGAGACCTTTGATCAACACGGCGCAGTTACCATCCGCCTTGGGCCGCTCAGCTTTGAACGCTATCAGGAATTCCTGCCTGGAGCGCGCGCGAACATCGAGTTGCAGTCGTGGGTTCGGCTCTACACAAATCGCGAATTTGATTTTGTCATTCGCCTTGTGCTCGATCGTAATGAGGTCCCGGTCGTGAATCTGGGCGCGGGCGGGATTGAAGCCTCGCGCCTGGGATTGGTGAGTTGGATTAAAAACCGGCCCCTCGAACGTGATCCCGATGAGGCGACTTACCGGTTGTGCTGAGTGCAACCGATCTACATTTGGAGACTAGAATCATGAGCTTGAATCTGAAGTCCCTGATCAGCAAAGTGGATGACGCGACTCGCAGCGCGCTGGAAGCAGCAGCCGGACTCTGCGTCTCGCGCACTCACTACGATATTGAAATCGAGCACTTCCTTCTGAAGGCCATCGATAGCTCAGACAACGACGCCGCATTCATCCTCAGGCAATACGGCGTCGATCGCTCGCGTTTGACGGCCGAACTGCAGCGCAGTCTTGATCGCCTCAAAAGCGGAAACGCGCGGAGCCCTGCCTTCAGTCCGCTCCTTGTGAAGATGCTCACCGAAGCGTGGACAATCGCCACCATCGAATTCGATATGGCGGTGATCCGCACCGGCTTCACGCTGCTTGCGCTCCTGTCCGAGCCGGAACTGTCCAGAGTGATCCGCGACGTCAGCAAAGAGTTGCAACTGATTCCAATCGAAGCCCTGCGCAAGGACTTCTTCTCAGTGACAGAAAAGTCGCGGGAGGCATCCGTCTCTGCCGCAGTGAGCGCGCCAGCATCTGAGGGTGGCGCTGCCCCGCGGGCCGGTTCCGGCAAAACTCCCCACCTCGACCAGTACACCGTCAACATGACTGCCAATGCCAAGGCAGGCAAGATCGATCCGGTGCTTGGGCGCGACTGGGAGATTCGCCAGGTGGTTGACATTCTCATGCGGCGCCGCCAGAACAACCCCATTCTCACCGGCGAAGCTGGCGTGGGGAAGACGGCTGTCGTCGAGGGCTTTGCCCTCAGGCTCGCCAGCGGAGATGTGCCTCCGCCACTGCGCAACGTGCAGCTGCACAGTCTCGATCTGGCGCTGCTGCAGGCGGGCGCAGGAGTCAAGGGCGAATTTGAAAACAGGCTGAAAGGATTGATCGAAGAGGTAAAGTCCTCGCCGCATCCCATCATTCTCTTCATTGATGAAGCGCACACCATGATCGGCGCGGGCGGGCAGGCAGGCCAGAACGACGCCGCCAATTTGCTCAAGCCGGCGCTGGCGCGCGGCGAACTACGCACCATCGCAGCCACCACATGGTCCGAGTACAAGAAGTACTTCGAGAAAGATGCCGCGCTGGCGCGCCGGTTCCAGGTGGTCAAGGTGGAAGAACCTACAGAGGCCCAGTGCGATACGATGCTGCGCGGGATCGTCCCGTCGCTTGAGAAGCACCACGATCTGCGTATTCTCCATGAAGCTGTGACGGCAACGGTCAGGCTTTCTCATCGCTACCTGGCCGGGCGGCAATTGCCCGATAAAGCCGTGAGCGTACTTGATACGGCATGCGCGCGGCTTTCGCTCGGCCAGAACACGATTCCTCCAGCCATTGAGGATGCAACGCGGCGCATCGACGACCTCAAGGTGCAGAAGCGGATTCTGGAGCGTGAAACCACGGTGGGAGAAGACCACTCTGAGCGTCTTGCCGTGATTGAGCAGCAGCTTGCCGCCGAAGAAGCTTCTCTGGCAAGACTCAACACACAGTGGCAGCAGGAAGTCGAACTCGTGCGGCAGATTCGCGCTATGCGCGAGGCGCTCGAGAGCGGCGCGGATACGGTGAAAGCGGAAGGCGATGGAAAGCTTGCTGAGAAACCCTCTCTGGGAGCGCTACGCGCGCTCGAAGAACGGCTATCAACAGTGCAGGGGCAAAATCCGCTTATTCATGTCTGCGTGAATGAGCACATTGTAGGCGAAGTGATCTCTGCGTGGACCGGCATTCCGGTGGGCAAGATGGTGAAGGATGAGATTGCCACCGTTCTCGATCTGGACGGCCATCTGCGCAAGCGCGTGATTGGCCAGGACCACGCGCTCTCCGCCATTGCGCAGCGCATCATCACGTCGCGCGCGCGCCTCGATGATCCTGTCAAGCCGGTCGGCGTGTTCATGCTGGTAGGGCCAAGCGGAGTGGGAAAAACCGAGACTGCTCTGGCGCTTGCCGACCTGCTCTACGGGGGTGAACGCAATCTGATCACGATCAATATGTCGGAGTTTCAAGAGGCGCATACTGTCTCTACCCTGAAGGGCTCGCCTCCGGGCTACGTGGGCTATGGCGAAGGGGGCGTGCTGACTGAAGCGGTGCGCCGCCGCCCGTATTCAGTGGTTCTGCTCGACGAAGTGGAAAAGGCACACAACGATGTGCTGGAGCTTTTCTATCAGGTCTTCGACAAAGGCAATCTTGAGGATGGCGAAGGCCGCTCAATCGACTTCAAGAACTGCATCATCATTCTCACTAGCAATGCGGGAACCGACACGCTGATGAAGCTGACGGCTGACCCCGAGACCATGCCGAACTCCGAAGGACTGGCGCTCGCATTGAAGCCGGAACTGAACAAGATTTTCAAGCCGGCCTTCCTCGGGCGCATGGTCATTATTCCCTACTTCCCGGTACGCGATGAAGCACTCAAGAAGATCATTCTCCTTAAAATCGGCAAGATTCAGCGCCGCCTGCAGGAGAGCCACAGAATCACAATGACCTGCGACGACGCGGTCATCGAGGAAGTGGCGAAGCGCTGCACAGAAGTTGAAAGCGGGGCGCGCAATGTGGACAACATTCTCAGCAACACCATGCTGCCGGAGATATCGCGGCAGATATTGAGCCGCATGGCCGAGGAAACGCCGACCGAGCAGGTGCGCGTGGGCGTCAGCCCGGATGGCGGATTCACATATGACTGGGAGTCACCTCCTGCGGGAGCGGCACAGGATGCGCTGCTCAATGAGTCAGAGGCTGTAACACCGCGATAGGAGCGTACTGGCACAAAGGTATGGCCGCTTTTGGACAAACAGATCGACTACTCACCTTCACCAGTCCACTTGGTGCGGACGCGCTTCTGCCTGAATACCTGACCGGCACTGAGGGCATCTCCGAGCTGTTTTGCTACCACGTCGATCTTCTGGCCGGAACGCACACGGCGATCGACCCGAAGAAGATCGTGGGACAAAAGGTTTGCGTCGCCATCCAGGCCGAGCACAGCGGCACCCAGCGCTATATCAACGGCATCGTTTCCAGCTTCGAGATGACCGGAGGCGACGACGAATTCCTGCGTTATCGCGCGCGCATCGTGCCCAGTTTGTGGACGCTTACGCTTAACAAAAATACGCGCGTCTTTCAGAACCAGACTGTTCTTGACGTCGTCAAGACGGTGCTGTCAAGTTACAACATAAGTCCCACCCTGGACACGTCCAGCACATATACGCCCATGGAGTACTGCACCCAGTACCGCGAAACGGACCTTGATTTTATCTCGCGGCTCATGGAGCAGCACGGAATCCTTTACTACTTCAAACACAGTAAGGATGATCACACCCTTACATTGCAGGATACTTCCAGCAAGTTGAGCGACTGCCCGATTCAGAGCACTTTCAGGTACGCACCAGAAGAGGGCGGTACCGAAGGCTATTACGACTTTGTGATTCAGGAACTGACTGCCCGATCCAGTTTGGTATCAGGCAAGCATAGCTCCTGGGATTACAGCTTTATAAGGTATAAGTCCTTGCCGGAGGGAGGCGCAAAGGCGACAACAAACGGTCCCCTGGGCGCAAACAGCAACGAACAATATGACTACGCTGATAGCGCCGCCGCGTACCTGAAAAAGGAAGGTTCGGACTCAAAGATAAATGACCTGGCGACATCCTTCACGAACGTGAGGCGTGACAGCAGCGATGCCGAAACTCAGGTTGTCGAAGGGGTCTCAAATGCGATTCCGATGCAAAGCGGATACACGTTTTCGCTCACGGATTACCCGCAAAGCAGCCTGAACACGAAATATCTTCTGACTCATATAGAGCACTCGGTGCGGCAACTGCCGTCATATCGGACGCAAACAGAAACTGTCACCGAGCCGTATCAGAACAGGTTCACAGCAATCCCGTCCTCGATTCCCTACCGTCCTCCCATCAAGACGGTAAAGCCTGTCGTTCATGGCATGCACACTGGTCAGGTTGTCACTCCTTCCGGTGAAGAGTCATACATGGATAAGTACGGCCGCGTCTGCGTTCAGTTCTGGTGGGATCGGCAGCGCAAGCCCAATACGCCGGATAATACCCTGTTGCGCGTTGCACAGTCGTGGGCCGGCAAAGGCTGGGGCACCTACTATTGGCCTCGCGCGGGTGATGAAGTTCTGATCAGCTTCATGGAGGGCGATCCTGACCAGCCGATTGTTGTTGGCTCAGTGTACAACGGCGTCAATATGCCGAAGTACGATCCGGCGGGCCAGTACACGCTTTCAGGAGTTCTTACACGCAGCTCAAAAAATGGCGGCGCGGCCAACGCCAATGAGCTGCGCTTCGAGGATCTGAAGGATAAAGAGCAGATTTTCATGAATGCCGAGCGCGACTTTGATCTGCATGTGGAGCACGACTGGCACACGCTCGTAGGCAATGAGCAGCACACCAAGATCACCAAGAACCAGTTTGAGGAAGTGGATGGGGATTCCCACCTGCTGGTTAAAGGGAAGCAGCTCCACGAAGTTGACGGCGAGGCTGACCTCAACGTGAAGGGCAATCAGATTGTCAAGGTCGGCGGCGACCGAAGCCATAACCTCACCGGCAACCTGAAGGAAAGCATCGGCCAGAATTCCAACATCAATGTCGGCCAGAACTTGAACGAGAAGGTCGGAATGACCCACTCGCTGAATGTAGGTGAAAACCAATACAACAAGATCGGCATGAACTACGTTGTTGATTCCGGCATGAATGTTTACATCAAGGGAGGCATGAACGTAGTCATTGAAGGCGGAATGAACGTGTGCCTCTCCGGTCCGGGCGGTTTTGTCTCTGTTGGACCCGAAGGCGTCGTCATCCAGGGAACACTGGTGATGATCAACAGCGGTGGTGCGGCCGTTCCCGGTTCACCGGGCTCACCGCAAAGTCCGGAATCGCCAGATTCGCCCACAGCCCCGACCGCGCCAACCTTCCCCGGCGACGATCCGCCGTCGAAACCCGCTTCGAAGAGTTAAGGAGAGAGCCACACAGCAATGGGAATGCCAGCCTGCACCATCACCAGTCAAACCGCACACGGCGGAGTCGTCACGGTGGGCTACCCGCAAGTGCTCATCGGCATGATGCCAGCTTCTCGCATCGGTGACCTGCATGTTTGCCCGATGGTCACCGGTGTCGTTCCTCATGTTGGAGGTCCATTCATTCTGGGTTCGCCCACAGTTCTCGTGGGTGATATGCCGCAGTCGCGCGTCACCGATCAATTGACCTGCGTGGGCCCGCCGGATGTGGCAGTGATGGGCTGCGAAACGGTTCTTGTGGGAATGGCCGGTGCAGGTGGCGCGGCTGGTGCGATGGGCGGCATTCAGGCCATGGGCGTTTCCGTGCCTATGCAGGCGCCGCCGTCTTCGGCGTCCGGCATGCAGTCGGAACTACAGCAGGATGGCACCATCAAGACCTCAGCGCCTGCAGGCAGCCGCCTGCCGCCCATCAAGCTGCAGCAGCCAGGATGGCCTGACCTGCCGGCATCGCAAACACCAAATTTTCAGGCGGCGCAACCGGTCAATATCCCGCCGAACACAACTCTCTATCGCGTCATTGACGGCAGTTCTAATCCTTCGGGGTCGTATTGGACACCGAATCTGCCCGCTGATGAAAAAAGCTGGCGCGCCGCCAACGCCGTCAAGCCGGAGTGGAACAGCGATGGGTCGGTTGCTGTAGCCCAGGCGCCACCGGGCGGCTTGAAGGCATGGATGGGGCCGGCTTCGAGTCAAGGAAGTCTCGCCGGCGGCGGCACACAAGTCTGGATTCCACCCGATACGCTGAAACCCGGAGCAATCGTGCAATCACCATGGAGTGGCGGCGCGCAGCACGGTCTGCCGGCCGCAGAGAAAGGAGGCGTTTGATGGGCCAGGCTCCTTCTGGCATTCCTCCATCGCTCGTCGAGCGTTTCGCAAGAGCATCCGCGGCATTTGTTGCGGCAGTGCGAGACGCGGTTGCCGAGGCGGCGCAGAACCCTGCATTGTCGGGCACGCCGGCTTTCAGGGCGTGGCAAAGCCAGGCGCTGCCGCTGCTAGAGGAAAAGGACGCATCGATCCAGTCAGAGGCGGCGCTCTTCCTGAAGGGTGAGCCCAGTTCCATTCTTGTGCATGCTGAAGACAAGCGCGGATTGGCCAAAGACCTTGACGGATTCCCGCTGACTTTCGCCGGGCCGGATCGCGCCAGGAATCTTGAGCCTTTGGAGACAGCCTTAGTCACGGCCGCGTATCAGCTCTGCGCGGCTGCCGGCATACCCTGAGCTGGCCTATAGCATTCTGCAGTCCTGGTGCACGACGTACCGCACGCTCTATCTGTGAAAGGAATTGTTCTCGCGTATTGTATGAGCAGCAACCTCGGCCAAGCTGGAGGGTATGCCACTGCCGCTCGCATCGGCCGCTGGATTATTCCAGCGATCCCCTTCGGGTGGACGTGGATTCCAGAGTTCGGTATTCAGAAGAGAGCCGAAGCAGTTGTGCCGAGCAACATCTCTCTGCGCGAAGATCAGTTGCTTGCCGGAGATCAGCTTGCTCTCTACATAAAGGCGCAGATTACGCTGATGAAAAGAACATTCCTTGAACCGGTGGTCGCCGGGCCGGCGCCGCTGGAGTTTCCCGGCGCGGCCGAGGCGGCGCTCCTGATGCTCAAACACCGGCCGATGCATCAGCTCACCGTCTTCCAGGTTCAGCACTATGTTCGCAGCGGCAAGTGGATCGGCATTGCGACTTTGACCACATTGGAGTCCGAGTTACTCAAGATTCGCCCGGACTTCGATCAATTCATGAAGCTGCTCCGCATCGAACCCGAAGCGCCACAGGATGCTTAAGCACCACAAGCCTGATCTGCCCATGCGGCGGAATCAGGCACCTCTTTTGTTCCGCCCTATCGCTGTACGCGGTGCAGGATCAGCGTCGGCGCCGGCATAAACCGCTGGAATGGACTCCTCGACGGATCCGATCCATCTGGCGCCGGCCCAATTGCCGGACGGTTCGCCGCGGCTGTTTCCTCTGGTCGCTGCCGCCGGCCGCGGCCCTGGCCCATCTCTGGCCGAAGTTCAATCACGTCCACAATCAGCCTGCCGGAGTAAGTAGCATAACCGGCTTTAAAGCTGATGTGATCACCATCTACCTTGCCTTCCGTGATGGGCGTGGGCGCATCGTACCCGCCCGCCCAACTGCCTCCTAGACCGTCAACGCTCCCTGTCAGGGTATTTCCATCCTGCCGCAGCAGGAACACGACAGCGTCAGCACCGGTCGATGGATCAGCAGTATCATTCATCGGTCTCCACAGGCCAGTAAGACCCGAACCTTCGGGCACCTCAGGCTTCCATACGGCCACTTGCGGACGCAGCGCTGTCTCCCGGGTCGCAATCGTCACTTTTGCTGGCGCGAGCCCCGGAGACGTGGCCTCCACCGTGATGCTTCCGGACTTCTTGGCCGATTGCACAATGGCCATGCAAAGACCACTGAAAGCCTTCCGTACCGTGCCCTTATCGGATTCATGATCGGTGGGGTCGCCATTGCCTACGCCGATCAGCCTTCCATCCCCTGAAATCCTGAAGCTCACAACATTGTCCGTGATGGGCACAACGCGGCCCTGAGCATCGTGCACGGCTACCGCAAACATGGCCACATCCTCGCCGTCGGCATACAGATCCTTCCGGTCCGCCGTCATCACCAGGCTGGCAGGCTTACCTGTCGTTTCCCGCTTCGCGGTCATCACCACCTTGCCACCTTTGTAGCCACGCGCTTCAATGGTTCCCGGCGCATACGTCACGTTCCATGCCAGGTGTGAGTTCTTCTTCATCTCTTTCACGCCCAGGCTCTGGCCGTTCAGCAGCAGTTCGACTTTGTCCATGTTCGAATGGACCCATACGGCGATCTCTTTGCCTTCCATGCCCGGCCAGTTCCAGTGCGGAAAGACGTGCAACACCGGCCGCGAGGTCCACCACGACTGGTAGTAATAGAAGGTATCTTTCGGAAAACCGCAGGTGTCAATGATGCCGTATTGTGAGCTGATGTTGGGCCAGCCGTTTGGAGAAGGTTCGCCACGATAGTCAAATCCCGTCCACACAAAACCGCCGACGAGCCACGGCTGCGCATCGCAGAAGGTCCACCAGCCCTCGGCCGAGGCACGGCCTGTCGTCGTGTACGGATCGTACGAGCTGACGTAGCCCTTGTCTGGATCTGTAATGTACTCGCCGCGTGTACTCACGGCGCTTACCGTTTCCGTGCCAATCACAGGCTTATCGGGGTGCGTCTTGTGATAAGCGGCGGCTGCGGGATCCATATAGTTGTAGCCCATCACGTCACAGACCGCCAGGCCTCCGGAGCCAATCGCTCCGGTTGGTGCAATTGATACCGGCCGCGTACCGTCATGGCGGGACGCCATCGCTTTCATCGCGGTCAGGACCTTCACACCTCGCTCCATGCGCGCCAGGGCCTCTTCATTCCCCATCGACCACATAAATACACAGGGATGATTGCGGTCGCGCCGCACCAGATTCTCGAACTGACTCAGGCCTTCGGGATTCGACGACATCATGCGCGTCTCGTCAAAGACCAGCATTCCCAGTTCGTCGCATGCGTCCAGCAACTCAGGCGTGGGCGGATTGTGTGAGGTCCGCAGTGCGTTACAGCCCATCTCCTGCAGCTTGCGCACGCGGTAGTACTGTATGGCGTCGGGCAGCGCGGCGCCCACTCCCGCGTGGTCCTGGTGGTTGCAGGTCCCACGTACTTTCACCGGCTTGCCATTCAGGAAGAACCCATTCTGCGGGTCCAACTTCAGCGTCCGGATGCCAAAAGGAGTCTGATAGCGATCGACAACTTCGCCGCCGGATCTCACTTCCGTCACCAGCATGTACAGATTTCTCTCCTCCAGCGACCACAACTGCGGCTGGCTTACCGTCATCTCCTGCTCGTAGGTGTGCTCTCCTCCTTGTGGAACCGCGGTCGAAGTCGAAGTCACCTTCCCCACTGCCTTGCCTTTGGGATCGAGAACCGTAGAGACAACCCGGACATCCTGCGAGGCCTGGCTCTGGTTGCTCACATCCGTACGAATCGAGAGAGCTGCTTCACTTCCCTGCACCTTGGCGGCAACAAACGTTCCCCACTTCTCTACATGGACTGGATTCGTCTTCACCAGCCAGACATGGCGATAGATTCCCGCCCCTTCATAAAACCAGCCATCGCTCAGGGTAGCGTCCACGCGCACCAGCAGCACGTTTTTTCCGCCGGGATTCGCAAAGTCGGTCACGTCAAAGCTGAACGGATCGTATCCCCCGCTGTGCCGACCGATATAAAAGCCATTGAAGACAACCATTGATTCCCGGTAAGCCCCGTCGAACTCGATAGTGATTCTTTTGCTCGCATCCGATGCCGGGAGGTCGAAGACGCGGCGGTACCAGCCCACGCTGGTCGCAGGATAATTCCGTCCCAGCGGATAAAAGCCCTTGCTGGTCAGCGCCGGATCATCGACAAAGGGCAGCTCGACAGCCCAATCGTGAGGAAGATCGATGGGCGTCCAGTTACTGTCGTCGAAGGCAACCGAGCTGGCAGGCAGGAAATTTCCAGTCTTCTGAAAATTCCCCGTGCGTCCGCTTCCGAATCCAAAATCCTTGGCTGCATCGTCGGCGTTGCCCAGATGAAAGCGCCAGCCAAAATCCAGGAGCAGGCGTTCGCGCCCCGCACCCGATTCAGCGGACCTGCGCGGAACACCTTCGGAAGTCGAAAGCGGGCCGGAGCTTTCACCGGCAGCCTGCACCGCCGCCTCAATCGGCTTGATCCCCTGCGCCGCCGCCACGGCGGGCGCCAGCAAGCTGGCCTTCAACATATCGCGACGTGAAAACGCTGTCATTCCTACCCCTCCCGATTGTCCGGCTGGCTCCGCTGAGTCGCCGAATGCAGCTTTGTTCAAATCTTCTGGAATCCAAAGAAACGCCAGTATACGCCCTCGCGGCGCTTCCGCGCTTTGCCCTTTCCGCTGCACTTCCCCGGACGCGCGCGAAGCATAAGCTGCTGCAAGATTCTACCGGCAGGCGCCTTCGATATCCGGTCCAATGCGCCCGGTTCTGCGTTCAGTAAACGCAGTTGGCGGCCTCATCGGCATAGGCGTGTAAGAGGGCAATATCGGCATCGAAAAAGTGGTCGGATGGGCAAAGGATGTAGCGGCCAGACGGGCCCGCTTCCTGAAAGCAGCGGCGCACCTCTGCTCGCGTGGCCTTCGGATCGCAGCCGGTGAAAAAGTGTAGCTGATCGAAGCCGCCAATCATGCATGCGCGGTCACCAATCACTTCCCTTGCCGCGGCCAGGTTCGCATCTCCGCCCATCCCCGCGGGCGTAAACGTCTCGATCGCGTCTGGTCCCATCTCCAGCGTGCGCTTGACCATCGGCATGATCTTTCCGCAGAGGTGATAGACGATCCGCTGCCCGGCGCGATGCGCTGCATCAATTAATGGCTTGTCGTAAGGAGCCACAAAGCGGTCAAAAAAGCGCGGCGAAATCACACTGGCTGAGGCGTCGCCCCCACCCAGCTCCAGCAAATCATAGTGCGCGCCCGCCAGTGATTCGATAAATCCCAGCTTACGACGCTGGAGGATGCGCAGCAGCTCATGAACCCAATCAGGATCGTCGTTGGCCTCAAGAATCAATCGCTCCGTGCCCACCAGGCAGGTGGCATCCTGCCAGCAACCCGGCTGGCCAAAGACGTCGAAGCAGCAGATATGGCCGCGCACCAGGCCGCGGTCGCCAAACGCGGCTGCCACGCGATTCAGTTCTTCCACGTCGCATCGCGGCGTCGTCACATAGGAACCGATCAGGTCGATATCGCGCTTTTGCTTGATCAAAGGCTCGATCACCCAGACGGTGTAATCCACCTCTTCAGTGATCATGCTGAGCGTGCCCGCCGGGGTAACAAACCGGTAGCGCGTGAGCTTGCGGTTATCCGCGCTGATGTCCTCTGTATAGACACGCCACGAACCATTCGCCACTCGGTGGCTTTCCAGAAAGCCGGGCGCGCCTTGCAACGGATCCGGGTAGTCATGCGAACCAGGGGCAGGGCGGTGCGGCACGCTCCAGGTAATTGCGTCCAGCCCAAATTCGTCAAAGAAGTCCTGGTTCGACATGCCGGGCAGGCGTCGCTCCAGGAAGTACGGCATGATGTGGTGAGTTGTTACGGGCAGCCGGTCCGGCATTCCGCCGTCAAGGGCCGCAAGCATCCGCTCCTTCGAGGTCACAGCAGATCGCTCCCATTCTTTGCCGCGCCTTCCGCCCAAGCCGCTGCGTCTTTGCCTACAAATCGCTGGCGGGAATTCCTGGAAGGATCAGGTATAGCACGAAGCGCCCGCGGTCTGCCATGCGGAGGCGGCAGCCAGTGACGCTGATCTCGGCGCTACTTCGTCCCGATCAGCCGGATGCGTGCGGTAAAAGCTACGCCATAAGGCTCGGTGAAAGTCCCGTACAGCGGCGAGCCCACCACGTTATAGACAACGACGGGATTGCTGGCGTTGGTCGCGTTTTCCATCAGACCACGCAAGCCCCAGTACTGGCCGCGAAAGTGAAAGCGCCATTCCAGGCCGGGGCTGAAGTTGACATATCGCGGAAACCGCCGCGACCCGGGCGCTCCCACCACCTGCCGGTTGGCATCGATGGACGTGTAGGGAAATCCCGAATGCAGGTCGATCGCATACACAAAATCCCAGTTCTTCCTGAACGTCTTGAACATCGGCACATAGAACGGCACCCACCCCCAGGAGAGAATGCGGTTCGGGATATCCCAATCGAGCGGACCGCTCTGTTGCGGCCCAAGATACGAAATGGTGGGCACATAGTCGAGTGCCGCATTGGTGCGCGCTGACGAATGCTCATACGAAACAAACACCGTATGGCCTTCCGAGAACAGGTGCCGAATCTGGAACTCTTCGGAGTTATAGTGATCCTGCCTGCCATTGGTCAGCACATAGTTGCCGCTGAGAGCCGCCGGACCGCTCTCATTCGCATACGTGAACATATTTGCTTCGCGTCTTTGCATAAAGTTCATCGCTGCAAAGTTCGAGCCGGGAATCTTGCGCTCCACGCCGATGCTCCAGTTGATGGCCCGCGCTTCACTCAACGAGCCATAGTTTGCGGTGAACGTGGTCAGCAGCGGAGGCCCTGCAGGCGTCACGCCATCAGCTGCATAGTACGTGTCGAAGCGTTCGCCCGCCAGCGCGCGCGTCAGATACTCCAATTGCGTGTGTTCGTAGTAGACTCCGATGCCGGCCGACAATTTCAGCGAACTTGCGTTGTGCGGCGGCGCATAAACCGCGGCAATGCGAGGCGAAAAGAGCGGGCGGCGGATGATCTCATCCCAGTCAAAACGCATCCCTGGCTCAAGGAGCAATCCTTTCTTCGCCTGCCAGCGATCCTGCAGGTAGGAGCCGATTTCGACATTGTGCAGATTAAATGGCGCTATCAGAGGAAACGTGCTGCGGCGCAGAAGCGTCCCATTTTCGCTGATATAGTTCACCGGCGCGCGAGTAGCGTTCTCGTTATAGCCGACGTGGTCGATATCAATTCCCGCCTTCAGATCGTGGCGGCCGGCCCAGTATCGCGGGGGAAAATACAACACCGCATTTCCCTCGATTCGCTGCGAACGCCCTGTCTCATTTTCAAAATAGCTTCCGGATGGAAGCTCCGGAGTCAGCTCGTAGGGCGCATTGCCGTGCGGTTCATTGCCGTCGCGGTAACTCATTACGCCAAGGCCGACGTCCAGCAGCGCGCCGTCGGCAAAGGTCCACTGATTGCGCAGATAAGGAAGCAAGGCAATAATGTCGCGCTTGGTCGTGCTCTGCTGCGGCGTCAGCGCCGAAATTCCGTCGTAAGGCGAGTGGTAGACATTCCACAGGAAACCACCCGTCAGAATGTCTGCCGACGTCAGGTTCGTCTGAATCTTGGCCAGATTGCTCCCTTCCACAAGCTTGTCGGTATTGGCATTCGACGGCAGCTCGGGAATATAGATGTTGGAGTACTCGAAATCGAACCCGTCGAAAAACCAGGCCCGGTTGCGCACGATCGGCCCGGAGAAAGTGAACCGCGGAACGAACTTATCGAAGCGGATTCCGTTGAGTTCGCGGAAAGACGGAAAAAAGTTGGTGGCATTGAAGCGGAACTTGTTGTCTCCCATGCCGGTGTAAAAGGCCAGCACGCCTCCCGTCGCCCGGCCAAATTCCGCAGGATACCGGGTCGTTTCCTGCTCAATGCTGCGCACCGCGTCCGCACTGACGTGCATATTCAGGTTGCCGCTCACCGGAGAGCGGATGTCGAATCCATCGAGTGTGTCCAAAGTGGCCCAGGTCTCGGAACCAGCCACATGCGCTTGTCCGGTCGCATCCTGCACAATGCCCGGATAAAAGGCCAGCAGGTTGCGAATATCGCGCGAGACAGGATAGGGAATGCTCACGATCTCCGGTGTGTTCATCACGAATTTGTCGGAGACTTGCTGGGTGTCGATTCCGGGACTCGATGCCGTCACATCCACCTGCTCCTTCACCATTTGCTCGTGGACCAGAACCACATGGAGGCTGTTCATGTGCGCGCCAACCGCATTCTCCACGGTCTGGTAGAACCCCGGCTTGCTGACGTTGATGCCGTAGGGCGATTCCTGGCTCGGGGTAAAAAGAACGCGGCCGGCGTAATCCGTCCACAGATGGATGGCAGTCAGTCCAGTTTCAAGAATGGTGACTTCGGCTCCGGATACCGCTATTCCGTTTTCATCGACAACGGAAATTGTCACCGGAGACTGGCTGCCGTGCGGCTGCCCATGCGAAGCAACCGTGAGGGAAAGGGCCAGCAGGAGTAAACAATGAACAAACCCGGTGGCACGGCTCAACCGCCGCCAGGAGCAAGCCGGTATCCGCGCTTCCGCTCTCCTCGGCTCAAGCGTTTGCCTTCTTGACCAGGGGATCCAAAGCGACACAGCTTCACTATACGCTGGAATCGATAGCCGAACAAAATTGGCCCCAGACGCCGCTCCGGCTGCGACCTTCGAGCATCACCCGGCTTCAGGACGCACCATCGCATGGATCCCCGCCCCTCCTTCATTGATCAGTCCGTTTCGAGCATAAGTCGAAGCCGCTTCCCGCCGCGAAACTCTTACTCTTCAATTCACTAAAGTAATAGAGATTGCAGACGATAAGTATGAAAGTGCGGCAGGCTAAAGGCTTCGTACTAAATCATCAGTTGCTTCACGGCGCGCCGTGCTCATCGCAAGAAATTCAGCAGTTAGCGGAATAATAAGTGGCAAGGTCCGGCCAGTCGGCCTTGACAAATTTCAAGAAATGCGTCAATCTGTCTTGTCCCAAGCAGTCTTGCAGAGTGCGTGATCCAGCGTAGCAGTGCATGTCCTTTCCAGGAGTGCACATTGCCTTGGCGCCGCACGTGAAAGAGATCAATGGCGTTTTCTGCGGCAATAGCCTCGGGTGAATCGGGCCCGTGAGCAGCGTCTATGGCAACGTAATCGCATCTCAAACGGCAACGTAATACAAACATCTGCGGGTGCAGAGCTGAGACTTCCGCGGAGGCTTTCTTGAGCGCCAGATCGTTGGTTGCAGGCATCCTTGAAAACGAAACCGTCAATCATGCAGCGAGCCACGCAGGGCTGGTCGATGCGAAATTAGCTGCAAGCCGGGCATTTGAATCGAATCAGGCACCGGATTCTTCCTCCTGTAAGACAATCAACAAGCTGAGCCACTGGTCACAATCAGGCGCCAAGCGCATCTTCGACTGCGCCTGTGTTTTGCTGGCGCTACCCTTGTTGATCCCTATCGTGTTCATGGTTGCCCTGGCGGTGCGCCTTACCTCGACAGGGCCGGTGCTTTTCCTCCAGAAGCGTATGGGCTGCAATGGCCGCGCCTTCACAATCTTCAAATTCCGCACATTGATCCACACGGCAAACGCCGGGCATCATGCCGTTACCACGGCCGCCAATCAACGGTTTACTCCGGTCGGCCCGTTTCTGCGCCGCTGGAAGCTGGATGAGTTGCCACAGTTGCTGAATGTGCTGAGGGGAGACATGAGCCTCGTGGGTCCACGGCCCAAGATACCGGAACATCTGACTTCCGTAATTCCTTGTCGCCCGGGAATTACGGGCGCGGCCACTCTCACCTTTGGCCGTGAAGAGGTCTTCCTGGCGCAAGTTCCCGCGGAACAACTGGACACCTGCTATCACGCAGTGGTTCTGCCGGCCAAACGCAGCCTGGACGCTCACTACATGGCCCAGGCCACCTTTCTCTCCGATTTCAGGCTCATCGTCAACAGCGTTCTGCGCCGCTGGGATGATTCCATTCTCAGCAGCCTGCCCATTGTCGCGGAGTTGGAAGCAGGAATGCAGATGCAGCGCACCCAGGCACATTCTCCGAAGGGCAACTTCGAACGCGCCCCCTTGCCATCCGGCAGGACGCAGCCTGCCCCCGCTGAAGAAGCAACCGCCTTTTGACTCGATGCGGTCCGTGGAGAATTGGCGCGGATAAACGCTTCTCTTTCCCGAAGTCATCACTTAGACTCAGCGCGGCTGATGCCGTAAAGCTGCCGGCAGACGATCGCGCCTCCCATCGCCATCCTGATTACCCTGAATGCTCCATAGCGCCGCCCAAAAAATCATCCCGTGAAGGCCTACTTTCCAAGCTGGTATGATGTCGTGAACGGAAGGGCGCTATGGATTTTGGCCTTAAAAACAAAACGGCTCTGGTAAGTGGCGGCGGTGGCGGCCTGGGTCGCGCCATTGCAACGGCGTTGGCCCGCGAAGGCACGCGCATAGCAATTGCCGACATTGATCACCACGCGATCGCCGAAACCGAAGCTGCGCTGGCGCCATTCGGTGGCCAGAACCTCGGCCTGGAGTGGGACCTCGCCAACCTTGGGCAAATCGATGCGCACGTGTCGAGGATCGAACGCGACCTTGGCCCCGTGGATATTCTCGTGAACATCACCGGTGGCCCGCCACCAACATCTGCCGCCGGCCAGTCCGCGGATCTATGGTCAAAGCATTTTCAGGCCATGGTGCTGTCAGTCATTGCGATTACTGACCGGGTACTGCCCAAAATGCGGGAGCGGCATTGGGGCCGTATTATTACCAGTACTTCATCCGGAGTCGTCGCGCCCATCCCCAACCTGAGCATTTCAAATGCGTTGCGTCTCTCGCTGGTCGGCTGGTCCAAGACGCTGGCGCGCGAAGTGGGCAAAGACGGCATAACTGCCAATATCCTTGTCCCGGGCCGCATCGCCACTGATCGCATCAAGTTTCTTGACAAAGCCAAAGCCAAGCGGGAGGGGCGAAGCGTGGAAGACGTAGCTGCCGAAAGCGCCGCCAGCATTCCCATTGGCCGCTATGGCAAGCCAGAAGAGTATGGCGACGCCGCGGCATTTCTTGCCAGCGAGCGCGCCGCCTACATCACCGGCTCCGTCATTCGCGTGGATGGTGGCTTGATCCCCAGCGTATAACCAAGACAACTTCGAAGCAGCGGCAGAGATATCCCACGGAGGGCACGGATGGAATTTGACGCAGAGACAATTGCGGCGCTATCGGGCATCAGCACGGCAACCCTGACCACGGTATTGCTGAAGAGGGGGCTTCGCAATGTGTGGATACGCGGCTCCAGACCGCTGCGCCCGGGCGGAAAGCGCATAGCCGGCCCGGCTTTCACGCTACGCTTTGTTCCGGCGCGCGAAGACCTGGCAACGCCGGAATCCTGGGCCTCGCCCATCTCGACCCGCGCCGCCATTGAGGCCATGCCGCAGGGCTGCATTGCGGTGGCAGGCGCCACGGGCATCACCGATGCCGGCATCTTCGGCGATATCCTCAGCCAGCGCATCCAGGTGCGCGGCGTAGCCGCTCTGGTCACAGACGGCGTGATGCGCGACGTAGCGGGTGTGCTTGACACCGGCCTGCCTGTCTGGTGCCTGGGCGCAGCCGCGCCACCTTCTGTGGCCGGCCTCACCTTCGTGGGCTGGCAGGAGCCGATCGGCTGCGGCGGCGTCGCGATCTTTCCCGGCGACATGATCGTGGCCGACGAAGATGGCGCCGTGGTCATTCCGCAGGCGCTGGTCAAGGATGTCGTGGCGGCATCCGTCGAGCAGGAAAAATTTGAGGCATGGATTCTTGCCGAGGTGCAGGCGGGTGCTTCCCTTCCCGGTCTGTACCCGCCAAACGCAGAAAACAAGGCTCGCTACGAGGCGTTTCGCAAGGAGCAAGCTCAGAAGAAATAGGCTGTGACCGGCGGAGAGGATAGCGCCTCAATCGCGCCGGGATTGGGGGTCGGGTGGAAACCATCTTACCGGGCATCTCGTCCGCGGCAGATCCGTCCACAGACGTCGGGCGCGACTTGCTCTATCACAAGATTGCCTGCCGCCTCATGCCGGTGCTCTTCGCCGGATACGTGATTGCCTATCTCGACCGGGTGAATGTCGGCTTCGCCAAATTGCAGATGCTCGGCGATCTGAAATTCAGTGATGCGGTCTATGGATTCGGAGCCGGTATCTTCTTCCTCGGCTATTTTCTCTTCGAGGTCCCCAGCAACATCTTACTTCACAAGCTGGGCGCGCGTATCTGGATCTGCCGCGTACTCATCGCATGGGGAATTGTCTCGGCATGCACGGCCTTTGTGCGCACTCCGCTGCAGTTTTACACGGTGCGCTTTCTGCTGGGCGTCGCGGAAGCCGGGTTCTTTCCCGGCATGGTTCTGTATCTCACTTACTGGTTTCCATCCTGGCGTCGCGCCAAAATGGTGGCGCTGCTGATGGCCGGCAACCCGGTTTCGGGCATCCTTGGCGGTCCGCTCTCCGGCTACATCCTGCACCACTTTGCCGCCAGCCGCCACTTTGCCGGCTGGCAATGGCTCTTCCTGATCGAAGCCCTTCCGGCCATCGCTCTCGGCATCTTCATTCCGTTCTATCTCGATAGCCGCGTCGCGCACGCCAAATGGCTCTCTGACAGCGAAAAAGCCACCGTAGCTGCTGAGATCGCCGAGGAGGCCAACGTCAAAACGCACCACACCTTCGCGGCCGCCATGACCAGTGCGCGCGTATGGCTGATGTGTTCCATCCTCTTTTGCATCGTGATGGGATCGTACGCCATTGGCTTCTGGCAGCCGACTATCATCCGCCAGACTGGCATCAAGAACACCTTCACCATTGGGCTGCTCACCATGGCACCCTATACGCTGGCGCTGGTCTCGATGATTCTCACGGGCCGCCACTCGGACAAGACGCGTGAACGCCGCTGGCATCTGGTGGCCCCCAATATCCTGGCTGCCATGGGATTCATACTGTGTGCGCAGGCAGGCAGCAGCACCACGATCGCCATGGCGGGCCTGATTCTATCCGTGACCGGAGTCGTCACCGCACTGCCCATGTTCTGGGCGCTGCCAACATCCTTCCTGGGCGGAGTGGCGGCGGCCGCCGGCATTGCGCTGGTCAATTGCGTAGGTAACATGGCGGGATTCTTCAGCCCCGCCATCATCGGCTTTCTCAAGACTCATACGCATACGCTGAACTCCGGGCTCTACCTGGTCGCCGCCTGTCATCTCGTCGCGTCCATCCTGGTCCTGACGCTGGTGCCAGCCGGGACGGTCAACCGCTGATCGCGGTGATGCCCAGGCTCTCCGCAAACGTGAAAATTCCCTCCTGTGCGCTCTCTTAATCTGCGCGGTACAATGTCCTGCATTCAGCCGAATTTCTCACGGAGGCGCCATGCGCAGAATCCTTCTCGCCGCTCTCGCTCTTGCTTTTGCCATTTCGTTCACTGCTCCGCTGGTGGCGCAGGGCGCGCCGCCGCAGGGCGGAGCCGGCCAGCCTTACACCGTCGAGTACTACTACAAGGTCCAGTGGGGCCATCAGCAGGAGTTTCTCAACCTGTTCCTCAAAAACCACTGGCCGCTGCTCAAGAAGATCCAGTCCACGGGGCGGATTCTGTCGCTCAAGATTGATTCGCCGGCCTATCACACCACCGAAGACGGACGCTGGGACTATCCCGTAACCATCGTCTAGAAGAACTCAACCGTGGCCACTACCGCCAACCCCGATGAGGAGACATTCATCAGGCAGCTTTGGCCCGATCAGGCGACGTATCAGCGCGAGGAGCAACGCCGCTTCGAGATTCTCCTGGCGCACTGGGATTTGCCGGTGACGGATATTACGCCG
>JAJZVZ010000058.1 GCA_021846945.1 Acidobacteriota bacterium | reverse complement strand
CAGGTTCCGTGAGAGCGGCCGTTTGTGCTGAATCACGGCATGGACATGACCGAGCAGCACGAGGCGGAGGAAGCGCTGCATCTGGCCACGCGCCAGCGCGAGATGATCCTTGAAGCAGTGGGAGACGGCATCTTCGGTATTGACCTGGAGGGCCGCGTGACCTTCATCAACCGTGCGGGCGCGCGGGTGCTGGGGTACCAGCCCGATCAGCTTGCCGGCCGCGATGTGCACTCCACCATTCACCATAGCCACGCCGACGGCACGCCCTACTCGAAGTCCACCAGTCCCATCCTTCAGGCGCTGCGTCTTTGCGAGGCCATACGCATGCGGGATGAGGTCTTCTGGCGTAAGGATGGCACGCCGATTCCAGTGGAGTACAGCGCCAATCCGCTGATAGAGGAGGGGCGCGTTTCCGGAATGGTGGTGGCTTTCCAGGATGTTTCGGAGCGGCGCCGGCTGGAGAAGATGAAGGATGAGTTTATCTCTACGGTCAGCCATGAACTGCGGACCCCGCTCACCTCACTGCGGGCCTCGCTGGGGCTGATCACTGCGGGATCGCTGGATAAGCGCCCTGAGAAGCAGCAGCAGATGCTCGAGATGGCGACGGGCAACTGCGACCGGCTGATCCGGCTGGTGAACGACATTGTTGACTTTGAGAGCGTGGAGCGGGGCCGTCTTCTGCTGCACCGCCAGCTTGTGGAGACGGCTGATCTGCTGCGCCGGGCGGCGGATGTGGCGCACAACCCGGCCGCACAGTCTCAAATCGAGTTCCGAATCGACGCGCCGCAGGCTGCGGTTTATGCCGACCAAACGCGAGTTCTGCAGGTGCTGAATGAACTGGTCGATAATGCCATCAAATTCTCCCGGCCGGAAACTACGATCCGGCTTTCTGCGGAGCCGGTGGAAGCGGTGGCATCTGAGGACGGCCCGGCATCTGGCGGCGAGGTCTGCTTCGTAGTGGAGGATGAGGGCACCGGTATTGCCAGGGAGAAGCTGGAGCATATCTTCGATCGCTTCCAGCAAGGAGACGCCTCGGATTCACGTGCGCTGGGTGGCACGGGGCTGGGGCTGGCGCTCTGCCGCAGCATCGTCGAGCAGCACGGCGGCCGCATCTGGGCTGAAAGCGAACCCGGGAAGGGCAGCCGGTTCCTGTTCACGCTGCCGCAGGCCGCGGCGCCTGCCATACGGCAGATAGCGTCGTGACGAGGACTGATCCGATCCCGCGCTGCGAACGCGGCGACTGTCCCGGGAACTCGGGCCTGTTCGCACAACGAGGTCATTCGCACTGGTAGTGTGAACGAGCCTGGGTTCTCATCAAATGCTGCACGCATCACGGCTGATCCTGGCCCTAATCTCGTTTGCCGCACGATGCGGAATCGCAATGCCTCTCATCTCTCTCATCGAGACGATTCCCCGCACCTGTGCCAGGACCGAACTGATGTATGTGCAATTGAGTGGCGCCACAGAATCCTGGCTCTCGTCAGCGGGCTGGTTGTCACAGGCCGCCGAATTGTCCGGAGGCGGCAGGCAAACGGGGCGGTCTGTTTGTGGCGCGCTGTTCGTTGTTGGTCGGCCGCTATCTTTCCACTGGGATTTCCGTCACAGTGACAAGCCGTTCTGGCCGGCTTTGACCGGCTTTCCGTGCCGGTTTCCATAAAGCCGCCGACACCACTTCGTGGAACAGGGGTAAAGACGATAGTCTATGAGGGTACCGAAATCACTCACGGCGCCCGCTCAAGAGGAAAGCCCTGAGAGCGGCAAGGCAGCCCTGGCAAGGTATTGAGGAGAGTTTCAAGTTGAAGAGTACGTTCTTGCTTTCAATTTTGGCCGTGGTTCCGGCCGCGCTCATGCCCCTGGCGGCTACCTGTCAGGCTGTTCCGGACGCTGGCTCCGGTCCCGCCGGGGCCAAGCCGCGCGTTTACAAGTACGAGGCTTTCGCGGGCTATGGCTATACGCAGTTGAATCAGGTGAATCTGTCGCGCTACGGGTTGCAGGGTTTTAAGGTATCCGTCGGCCGCAACTGGAAGTACCTTGGCATCGTTGGCCTGGGGGACTTCTATAAGTACCCGACCGGCTTTGCTGGCGGCGGCAATCCGGGCAAGCCGGTGGTGATGTCAGCCCTGGGCGGCATGGATGTCCACTCCGTCCTCTATGGTCCCCTGAGCGGCTATTTCCGTGCACTTATGGGTGGTGAACATACGGGCGGCGAAAATATGACTCCGACGATTTCCTTCGCAGGCGGCGTGGGAGTCGGGATGGACTATACCCTTAAACCGCGCTGGGCCCTTCGCGCTTCCGGTGACTGGATTGGCGCGGCCTTTACGGTGAGGAACAATACGAACCAGCTTGGTTACTCTCCTCACACGAACTGGAATCTGCGCGCGTCGATTGGATTGGTCTATCGCTTCTGAAGTGGGCGGGAAAAGACAGCAAGGATTGGTTCGATTCAAAGCGAGGTCCGCCGAAGCGGACCTCGCTGTTTCTGTACGGCCGGAGTGAATCCGGCTCCGCGCGGGCGGGATTGAGCGCCCTGGTTAACCTTCCTCTGCTTCCCGCAGCTTGGCGATCACCGTGAAGTCTTCGAGCGTGGTGATGTCACCCTTGATCTCGCCGTGGGTGGCCAGATCTCTGAGCAGGCGGCGCATGATTTTGCCGCTGCGCGTCTTGGGCAGCGCCTCAGTGAAACGGATGTCGTCGGGGCGGGCCAGAGCGCCGATCTCCTTGGCAACCCACTGGCGCAGTTCATCCTTCAACGCCGGGCTCGGCTGATGTCCGCTTTCGAGCGAGACAAAGGCGGCGATGGCCTGGCCTTTCAAATCATCGGGACGGCCTACGACGGCAGCTTCAGCCACCTTGGGATGGGCGACCAGCGCTGACTCGACCTCCATGGTGCCCAGGCGGTGCCCGCTGACATTGATGACGTCATCGACGCGGCCCATGAGCCAGAAGTAGCCGTCAGCGTCCTGCCGGGCGCCGTCGCCGGTAAAGTAGCAGCCGGGGACATCGCTCCAGTAGGTCGTGCGGAAGCGCTCGGGATCGCCATAAACGGTGCGGGCCATCGAGGGCCAGGGCTTGCGAACGACCAGCAGGCCGCCGTGACCCGCTGGAACCGGCTTTCCCTCGCGGGTAACGACCGCAGCATCAATCCCGAAAAAGGGCCGCGTCGCCGAGCCGGGCTTGGCTGCCACCGCTCCGGGAACCGGCGCGATCATAATGGAGCCGGTCTCGGTCTGCCACCAGGTATCCACGATCGGGCAGCGGTTGTGGCCGATCTTTTCCCGGTACCACATCCAGGCTTCCGGATTGATGGGCTCTCCCACCGTGCCCAGCAGGCGCAGAGAATCCAGCTTGTGCTTCTCGACGTGCTCATTGCCCCACTTGATAAAGGCGCGGATCGCCGTGGGCGCGGTGTAGAAGATTGTCACGCGATGGTCGTCAATGATCTTCCAGAAACGCGAGAAATCGGGCCAGTTCGGCGCGCCCTCGTACATCAGCACGGTGGCTCCGTTTTGCAGGGGACCATAAACGATGTAGGAGTGGCCTGTTACCCAGCCGATGTCGGCGGTGCACCAGTAGATGTCATCGTCGCGCAGGTCGAAGACATACTTGGTCGTCAGGTAGGTCTGGACGGCGTAGCCTCCGGTGGTATGCACCAGTCCCTTAGGCTTGCCGGTGGTGCCGGAGGTGTACAGGATGTAGAGCGGATCCTCGGAGTCCATGTGCTCCGCAGGGCACTCCGGCGCGGCAGCGGCGACCAGATCGTGCCACCAATGATCGCGGCCTTCAGTCATCGCAACCGGCGTATCGGTCCGGCGGTAGACCACCACGTGCTTTACCGTGTGGCAGGCGGCCATGGCTTCGTCAACGGTGCGCTTGAGCTGGATCAGGTTGCCGCGGCGGTAGCTCGCGTCCTGGGTGAGGATGGCCACGCAGCCTGAATCGTTGACGCGGTCGGCGATGGCGTTAGCCGCAAACCCGCCGAAGATGACCGAATGGACAGCCCCGATGCGCGCGCAGGCCAGCAGCGCAATCGCCAGTTCAGGGGTCATACCCATGTAAATGGCTACGCGGTCGCCTTTCCGGATGCCGAGTCCCTTGAGAGCGCTGGCAACCTTTTGCACCTCGGCGTGCAAGTCGGCGTAGGTCAGCCGCCGAATCTCGCCCGGCTCGCTCTCCCAGATGATCGCAGTCTTGTCGCGGCGCTCGCCCAGGGCGTGACGATCGACGCAGTTATAGGTCAGATTGAGCTTGCCACCCACGAACCACCTGGCCCAGGGCAGATCCCACTCAAGCACCTTGTCCCACTTCTTGAACCAATGGAGGTCGGCGGCCACGCCGCTCCAGAATCTTTCGGGATCTTCGATGGATTGTTTATAGAGAGCCTCATACTGCTCAAGACTCTGAATATGCGCCTTTTGGCTGAATCCCGGCGGCGGCGGAAAAACGCGGCTTTCGCGTAGCGAGGAGTCGATATCCTGTTGTGCAGTTCTTGGAACCGGCGACGAAGACATGAACAGCGTCCTTGGAAGAAAAGTGATATCAACGCGGCTCGCGGCGTGCGCGGATCGCGCCTCCGCGGGAAATACCCCGTGGGTGTCACTTTATCGAGTGACACATGCAAAGGGCAAGTGAGTGCCGTCGCCTTGCTCTCCTCGCCATTACGCCGTGGCCGGCCGGAAGAGCAGCCCGCTTTGGCCACTGACCATGGGCTGCCGCGTCTTCAGCAGCACCCGGTAGACCACCGGGCCCCAGCTGCTCACAAGGCCGGGATTGTTCAGCCGCATCGTTTCCACGTTGGCCACCAGCGTTTTCGGATCGTAATCGACCGTGACCTCCGCCGAGTGGTCTGCCGGCCTTGGCATCAAGTGCAGCCGGCCATCTTCCACGCGGACCGGGCGGCAGGTCATCAACGACCAAGTAATCTCAGACGGCTGCATATTGAGCGCAAAGCGGTCCCGCACGAAGATTTGCCGTGACTTCCGGTTGATCTCCACAGTCCGTATCCACTCATGCAGGTTGGCTTCGGCCGGGTATGCCTCAGCGAGGTTCATCTCCAGCGAGGAGATGGCGCCATCGGCCACATAGTGCAGGTCGGTGGCGCGATAGGCAGACCCTACGCCCTGCTGCACCGTTCCGATGGTCGGCAGGTTGTGATACGCCGATTCCGTTGAAGCCAGTTCGTAGCGGTGCTCGTCAAAGCTCTGCTTTTGGTATGACTCCCCGCCGAGGTCGATGATGACCGGCTCGCCATCCAGGTAAACCCAGAAGCTGCCGGTGTCGTTGTGGCTATGGCTCTTGCCATTGTCAGACGCGATGCAGGCGAGGAACGGCCCCTCGGGGCTGTTCTCCTGCATGTGCGCCGCCATGAACGCCGTCTGCGGCAGCCACACATCTTTGAGCAGCGGCGACGGCCGCGGCGGCTCCGCGCGCAGCGCCGCCTCGCCGAAGATGGCCGGCACCGTGCGCGGAAGGTAATTCTCCGGCAGGTCCGCCGTGGCCAACGCCACCATCAAGGTGCTGTTGACATGCTTGCCGTAGCGGAAGAGCTTGTCGCGGTCCACGATCTGCCGGGAATGCGCATCGCCAATGTTCACATAGCGATCGCCCGCGATGCGCACCTCGACGATGTACTCGCCCATGCGCCGCAACAGGGGCTCGTGCCAGATATTCACGCGGCCGTTGGTCGCCGAGCCCAGCATCTCCAGCCCGTCCATCATCGTGCCAGCGGCCTCATTCCAGTACGAACAGCCCTCTTCGCAGCCTCCGTCATCCGGATACGTGTTGATGAAGTTATCCAGGCATACCATCATTTTTTGCACGCCGGCCACGCGCCGCGCCGCGTCGCGATCCACAAGCAGGGAAGTGGTCACCCAATTCGAACAGATCCAGGCATCCCAGTTATTCACCGGTTGCACTTCGCCCGCCGGTGTGTCGTCCCACGGCAGATCATCCCGCCGTTTTCCGCCCGGAAGCCCCATCCACATGAAGTTCTGCGAGAGCAGCGGATTGAAGATGCGCCGCTCCGCCTCCACATACACGCGCTCGGTCAGGATGGGGTTGATGGCATTGAGCCGGTCGCCGACCAGGTAGACGGTCCGGGCCAGCGTGGCCGCCGTATCCGCCGCGAACAAATCAACGATCGGGTCCAGGGGATCGGGCAATCCCAGCCCTTTTTTCTGGATGTAGAGGTGCGCGGGGACGCCCCAGAAGCTCTGTTCGCAGATGGACCACACACCATTGGCGATGTCGTCCACAAAGCGGCCTTTGTTCTCGATGCATTCCGCAAAAACGAGCGCCTGAAGAGCCATCAGGTTCGCGGTGCGCACCCTCTCGTAGTCGGAGCGGTTGCCGATGCGCGCATACTCCAGAAACAGAGTCGCGGAAGGCGCCTCGTACTTGTGGTGAAGATACTTCTCGCCCGCGGCAAGCAGGGCGGCGCTGGTTTGGGGCCGTAGCTGCGACCACGCTGGATTCCCAATCTGCGGATAGGGCTTGTACTGTTCCAGAGGAATCAGGCTTTGCTTCAAGGCATCGGGGCTGCACTGGCGCGCCAGCAGATTGCGAATTTTGCCTCGCGGAGCAGCGGTGTTCTTGGCCGGCAAGGTGTGAACTTCAAGGCCATTCAATGCTGCTGAGCCAAACAGGAGCGCCGATCCAATCAGGAAGTTTCTGCGCGTGAGCGGAGCAAGGGATTCCACAATCTGTTCCACAAAAATATTCCTCCAATAAATTCCGCGTACACCAGTTCGGTACACTCCGCGGCCTGTGGGCCACAACTGACTGGTCCACGCAAAGGCGCACCACAGATGTGCGGTAACCTTGCGGCTCATGAATTTGCAGGCGGATGAGCTCGGAAGATCATTCTAGAGGCCGGGGTTGTGGCGGTCAATCAGCACGCGGCGCCTATGTGATGACCGGCACATCCTCCACGCCTTTCACGCCGAACATGCGCCGGTAGCGCTCGATTTCAGCCGGATCTCCGAGCGCCTTCGAATAGTTATCGGAGAGCTTCACCGCCGGCCTGCCCTCCGCGTCGCTCAGTTTGCAGACCAGGCTCACGGGATCGAAGCTGTTATCTCCCAGAGGATTGCAGCCGCGGAAGTCGTTGGTCAGCAGAGTTCCCCATCCGGCACTGAACCGGATACGCGGCTCGCGCGCCCACTTCTTCTCATCGAGAAAATCGGCGGCGCGGCGAAAGTCCGCCGGCGAAGCGCCATTGCGCAGAGTGCCGCCAAACCAGGCATGCAGCCCCAGAATCGGGTCCACATCGAGCGCGTCGGAAGCGATCAGCCGCTTGCGGCGCGGATCGCGGCCGCGCTGCCGCAGCCACTCGATATACTCATCGCCCGCCAGGTAAGGGTCTTTGCTGTCGATGCGCTGCCCTGTCCAGTCGGCCACCCAATCGGGCGCGTGTTCAAGAAACTGCGTGGTGCCGAATGTATCGGGAAGGAGAATGAGTAACTCGCCCTGATAGCTTTGCTGCCACAGGTCAAGCAGGCGGTACTGCGCGGTCCGTAACTCCTCCTCGCTGGTGGCCATTGCCGCCAGGGCCATGGGCAGCTCGTGCGCATTGGTTCCGATGGCTTCCATGTCGTGCTTGTATGCCAGATAGGTGTTGGAGCTGCCGGCAAAACTTGTGCCGAGCACGTCGCTAGCCGCTTTCACCACGTACTCCTGCCACAGGAAGCTATGGCGCCGGCGGGTTCCAAAGTCGCTGACGCTCAGTCCCGGAACTCCGCGCAAGCGTTCAAGCTTTTCCCACAAGCGGGTCTTTGCGCGGGCATAGAGAATATCCAGCTCAAACTCGCTCAATCGCTTCAGGCTAGCGCGGGTCTTCAACTCGTCAATGACCGCGAGCGCGTAAATCTCCCACATGGTCGTTTCCGTCCACAACCCGTGAAAGCCAAGCACGAATTGGCCGTCATGGACGGACAGGTCGTAATTGGAAAGCCTGAAATCGTGTTCCAGCCACTCCAGAAACCCAGGCTCAAAGATGCCGCGCCGCCCGTAGAAGGTGTTGCCAGCCAGCCAGATCAGCTCTGACTTGCGGAAGCGCAGCTTGCGAACCTGCTCCAACTGCTCACGCAACTCGTGCAGATCGACAATCTCGGCCAGCCGTACCGAGGCGGTGCGATTCAGCAGAGTAAACGAGGCATGAATACGGGGAAAGTTCTTCCAGATGAACTGGAGCATCAGCAGCTTGTAGAAATCCGTATCCAACAAGGAACGGGTAATGGGATCAAGCTCCCAGTTGTGATCGTGCGCGCGCCGGGCCAGATTGATGATCACGATGGCTCAACTTTACGCGAGCCTGCGGCTATTGCGGAAGTGCGGCGAGCGGAAATTGGCCGTTTGCCTCGGGAAGGGCAGACCGGCAAACGCGTTGCGGAGTATACTGGCTCGCGGCCGTGAAATCCCAGGCGAAAGCTGCGGCAAAACGGTCCCGTGCTGACCGCACAGGCAATTCGGACAGCTCGCGTTACGAAATCTGTTGCCGCATCGAAATGCCGGTACGAGGAGAGAGCGTAGTGCGGGGTCCCATTCAGAAATGAGGTACGTATGAATCGTCGGCATTTTCTTGCAGGCAGCATTGCCCTGGCCGGGCAGCAACAACTCCTCCGCTCCATGGACGCACTCTCCATCGGCAGGTCCGCTCTGTCCGGCCGCGGCGCCGGTGCGGGTGCGGCTCCGCTTACGTTGCCCAAAGATCTCCTCAGTACCACCTTTCCTGAGTCCTTCCTGACCGAACATCTGGCTTCCGCGGACAAGTGGCATCCCTACCCGAAGTGGGGCGAGCGGGCCGCCTGGGCAGCTGTTCCCGACGATATTCGAGCTTTGATCATCGAGCAGGCGGAGGCCAATCAAAAGGCGGGTTGGCACGCTATTCTCGCCACGACGTTCCTGCAGTTTGCCCGCAACGGCAACCGCACCGTCTACGAAAGCCAGAGCTTCGGCCGCCGTGGTCACCTGGAAAGCCTGGTGCTGGCCGAGTGCCTGGAAGGCAAAGGACGCTTCCTTGACGACATCACCAATGGAATCTGGCTGATCTGCGAGGAGAGCTTCTGGGGCGTTCCCGCGCACCTGTACATGCAGCACACGGGGCCGGGGTTGCCTGACATTACCGATCCCATCATTGAATTATTTGGCGCGGAGACGGTCTCGCTGCTGGCATGGACGAAGTACCTGCTGGCCGAGCAGCTCGACACCGTGTCGCCGCTGATCAACAAGCGCATCGTGCTTGAATCCGAGCGGCGCATCCTGGAGCCGGCTCGCACCCGTAATGACTTCTGGTGGATGGGCTTTGAAAAGAACACGCGGACGGAGCGGCTGAACAACTGGACGCCGTGGATCAACTCCAACCTGATGGTGGCCAACCTGATCCTCGAAGAGGATCCCAAGCGCCGTGTCTTTGAAACCACGCGCATTCTCAAGAGTCTGGATCAATACCTGAATCAATACTGGCCGGATGCCGGTGAAGAAGAAGGCCCAGGCTATTTCAGCGCCTCGCCGATGTGCTACTTCGAGGCGGTGAGCATGATCAACGATGCGACCGGCAATGTCACCAATGTTCTTTCTACTCCCTTCATCGACGCCATGGCGCGATACATCCTGCATGCGCACATTTGCAAGGACAACTACATCGATTATGGAGACGCGCACGTTCATGCCGGTCCGGATGGCGACCTGCTTTATCGCTACGGCAAGGCCGTTCACGATGAGCAACTGCAGGCATTCGGCGCTTACTACGCGGCTCAACGAGGCCTCACGGCAATCCACCACGAAACCGGCGCCGGGCGCCGTGGCCACGGCGGAGGCATCCCGCGCCTGACGCGCGCATTACCGGCTTTGCTTGAAGCGAAGGAAATCCGCGCGGCCAGGAAGGAAGACGTTCTGCTGCGCGACTCTCATTATCCTGACCTGGGCCTGGTCACAGCGCGCGTGAAAGAAGGTTCCTCCGAAGGCATGTATTTTGCTGACCTGGCAGCCAACAACGGCCGCAGCCACAGCCACAACGATACCGGCAGTTACATCATCTACCAGGATTGCGAACCGGTGGCCATCGATGTGGGGGTTGAGGCCTATTCCGCCAAAACCTTCAGCCCTGAGCGCTATACCATCTGGACGATGCAATCGGCCTATCACAACCTGCCGACGATCGGCGGCGTGATGCAGCATGACGGTGTGCAATATCGGGCGACAGACCGCAAATACTCAAGTAATGACCAGCGCGCGACTTACTCCTTCAATATCGCCGAGGCTTACCCGCAAGAGGCCGGCGTCAAGTCGTGGATACGCACGATCACGCTCGACCGCGCCAAGGACGTCATCACCGTGGAGGAAGACTTCGAGCTGCAGCGCGCAGTTCCCGTGAGCCTGACGGTAATGACTCCGCGGCTTGTAACCGTGGCTCCGGACGGAAAGATCACCTTGAAGCTTGCATCGGGCAGCGGGACCGATTCAATGCTCAAGTACGACGGCGGGCAGATTGAGCCCAAGGTGGAGACGATCAAGCTGGCTGACATGGGGCTGCGTATGAGCTGGGGCGACCAGATCTACCGCATCCTGCTCAATTCAAAACAGCCCGTTGCGAGCGGCAAGTGGTCCTATGAATTCCGCCGCGCGTAACCGGGTCAAGGTTGGCTCACGGCCTGACTGTGTGCCGAAGAAACAGGTTGATTGCTGATGTTTATGGCTGTGCGATGTGGATGGAGGGGGTTTCTCCATCCGCATCGCCGCCGGCTTCTTGAGGAGTACAACAGTTTTCACCGAGAGACCGTAGACCGGATATGCCGTTGTAGGGCCGGGATGTAAGATGGGAATTCCGGCTGACGTATTCTGTAATGCATTTCTTAAACCATCAACCAGGAGTAGACATGACGCCAGGTGTAAACGTGCACGCAAAGGAAGCCGCTACGATTTCTGAACAGGCAGGGCCAACCCGGAGGGAGGTTTTGCAGGGATCCCTTGCCGTTGCGGGCACAGCGCTCGCTTCTTCCATGGCTCCATCGATTCTGACTGCCCAGACCCAGACGAAGAAGCCAAACCTGGTCTTCTTCCTTGGCGAGGGGCAGCGAGCCGATGCGCTTTCGATTGCGGGGAATCCGATTCTGAAAACGCCCAACCACGACCGTATCGGCCGCGAGGGCATGCGCTTTGAGAATGCTTTTTGCACTAATGCCCTCTGCGCCCCGGCGCGCGCCGTATTGCTCACGGGCATGTACTCCCGTTCCACGGGTGCGCTTTCAAATGGACACATGAATCGTCCTTTGCCGGCCGACATTCCGATCTTTACCGATATTCTTCGCGAGGCGGGCTACGAGATCGCCATCGTGGGCAAAGTGCATATTGGCAATGGCGTCGAGGAGCGTAACTGGAACTACTATTTCGGCCATAACGCTCCGGCGAACAACTACGTCAATCCCTTCTTCAAAGAAGGCAGGGATGGCAAGGTGGGTCAGCAGGTCCAATATCACAATGTCTATCCGGATGATCTGGCCGTGGACCGCGCGCTGGCCTGGCTCAAAGAGGATCGCGGCGACAAGCCGTTCTGCCTGCTGGTGTGGTTTGTGGCTCCGCACGAGCCGTTCTTCCGGCCCCGGCGCCTTCTGGATATGTATCGCGGCGTGCTTACTCCAAAGCCATCCTCATTTGATGATGACCTGAAGGGGTATCCGGGCAAGCCGAAATGTTTTGCGGACGCGACGAACAAGATCGGCACCACGTTCTCGCACCCAGCCTGCGGCTCGCTTGAAGGGGTGATGAAGGATTACTACTCGGGGCTGGTGGCCGTAGATCAAAATATTGGCCGGATTCTGAATTACCTCGAAAAGCAGAACATTCTTGATGACACGGCGATCGTGCAAACTTCCGATCACGGCTTCTTCCTGGGCGAATGGCGCATGTTCGATAAGCGACTGATGCACGAACCGTCGATCCGCGTGCCCTGGATGGTGCGCTACCCCAAGCGCATTCCCGCGGGCACGGTGCGCAATGAGACGATTCTCGATATCGACGTGGCCCCGACGATTCTCGATCTGGCCGGCGTGCCGGCGCCCAGGCATTTGCAGGGAAAGAGCGTTCTGCCTCTGGCAAAAGCGAGCGATCCGTCCTTCCGCAACGAATGGTACTACGAGTACTACGAGTGGCCCAATCCCGAGGGGGTGCGTCCCTGCCGCGGCATTCGCACGGATCGCTACAAGTTAATTCATTATCATATGGAACCGCAGGAGTTTGAACTGTACGATCTCCAGTCAGATCCCAAGGAGGCGCGGAATCTTTACGGAATGCCGGAGCAAGCTTCTTTGCAGAAGCATCTCTTCGAGCGTATGACGGCTTTGCGCTCAGCTGTACCTGAACTCAAGGTTGAGCCGCAAGCATAGCTGTTTTGAGTTCGGGAAAAATGAAAGTGCAGGAGAAAGACAATGGCAAGAATCGATCGGCGCGAATTTCTACTGGCAACGGCCGCTGCCGCAACTGCAGGCGTGGCTGCTTCATTGCCTCATGACGTAAATGCTGCTGGAGATACGCAGGATACAAGCGGCGGACAAAAACGCAAGCCAAACATCGTCATCTATCACTCTGATCAGTTCCGTTGGGACTTTGTGGGAGCAAATGGATTGAATAGCTCCACCCACACGCCGAATCTGGACGCACTGGCCGAGGCTGGAACGAATTTCACGCACGCGGTGACCAACCAGCCGGTTTGTGCTCCTTCACGCTCTGTGCTCATGACGGGCCGGTATGCCACCGAGACCGGCGTGTGGCATAACGGGCTGGGAATGAAAGAGGATTTGCCGACAGTAGCGACGGAGTTGCGCAAGGCGGGTTACACGGCGAACTACATCGGCAAGTGGCACCTGGCGCCCGGCTCGCCAGCCCAGGGCGGCGGGCGTGGCTACGTGAAACCGGAGCATCGCGGAGGCTTTCTGGACCTGTGGGAAGCATCGAATGAACTGGAATTTACTACCCACCCTTATGAAGGAACCATCTGGGACCGCGACGGCAAAGAGATCACGTATAAAGATGAGTACCGCGTGGACTTTCTCACTGATCGCGCCGAAAAATTCCTGCGGCAGAAGCAGGAGAAGCCGTTCCTGCTTGTCATTTCCCAACTCGAGCCGCACCAGCAGAACGACCTGCACCGCATGGTAGGTCCCAAGGGTTCGGCGGAGCGCTTCATCAATGCTTATGTGCCGCCCGATCTGCGCAATTTTCCCGGCGACTGGCACGAGCAGTTGCCGGATTACTACGGGTCCTGCGAAAGGATCGATGCATCCGTTGGGCGCATACGCAAGATTCTCGCGGAAGAAAATCTTGCCGATAACACGATCTTCGTTTTTATGAGCGATCACGCCTGTCACTTCATGACGCGCAACACGGAGTACAAGCGCAGCACGCACAACAGCTCTCTGCGCGTTCCACTGCTGATGAGCGGTCCGGGTTTCGATAGTGCGCGGCAGATTCAGGAGGTTGTGGGAATCATCAGTATCACCCCCACGCTGCTCGATGCCGCAGGCGTTCCGATTCCGGAGTCCATGAAGGGAAGAAGCTTTCTGCCGATCGTGCATGACGCAAAGGCGAGGGCGGAGTGGCCAAACAAAGAACTCATTCAGATCAGCGAATCAATGACGGGCCGTACTATTCGCACCAAAGACTGGACGTATTGCATTGCGGACCCAACCGGGATGAGGTCTGCCGCGCTGAGCGCGAATTATCACGAGTATCAAATGTACGATCAGCGCAACGATCCTTATGAACTGGTGAATCTTGCGGGCAGAAAAGAGTATCGTGAACAGGCCAGCCAACTGGGTGAGGAACTCAAGAAGCTGATCGTTGCTTCAGGAGAGCCAGAGCCGGAGATCGTACGGGCGGAACTGTATCCATGAGGAGCAAAGGCTGGGAATTGTGAGCTGCGTTGGTTGCTCCGAGGCGGAGCATGACGGAGCGATGTGAGATGGAAACCGGCGTATCGAGGCGAGCCTTTCTCCCTGGCGTGGCCGCGGCGGGGCTCACCGGTTTCCCGTTTATGATGTTGAGCAGAGATTCAGATTCACAAACGGGAAGCGCCGCATCGAGGGCCTGACTGCTCCGGCCAGAAAGGGGCAACGGCGCAGTTCTTTATCGAGGTATTTGCATGAGCATTTTGCGCGATTGGCTGGCCAATGGCCTGCTGATTACCGACGGCGCCTGGGGGACGCAACTGCAGGCGCGCGGCCTGGCTGCGGGTACGATTCCAGATACCTGGAACCTGAGTCATCCCGAGCAGGTGGAGGCCGTGGCGCGTGGCTATGTCGAGGCGGGCAGCCAGGTGATTCTCACCAACACATTCCGCGCCAATGCAATCGCGATGCACGGTAGCGGAGCCGATCTTGATGCAATCAATCGCGCCGGCGTTGCCATTTCCAAGCGCGCGGCAGAGAAGCAGGCGCTGGTATTTGCGTCGATCGGCCCGACGGGTAAGATGCTCGTCTCCGGCGAGGTGAGCAGTGAGCAGGTGGCCGCTGCATTTGCCGCGCAGGCCGCATCGCTGGCTGTTGCCGGTGCAGACGCGTTGCTCATCGAGACGATGAGTGATATGGAAGAAGCGCGTCTGGCTGTTGAGGCAGCTCGCAGGACGGGGTTGCCGGTGATCGCGTCGTTCGCATTTGACACCGGCAAGAACAAGGACCGCACGATGATGGGATCGGCGCCCGAAGCGGTGGCTGCGGCGATGGCGGAAGCGGGAGTGGACGGAGTGGGCGCAAACTGCGGTGTAGGCGTCGAGCGCGCCGTCTCCATCTGCCAGCGGTTGCATGCGGCCTGCGAGCTTCCCGTGTGGATCAAGCCGAACGCAGGTTTGCCGACCATCGAGGGAGCGGCAATTCACTACGCCACGTCCGCGGAGTTCTTCGCTTCCCATTACGCGGCGCTGCGTGACGCCGGCGCGTCGTTTGTGGGCGGCTGTTGCGGATCTACGCCGGAGTTCATTCGAGCCCTGGTGGCGGCCCGCCTCGCCGCTGCCGATGCGCCGGCAGCAGCGAGTTAGCAGGGACTTAGTAAGTCAGCTCCAGTACATTGACCGAGTATGGCGCGAAGTTTTCAACAAACTTTGTGCCTGCAACCGTGATGGTGTGCGTTACCGGCACAACTGCGCGCGGGTTTGTAACGCTGTTGGTCGCATTCGGCGTCTTGCCGCTCAGGGTGACCAACGTCGCCTGCGGAGCAACCTTGCTCACACCTTCCAGCGAAATCTTCACGGCTTTTGCGTCGGAGGTCGCATTCACCACCTTCACGTAAAGCTTGTGCAGCTTTTGGTTGCGCGTCACGGAGGTGTACACGCGCGGCCCGGCGTTGGCCAGCGTGCTTTGTACTACCTCAGTGCCCAGATAGTCCGAAAACATCACCTGCATCCAGTAGCTCGGCGACCCGTAGCTGGTGAGAGCGTTGTAGCCGATCAGGTCCGTGGCCCACTGCATGCCGCCTGGGTTCACATTCACGAAGAGCGGGGCATAGCTGGCCATGATGACCAGATCGCTGTTGCGCTCCAGGCCGGTTAGCCAGGCCGCGTCTCCCAGAGCCGCTTCAAGATTAGGTGTGGGATCGCCTTCGCGCGTGGCCCACTCGCCGACGAAGATCTTCGGTCCGCTGCGGCTGACGTTGTCATAGTGATGCGCCTCAGAGAACGACTTCTCCGCCGACATGTAAAAATGCTGGTCGATCACATCCGGCGTCACACTCTGCACCGGAGCCGTGGCGATCAGTTGCAGATTCGGATAATGCTGCTTGATGGCGTGATAGAACTGCGCAAACCGGCCGTCATAGGAGTGTGAACGGTCAAACTGATCCTCGTTCCCAATCTCAACGTAATGGAGTACGAAGGGCGCCGGATGGCCGTCCTTCGCGCGCTCGGCGCCCCACTTGGTATCGACGCCTCCGGTGACGTACTGGATCTCATCGAGTGCGTCCTGCACATAGGGTTCCAGTTGCGGACCCGGTTCGACGTGCTCCTGCGCCAGCGAGTAGCCGGCGTAGACGGCCAGCACAGGCTGCATGTGCAGGTCCTCGCACCACTCCATGAACTCAAGCAGTCCCATGCCATCCGAGGAGCGGTAGCGCCACGGACTCTCGTGTCCCGGCCGGTCTACCCACGGGCCGATCGTCTTCTTCCACTCGAAGCGGTCCTGGATGTGCTCGCCCTCAAGATAATTCCCGCCCGGCAGCCGTAGGAATTTGGGACGCATAGCCGCCAGTTTGTCCATGATGTCGATGCGGTTGCCGTGCACGCGGTTGTGATAGGTGGGCGGGAAGAGCGAAACCAGATCAAACCAGACGGTTGCCGGATGCGCAACGGTCAGGATCAGATGATTGTTCGATGAGAGGGGAACGCTGCCGGTCCTGAGCGTGTAGCTGTACTGCTTCCAATCACCGGTCAGGCCAGTCACGGTAGCCTTGGCCGCTACCGCGCCTGTGCTGTCATTCACCAGGCTCACGGTCACTGGAATCCCGGCGCTGTCCGTCCTGGCGTAGAACGATCCACTATAAGTAGTGTTGGGCCGCACCGGAATGCCCCAGTAGCCATCGTTCTGCACGCCGGCCGGATCGGCTGCGGTTGCCGCGGTTACAGTAACCTTCAGGCTGCGCGTCAGCGCCGCGCTGGGTCCCGTGGTTTCGTCGGCCGAGATATCCACCGCGGAGTTGCCGCGCGCCACCATCGTCCAGTGTGCGAGCGACCCGAAGCCGTGGCTGATCACGCGGTCGCGTACCAGCTCGCCGTAGATCCCGCCGTCATAGGAGTAGTTGATCTCCTCAGTCATGAGCCCATACAGCGTGGGGCTGACCTTCACTGTGGGATGGTCCACTTGAATCGCCAGCGAAGGCGCCTGGGCCATCAGGCTCATCGGCAGCGCAATTGTGGCCAGAAGTGCAAGAGCAGAGGACAGTTTGTTCATAATCACGCCATAGTAGCCGCACGAGATATGCTTTGGCAATGAGGAAAACGCTTTCTCGCAGAGATTCTCCACCGGTACAGCCTCTGCCCTCTGCAAGCCGCGCAATCGCAGCTTCAATTCCGGTATGCCGCCGAGAGCAAGACAGACAAATACCCCGGCTGAGAAATGAACCCGGCGCCCTGGTGGATCCCGGTTTCGCACGGCGCTGTGCGATCACGGTCGCTCGACTGTGACTGCGTCGTGGCTGCGGTAAACGCATCCCCACGTTTCGCCTGCGCCCGGGTTGGAAGCATGGGCTATGCATGCGGTTCGTTCCTGCTCATTGGCCGGGCAGTCACATGCAGAGACGGCAAATGTCCCTGCAGATCGAGTGCTGCATGGACCTTCGCGCCTTTGTGCCGCTTTGCCCGACCGCAGCGCTTAATTCGAAACACCGGTGCAGTTACATCGCTGTCCGCCGTGGCGCACTCATTCCTGGCCTTTGGCATCGCCCCGGGGGGGCGGCGCCGCTCGCGCGTCTCTAAAACTGCGACGTTTTGTCGTCGAGCAAGAAAACCTCATCTCCATGAAAACAAATATAGAAGTCAATCGCAGGCTCTGTCCCGGAGACACGGAGTCCAGTTCAGGTCCGGATCGAGCCGGCTCAATATTTGTTGTGCAGACCAAGAGGGTGGTGTAGCATCTAATTGCTTCCAAACTCATGCGGGAAATGATCCAGTCCGTATATCCCGCAGAATTGGCAGGTCCGCCTCCTTTTGCGCACAGGGGGAAAGGCATAACGCTAGACGCGCTATTGTGTTAAAACCCTTGGAATCAGTGCCGGTCTGGCAAGTTCGTGCGCAAAGTTCCGGCGCTTTTTCTGCAAACCTACTGGATGCCGGTGGTGCATTTGCACCTTTCTTAATCCAGGCCGCCGTAATCCGACTTTCCCATAAGGAGTTAGCGGTATGAACTACCATCGCAAGTTATTTCCCTTTGCCGCTTTGGCGCTGGCCATGACGCTGTCATTGAGTGGATGTAAATCCAAGACGAAGCAGACCAGCGCGCAAGAGAATGGCCAGACCCCGCAGGCCGCGCAAAATGCCGGGCAATTCCAACCCGGGCAGCCGGGAGCGCCCGGACAAGGAGTTCCTTCCGCTCCGGTGCAACCACCCCCGCCGCAAGTGGTGGATCTTCCCGCTGGTACCCGCGTTCGAGTCCGCCTTGATCAGGATCTGGGGTCGAAGCTCAGCATGACCGGCGACACCTTCACGGCAACCGTTGTGGATGATGTGGTCGTAAACGGGCATGTTGTCATCCCCCGGGGCCTGCGCGCGCAAGGTACGGTGGTTGATGCCAAGCCGCTGGGTCGATTCAAGGGCGCGGCCTATCTTGCCATCCGTCTGGACCGGATACAGACACGCTGGGGCACTTATAGGGTGGCAACCAGTACCGTTGAGCGCGTGGAAAAGGGCAAGGGCAAGCGGACTGCGCTCTTTGCCGGCGGTGGCGCAGGTCTTGGCGCACTCATCGGCGGATTGGCCGGCGGCGGCAAGGGCGCGCTGATCGGCGCGCTCGCTGGTGCCGGCGCGGGTACGGCTGGCACCGCCTTTACGGGCAACCGTCAGATCGTTCTACCTGCGGAAACCCTTCTTACTTTCCGCCTGGATCACTCTGTTCACATTACCGAACAGGGATTCTAGAGCACTTCTCCTTCGCATGCAGCCCTTGCGATTACAACTTAAGGTGGCGTTTCCTTGAGGGAACCACCACTTGAATTCCCGGTTTCGGCATACGGCAAAAGGAGAAGTGCTCCAGCCGTGGGGGATTGAGTAGATACCAGGAGCCGGCCCGTCAGGATGCCGGCATCGCCAGTCGACGATGCCGGCGTCCCATGCTCTTATCCCCGTACCTGGCCGCGTCCGTTACTCTTCACCGCATACATGCGCGCGTCGGCCGCGCCGATGATGGCGTGCAGCGTACCGCCGTCACCGGGCGCGGTAGCTACGCCTACGCTCGCGCTTACCCGCAACTCAAGCCCGTTCTTCATTCGGAATGATGTTTCCACGAGCCCATTGAGCAAGGTGCGGGCATGCGCCAGAGCGGTTTCGGCGCCGGTCTCCGGCAGCAGGATGACGAACTCATCGCCGCCGTACCGGAAGCACGCATCCTGTTTGCGGCTCAATTCCTGGAGCCTCTGCCCGGTGCGCGCCAGTAATTCGCTGCCCACCAGGTGGCCAAATTCGTCATTGACCAGCTTGAAGCGGTCCAAATCGAGAAAGACCAGGCTTACTGGCAAGCGCAGACGGTTGCACCGTTCCAACTCGCGTCCCAGGACGTCGTAGAGATGGCGGACGTTGTAGAGACCGGTGGTATCGTCGGTGATGGTTAGTTGCTGGATGCGGGCCACGTCGCGCGCGTTTTCGATGGCAATGGCCGCGTGATCGGCCAGAATATGAAGGAACGCGATCGTGTAATCGGTCATCTGATCGGCGCGGGGATTGAGGATTTCGATCACGCCGTGCGTTCCTTTGCGACCGCGCAGTGGCATGGCAATCACTGAACGCACGCCCTGAGACTTGACGGCAAGCTCCTTCCTTAAGCGCGGATCATGCTCCGATTCGGGAACGATGAGCGTTTCGCCGTGCTCCGCAACCCAGCCGGCTACGCCCTCGCCCATCCGGACGCGCAGTTCGCGCAAAGCCTCCTGCCGCCCTCCGGCAGCGATGGCGTAATACAGCTCCTGGCTGGCGTCATCGACCATCAGCAGCGTCCACAGTTCAGCTTCGATAAACCGTTCCATGTGCTCAAGAATCGTACGCAGGATGGTATCCAGGTCGAAACTTGCGGTGAGCGAGCGAGCCAGCTGGTGAAAAACAAGCAGATCAGCGAGCGGGATATTTTCTTGCATTTCGTGCTTCATTGTTGGACCCTTTGCAAGGAGTCTCTCTGCAACTTTTTTCTCGCCGGTCAGTGAGCGGAGCGTGGATGTAGCGCATCGCTTCAGCCTGCCCTTGCGCTGCCAGCGCTTTAGGATGGACATGGCGGTCAGCCCCCGATATGCACCATCGACCGCGACGGCTTTAGGAACCCTGGCTCTCCAATGTGGTGACGTGCTTCCTTACCCTGCACGGTATGGTGAATGTATGAGCGTAGCTCCTGGTCATCCGCGCCAGCCCGCATGCGCCCGTAGAGATCGTGCTCGACCTGCGAGAACAGGCAGGTGCGAATTTTGCCGTCGGAGGTGAGCCGCACCCGGCTGCAGGCCCCGCAGAAGGCCCGGGTTACGGGCGCGATGATGCCGATCTCACCCACCCTGTCAGTAAACGTGTAACGCCGCGCCGTTTCGCTGGCCTCGCGCCGCGGCAACTCCACCAGCGGCAGGACTTTGCTGATCCGCTCCACGATCTCGGCGAGCGGAACGACGATCTCCGGCGACCAGAGACGACCCTCTTCCAGAGGCATGAACTCGATGAAACGCACCACTACGTCTTCCTCGCGGGCAAACCGGGCGAAGCCTTCAATCTGGTCGTCATTGAAGCCGCGCAGGAGCACGCAGTTGATTTTGAGCGGTGTGAGGCCGGCGGTGCGGGCGGCGCGAATGCCCCGGAGCACAGTTGCAAAACTGCCCGGGACCCGGGTGATCCGCTCAAAGGTGGCGGCGTCTACCGCGTCCATGCTGACCGTCGCACGATCCAACCCGGAGGCTTTCAGCGCTTCGGCCAGTGATTCGAGCAGGTGGCCATTAGTGGTAAGCGCCAGATCCAGCGGCTCGCCTTCCACTGTGCGCAGCGCCGCCAGCTCTTTGATCAGGTCGAGGAGCCCGCGCCGCAGCAAAGGCTCGCCGCCGGTGAGTCGCACCTTGGTGATGCCCAGATCCACGAACAGCCTGATCAGACGCAGATACTCGCCGATGGCGAGTTCGGGATACTGCGGCCCCGCCTCGCCGGTGCGGCAGTAGACACACCTGTAGTTACACCGGTCGGTGATGGACACACGCAAGTCGTGTATCACGCGGCCATAACTGTCCGTGAGCCTGGAATCGAGAGGCGGCGTGCGGGTAGCGGGAAGGGAAGCAGCGGCCATCGGCACTCTCAAGGCTAAACCGTCTTGCGCCAATATTGCGGTGATCACAACGGGGTAGCATACAGCCGCGAACCGAATCTAATCGATACGCGGCGTTCCACGGCGCAGAATCAGGCCGGTGATGCCGAAGACCGCGACGAGCACTAACGCAAGAACAAAGTAATAAAACATGGGATGATCCCAGCCGGGTGAATAGGTCAGATCCTGACCGACCCACAGCAGCAGGACAGTGGCAATCACGGTGAATTGGCAGGCGATAACGAGAAAGGTGTGACCCAGGTCGCGCCGCTTGTCCAGCGCCTCAACCTGGTCGGGAGTCAGGTTGCGCTCTTCGGGGGGAAGCAGAGAATTTGCCATTAAGTTCTCCTCGCGGGCCCCGCTGGTGACCTCCGGGCCCGTCCGCTTACTCCCGATTCAATCACATGCAGCCGCCTTCGCGCCAGTTAAGTTGCATGAGGTGCTGGCACCCTGTATGCCGCGGCGCAAAAATCCTTCTTCGCGATGGTCCGGGCCTCCCGATCGCCCGTGCCTCCGTGGTGCGGGATTTTCGGAGTATGCCTCACCTACATGGGCGGATAGCCAACCGATTGCGCGTAGAGAGCCTGTCGGTCCGGCGGCAACTTTACCGCAGCCGATACGTCGAGCCTGTGGAATGTGTAGAACCAGGCGTTCAGTCCCTCCGAGGCTGCAAACAGGTAAACATTCTGCCCGATAAAGCCGGCATCCACCTGGGCAAAGGTGTCTTTGACCGGAGCCATATAGACGATCGTCACTGCCGCTTGAGCGGCTGCCGGCGGACTGATTTTGCCGCGCACGTCGCCTGCGGCGATGGGGCGCAGGGTATTCTTATCGGCCTCATATACATAAACGCCGTCGGCCAGCACCACGTCGAGCTCAATATCCTGGCTGTTCATAGCCGATGGCGCGGTGCGGCCCAGCCCCGGCTTTACTTCGCGCGGCCGGTTCACGCCAAAGGCAGCCCACAGCAGGTTCGAGAGCGTTTGCAGGGGCAGTGCCTGGTCGCGAAAGGCGCGTGTCGTCCTGCGCTGAGCCAGCGCCTGCATCAGGGGCATACCACCTGTGATTTGCGGCTTGGGGAGTTGAACGGGCGCCTGCTGGGAGAGAGCGGGCGACACACCCAACAGTACGAAGACGGTCAGCAGGGCCGCGGCAGAGCGAGCCCGGATACCCGATGGAATCCACATGGTACGCCTCGAAGCAACAGGGCTGTGCACGCCCGCCTCCCGAGGTGTGCGGAGGTTGAGGGAAGAAGATGTCGCGTCCGGCCTAATCCATCAGAAACGCCAACGATTGCAGTGTAGTGATCTCAAACGGCTTGCGGCAGCGGATATTTGCGCAAGACAATTTGTCGTCACGCCGTACCATGTAGGACTGCGCCTTGGCGAATCGCGCGCGGTCGCGCTCGTCCGCACCACGAGGCAGTTGCGCTCGCTTACGCCGTACTACCCACGTTACCTTGTACTCTCCCGCCTGACCGCATTTGGGGCAGGTGAGCACGTGCGTCCGCTGCTCCGTAGTCTCGTTAAAAAAATCTCGCTCTTCCATCCTGTTTGGCCCTCCGTAAGTTCCCCTGCCGTAAAGTTCGTCGCGCGGGAAACCGGTTCTTTCCCTCCGGCGCCTTTTCCTCCATACTCATCCTTAGCCATGGCCAAACGCAAGCCAGCCCGCTTTTCAGCCGCAAAGGCCGTCAAGGCCAACGCCCGCGAGCGTGTCGGCCAGCCCAGGCCCGCCCGGGTTATCGATGCAAAACCACGCTCCGACCGCGCCGCCAAGCACAAGCCCAAACTTGAAGAGATCATCCGCCAGGAAGAGTAGTGGAGGACGAAAGCTCGCTGGAGCAAGACGGCGAGACGCTGTGCCCATGACGATGCGGGTTGGGCGGTTTTGCCTTACCCCGGCGCAAGGCGCCCGCAGGCAAGGTAAGACAGCGCCTGCCAACGCATCAGTCGGCGTCTTACGGCGGTCTTGCAGATAGGCGCGACTGGATGGGGCTCCGGTTTCCGGCGTGCTGAAATGCAGCCTTCCAGGTTCACTCGTCATGCGGAACTTTGCCGGGTTTTCTTGGTACGGAACGATGCTCCAGACGCCACAGAATCCGCCGGAAGAGGCCCAGGACGCGCCTCGTGTCCTTTTCGGTGAGCGCCAACCTGCGCAGGAGCAGGCGCAGGTCATGGCGGTTGGCCTCGCGCATCTCGGCGGGGGAGTAGTTTGCCGCCTGCATCACCTTTTCCGCCACCTCTGCCAGCCGCTCCAGGCTGCCCGAAGAGGCGGCAAGGCGCGACGGATCGGGTGCGGGTTTGTCCGGCCGGCGGCCTGCTGCCGAAGTCCGCCCAGGGAGCCGTGAGGCCAGCTCGTACAGGCAAACCGCGACGGCCTGCCCCAGGTTCATGGATGGCTGGTGGGGATCCGTGGGAATCTCCACCAGCAGATGGCAGTACGCCAGGTCTTCGCGGGACAGCCCGCGCTTTTCCGAGCCGAAGATGACGGCTACGCGGCCACTCCGCGTGATCTCTTGAGCGACCAGCGGAGCCAACTCGGGCAAGGGAACAACCGACTGCTCCGGCTTGCGGCGATCCAGCGTCCCGGTGCCGAGGACCAGCGTGCACCCGGCCACCGCCTCGGCCACGGTCGTGCAGAGTCTTGCGCTTTGGAGAACGTCGCTCGCTCCGATCGCCGATCGCGCCTCCTGCCAGTGGGGCTCGTGCGGAGCCACTACAGAAAGCCGCGTAAATCCAAAGTTGGCCATGGCGCGCGCGGCCGCGCCGATGTTGAGGGGATTGCGCGGCGAGACCAGGACGATGTTGACACGTTCGCGTTGGGCAGCAGAGAGCAAGGGTTGATTGTAGTGCGAAGTCGAGAAAAATGGATGATTTCCAGAGGTTCAGGATACTGCCGGAATGCCAGGCCGCGGGTCGAAAGGAAGGCTGATTGAATTGTGGATTTCTTGACTTGCAACGGCGCCCGGGCTGTGCTACTCTTTGAAAGTTGCAAGTGAGCAGTGGAGCCTCCCGGTGGCCGCGTGGCCTGCCCGCGATGGGAAATGGGGAGCCGGTTCGTTGGGTCGGGTTAAAGTAAGTATCCCCAGAGCCCCTGTAGGGAATCCCACAGAGAACAAGCCATTGCACGACCCGGGAGAATATCTCCCGCGAGCCTCGCTGGCTCGGGCGGTATCGCTGGCCGTTGTTTGATATTTATGCGCTGCGCGGAACTGTCGGAGCACGCCCTTGGGTTGTAGCCGGCCGCCGTTCGCAACAGAGGAACAACCGTCAACATGGTGTTGAAGCGGCCTCCTGCGAAAATGGCAAGTTGGCTTGACAGAATAGGTTGGTTCCGATATGGTTAAAAAGTTCGCGCAAAAATGCCGGTAAGCGCAATCAAAGCGTGAAATCGGCAAGCGCAACAAGTTCGAGGACACCCCAAACAATGAAGTTTGGGCCTCGATCCCAAGGGACGCCGCCTAGGCGGAAAGTCCTTAAGGATCTTTGACAAATTGGTTGAACGTGCCAGTCGTGAGATGCGATCAGGTTTGGCTTGATCAATCTCACAAGGTAAGGTGTCTGTTGCTTTAAGCGCAGACACGGCCAACCCGGATTGACCTCCGTCGACCGGGAAGGCATCAGGTTTCAAACGAGAGTTTGATCCTGGCTCAGAATCAACGCTGGCGGCGTGCCTAACACATGCAAGTCGAACGAGAAAGTGGAGCAATCCATGAGTAAAGTGGCGCACGGGTGAGTAACACGTGACTAACCTACCCTCGAGTGGGGAATAACCTAGGGAAACCTGGGCTAATACCGCATAACACCTACGGGTCAAAAGAGCAATCTGCTTGAGGAGGGGGTCGCGGCCGATTAGTTAGTTGGCGGGGTAATGGCCCACCAAGACGATGATCGGTATCCGGCCTGAGAGGGCGCACGGACACACTGGAACTGAAACACGGTCCAGACTCCTACGGGAGGCAGCAGTGGGGAATTTTGCGCAATGGGGGAAACCCTGACG
>JAJZVZ010000274.1 GCA_021846945.1 Acidobacteriota bacterium | reverse complement strand
AGTGAATTGCGGGGGGCTGAGAAATGTACCCACATCGGCGTGATTTTTTGAAGATCATCGCAGGATCGGGGATGCTCGTCCTTGTTCCCCGCTACGTGGAAGCAGAGGAACAGGTTGCGCGCGCCATGCGGGGAACCCCGCAGCCGCGGATCAAAGATATCAGCGTGATTGAATGCGAACCCGACGGTGCCCGCTTGACGGTGGTCAAGATCACCACGGATCAGCCCGGACTTTATGGCTACGGCTGCGCCACATTTACGCAGCGGGCGGACCTAGTCAAGCCCGCGGTTGAAAAGTACCTCAAGCCCTTCCTGCTGAATAAGACAACCGACAGGATTGAAGACATCTGGCAGTCCTGCTACGACAGCTCTTATTGGAAGAACGGCCCCGTGCTGAACAATGCTCTCAGCGGCATCGATCAGGCACTCTGGGATATCAAGGGGCGGCAAGCCGGAATGCCCGTCTATCAGCTCGCCGGCGGGAAATGTCGCGAGGCCGTCGATTGCTATGCCCACGCCAGCGGCGCTGAGTTTCAGGATGTGGTCGAGAGCGCAAAGAAGTACATGGACCAAGGCTTCCGTCACGTGCGCGTTCAGGTGGAGCTTCCCGGGATGGCAGGCTATGGCGCGGCACAGTCGAGTGACAAACGCCCGCAGGCTCTCCACGATCAGCCGGTCTTCGAGCCTGCCTATGCCATGCGCCGCAATTTGAAGCTGCTTGATGTCTGCCGCCGGGAACTGGGCGACGAGGTCGAGTTGCTCCATGACATGCATGAGCGTCTGACACCCAATGAGGCAGTGCAGTTTTGCAAGGAAGCCGAGCAGTATCGAATGTTCTTTCTTGAAGACCCGCTTTCACCGGAAGATCTGGGTTACTTCCAGCAGATCCGGCAGAATTGCGCCACCCCGATCGCCATGGGTGAACTCTTCAATAACCCGCATGAATGGCAGCCGCTGATTGAAGGACGACTGATCGACTACATCCGCGTGCATCTCTCGCAAGTAGGTGGATTCAGTCCCGGACGCAAGATTGCAATCCTCGCCGAACAGTTTGGCGTGAGAACCGCATGGCACGGCCCCGGTGATGTTTCGCCGGTTGGGCATATGGCCAACGTCACGTTGGACCTGGTGAGCTACAACTTCGGCATTCAGGAGTACTCGGCCTTCAATGAGCGAACGCAGGCGATTTTTCAAGGATGCCCGGAGATGAAAGACGGCTATCTGTGGGCAAGCGAGAAGCCTGGATGGGGAATTGAGGTTGACGAGAAGGAGGCTGCTAAGTCTCCGTTTACGGCCAGCCGGTTGAATGGCGGCTGGGGAGAGATTCGTCTCCCGGACGGTACAGTGATCAAGCAGTAACGGCGAAGGATGCCGGTAGAGGTTTCGCATTAGGTTGGCGAAATACCAGAAATCAGCCGGATTTTTCGACTTCCAGGGCGGCCTGCAGCATGGCTTTCGCATAGGCAATGTCATACACGTCCCCGGTATAACCACCGCAGCCGGGATAACCGTGAATCGGTCCCCGGGCGCGGTCATAGTCAAGGGCGCGCGGATGTTCCGGATAGAGCTCGCGCGAATACTTCAGCTTCACCAGTTCCCGCATCACCGCGAACATGTTCACGTCGCCTCCGTCGATGAAACCCTCGTCGTATTTCACGTAGGGCTTGGCGACATGGGGGTTGCGGTAGTGCACGTGGTTGATGCGGTCTCTGGAGCCGAAGTAGCGGCAGACCGCGACCGGGTCCTCGCCCATTTCCCTGGTGACCCCGCAATCAAACGTGATCCCATTGGCCGGGCTATCGACAATCGTGATCAGGTGCTTCCACCCGTCCAGCGTGGCCATGATCTGTTGTGAACCGCGGCTGAGTGGGAAGGGCGGATCGTTGGGATGGAGGGCCATCCGCACGTTCGATTTTTCCGCAACCGGTATCACAGCCTTGAGAAAATAAGTGATGTTGGCCCACATCTCGCTCAGGGTGTGCGCGCCCTCAGCGGGGAGCGGCGGAAGGTCCTTCATCCGGTCGTAGTCCGCGCCTGTCAATCCGGCGCCGCCACGGCCCACTTCTTCGTAATAACCTTCCATGGCCCGGTGCGCGTAAAAGTTATACTCGACGACCGGGATGCCCACCCGTCCCGCGGCCTGAATCGACTGCCTGACTTTTTCGATCTCCTCGTCCCGCCCCGGCCGGCCATAGACGGTGTTGGGAAAGCCGTCGATCATCAGGTTGCCCAGTGTCACACCGTTTGCCTTGAGCTTGTCGACCAGGAGCTCTAGATCGCTCGCCCTCCAGGGGAGCGCCGGACCGCCGCTCAGCACGTGATACACACCCAACTGCACAACACCGCGAATGGCAGCGTCTGTAACGCCGCCGGAAAGATTGATGCCGCAGGCAATCTTAGGTGTATCGGCACTCTCCTGCGGCATGCCATCGCCTAGCCACCATGGCTTCTCCTGAGCCTGTGCGGAGGCCGCGAACCTGAGCAACGCGGGCGCCAGGGCTGTCGCTACCAGGCCCTTGATCAGACTTCTTCGCGAGAGATCGGGCTTCGTCATTGACGGCTCCATGAATTGCATTTTGTTTGCGCCTTGAATTCTTCCACAGACTCGTCTCCGCGTCCAGGCAGGCTCGATCCAAGCCGGCGTGGTAGTAGGATGGATTGCAAAGTTAGGAGAGATAGAATCTATGAGCAATTCTGGCAAGGGCAGGTCCAGCTACAACCGTCGCAGCGTTCTCAAATCGTCGTTGGCAGTGCTGGCCGGCAGCGCTCTTGGCCGGACTGCAGAGGCCGCAGCGCCTGCAATCAAAAACGTGAATCCAGCCTCCAGCCCATCGGCTTTGAAGATCACAGACATGCGCTATGCGGTCGTCGTTAAACCGGGTCCAAGCCCCTGCGTTCTCATCCGCATCGACACCAACCAAGGCGTCTACGGCCTCGGCGAGGTGCGCGATGCCGCCGGTCCGCAGTACGCAATGGTGTTGAAGAGCCGCATTGTCGGCGAAAATCCTCTGAACATTGATTTCCTGTTTCAGAAGATTGCCCAGTTTGGCGGCAACGCCCGCCAGGCCGGTGGTGTGTGCGCGGTCGAGATGGCGCTTTGGGACATTGCAGGCAAGGTCTACAACATTCCTGTCTACCAGATGCTCGGCGGCAAGTGGCGCGATTCGATCCGCATCTACGCGGATACCACGGAATCGCTGGACCCGAAAGAGTACGGGCTGCGCGCCAAAGAACGCAAGGCGATGGGCCTGACCTGGATGAAGATGGATCTGGGCATCAACGTTTTAGATGGAATGCCGGGCATGGTGATGCGGCCTGCCGGTCAGGACAAGTGGGAGTTGCACGAGCAACCTCATCCTTTTCTCGCCACCGAAGTCACCGACAAAGGCATAGATCGGCTGTGCGAGTATGTTGCCGCGGTGCGAGATAACATCGGCTATGACATGCCCTTGTCGATGGATCATCTCGGCCATATTGGCGTAAAGTCTGCCATTCGCCTGGGCAAGGCGTACGAGAAATTCAATCTGGAATGGATGGAGGATGTTATTCCCTGGTACTACACGGATCTGTTGAAGGAGATTCAGCAAGCCAGTCCCACTCCCATTTTGACCGGAGAAGATATTTACCGTTTTTCAGACTTCGAGACGCTCTGCAAGGAACATGCGGTCGATAAGATTCATCCCGACCTGGCTACCTCGGGCGGTATTCTCCAGACTCACCATATCGGCGACATGGCTTTCCGCTACGGCTTACCCATGGCGATGCATTTCGCGGGAACCCCGGTGTCCTGCATGGCGTCGGTTCACTGCGCCGCAGCGACGCGGAACTTCCTCGCGCTCGAGAACCATTCCCTGGATGTGCCCTTCTGGCAGGACCTGGTGACAGGAATTGAAAAGCCGATTGTCAACAAGGGTTTCATCAAGGTCCCGGAGAGCTCCGGCCTGGGCGTGATCCTGAACGACGACGAGGTGAAGCGCCATCTGAAGCCGGGAACAGGATACTTCGAACCCACGCCGATGTGGGACGAACCGCAGTCGTGGGATGACGCGCTGTTCAGCTAGTGCTGGCATCTCCCAGACCAACGTGTACCTGAAGCGGTCGCCCAGAGCCCGAGCTGGCTTACGCGTATCTCTATACTTTGCGGAATTCGATCCGGCCTTTGGCGATCGGAAGTCCGATCACTTCAATGCGCTTCAGGTTGCGCGTGCCAATCCCCTGTTCCTCGGCCAGCTTCAGCGTGTTGTCGCAGTGTTCAAAGGGAGGCGTGCCCCGGTCGGCCATCGGATCGAAGCCCATCAACGCGGCGCAAACAGCGTCGGTGGTGACGCAATTGGTGCCCGCAATCAGCAAACCGGGAGGAACCGCCCGCATCCTTTTTACCCACGGACCTTCGCCGCCCGCTACGGTTTCAATGCCATCGACAATACTCAGGTGGATGGGCCGCGCCGCTACCAGATCGACGGTCACCCGCGGGACGCGATAGCCGGGGTCGCGCGGCGAATGCGGGTCAAGCTCTGGCAGCGCGCTCCGGGAAGGCTGGCGGTTGCCGTTGTGCAGCATGGCCCGTGCTCCACCTGCCTCCCGACTCGGCTCATCCACGCCGGCGGTTTCGCCGTAGATGGTGGTAGGGGTAATCCCGAACAGGTTTTTCATTGCTCCCGTCAGGCCGGCGGTGCTGTGCTCCTTCAGCTTGGCAAGCGAGACAAAGACATCACAATCTTTATAGGAGCGATTCAGATCGTAGCCTTGAAACAACAGACCACCGCCGGGGACCCAAAACCGCGTGTACTTTTTTGAGGGACCTGCGAAGTTCGTGTTTTCCAGCTCGACGCCAGAGGCGGCACTGGTGAAATCCGAGACCCGCCA
>JAJZVZ010000003.1 GCA_021846945.1 Acidobacteriota bacterium | reverse complement strand
GCGCACCATATCGGCGGCGGCAGATGGAGTCATGAAGCCGTAAAGTGCCTCGGTGACGCAAAGATTCGCAAGGTCTATATGGGCGGGGATCAGCGCGGGATCAAGTTCGATGGCGCGCATAAGGTGCTGCATGCCGTCCTGCATGCGGTGGCGCTGCAGGGTCTGCCACTCGTAATGCGCCCGCTGGAAGATTTCGAAGGCCTCAAGGTGCTGGGGTTTGTTTTCCGGCTCGGCCTCGGCAGCGCCCGCTGAGATGGACAGGCCGCCCTGATGCAGGCGGAATTCCAGCCGGATGGCCAGTTCCGCTTCCAGTGCTGCAATCCGGTTTCGCTCGACGAGCATATCTTCAACCCAGATCTGCGCGCCATCGGATACGCGAATCATCTCGGCCCGAAGGCGGAAGTGCGCCGGTAACATGCGGAGAGTGCCCGTGAGGACGAGGTCGGCACGGAGGGTTTCGCCAATCTGCTGCGCAGTGAGCCCCCGGCGCGACAGAGTGAAGACCGAGTCTCTGGCCAAGACCGAAACAATGGGCTGGCGCGATCGGGTAAGACGGATGCCGGTTTCCTCGGCGGCGCTTGCACCGAGGTATTCCGGCACGCCGTGATCAGCGGCAAAAGGCACGATCGCCAGGCGGGGAAGCGTACCAGCCGGCGCGGGGCCGCGTGATCGCACATCGGCCGTGAAGCGATACCCGCGCTTGTAGACGGTCTGGATGAACTCTTCCGGCTGCAGATGCGCCCGCAGCGAAGAGAGACACTTGGGGAGACTATCAGCAGTGACATGGACATCACCCCAAAGCGCCTGCTTCAATTGCGAAGGTGTGACGATCTGACCGGCATGCGCAAGCAGGAGGCGCAGCGCCGCCAGTTCCCTGGGGGGCAGATGGACCAGAGCATCCCCGCGGAAAAGCGAACCATCGGCATCCAACCGGAAACTGCCGAAGGCGTAGCTCGCCGACATATCAGGCGAGGATGATTGGGGCTGATCCATTCGATTCACCGTCGTTCTTTGGCTTGCCGGTCAACCTGAATGCCGCGAGCATGCGCTCGGGGCAAGAGAATTGGCAGCTGCCGGCGGCCATCGTGGGAACCGGAATCTCTGAAATACCAGGAAGATGGCTCGAAACCAGACCCCGCAGAATCCCCTCGATTGCGAAGCTCCCGCCGCTCCTTAACAGGCTCATTATCCATATCTGGCAGATGTTGGGAAGCGATTTGAGACAAGTTTCCCCTGCTTGAAGTAATCGCAAATGGGTTACTAATTAACTAAAGAGTAAACCAATGTTTCGCGGCCTTCGTTGCCCGGGCAACGGATCCGGGGCAGACTCAATAACGCAACGATGGCGCTCCCCGGGGAATCCGGCCTGACTGCATCTCAGGAACCGGCCCGTCAGGACGGGCGTATCGTCTGAGCAGACCCGAAGTGCTTTGGGAACTCCCCAGCAGGGCATTCGCAATCTGGGTGACGAGAGAAAGGACGAAAGCACCGCATGGCGAAGCATGTCTGCCCTTGGTGGATCGGTTCTCTACTGGCCAGCCCGATACGCCGCTGGATCGCGGAAAATCCTGAGCAATTACTTGCGCCGTATCTCCGGGAAGGGATGACGGTGCTGGAACCCGGGCCGGGCATGGGCTTCTTCACCCTGCCGCTGGCGCGCCTGGTTGGCCCAGCCGGACGGGTGATCGCGGTGGATATTCAAGCGAAGATGCTGGCGGGGCTGCGGCGGCGGGCCATTAAGGCCGGCCTCGCGGAGCGCATCGAAACGCGGCTGGCCAGGCCGGAGAGGATGGGTCTCGATGATTTGGAGGGCACGGTGGATTTTGTCTTTACCTTTGCCGCTGTACACGAGATGCCTTCGGCGGAGACGTTCTTCGACGAAGCAGCAAATGCGCTGAAGCCGGGGGGCTTGCTCTTTTTTGCCGAACCATCAGGGCATGTGAAAACAGATGAATTCCAGAGAGAAGTGCAGGCAGCGGAAATGGCCGGACTGCAAGTATTGAACCACCCCACAGTTCGCCGCAGCCACGCGGTGATTCTACGGAAGATCGACGCGAAAATCACATGCAACGAGCCATCGGGATCATTGAAGGCGTGATTCCTCTAGCGGTCGATGTGCGACTCCTTCCGCTGCTAAACTGAATCCAGATGATCCTCCCGTTTGTCCGCGAAATCTTTGCGGATCTGGAGCACGGTTCGGCATTTGAGCGCGTTCGCAGGCATCTGAGCCTGGGTACGGGGCGGAGACGTGTGTCCGGATTGACCGCCACCGCGCGGGCGCTGTACGTGCCGCTGATGGCGCGGGCGGCCAAGCAGCCGGTCATTCTGGTGGTGGCCGACAACAAGGCCGCCGAGGCGCTGGAGCCGCTACTCAAGGCCGGCTGCGAGCTGACCGGCGCCGTGGACCCGGAGCGGGTCGTGCGGCTGCCGGCCCACGATGTGCTTCCCTTCGAAAATCTTTCTCCCCATCCCGATGTACAGGAACGGCGTGCGGCCGCTTTGTGGAAGCTGGCCACAGGCGCGGTTTCGATCCTGATAGCGCCCGTGGAAGCTGCTGCGCTCAGGCTGTTCGACCGCGAGTATTATGCCGGGCTGGCGGTAACGCTGCGGCGCGGTGAAGAGGTGGACCTTGAGGTGCTGACCGGGCACTTGGCCAGCGTGGGCTATACGCAGGCGGATCTGGTCGAGATGCCGGGGCAGTTCACGCGGCGGGGCGGCATCCTGGACGTCTATTCTCCAGAAGCCGATCGCCCGGTGCGCATCGAATTCTTCGGCGACGAGATTGACACCATACGCAAGTTCGATCCGGAGACGCAGCGGTCCCAGACCGGCCTCGACGAGACTCTTCTGCTTCCGCTCACCGAAACGCCGGTGACCGAGCAACTGCTGGCAGCGGTCCATGCGCGGTTGAGCCGGGATCGCGTGCAAGTGGAAACCTCAGACGAAGAGGCGATCGAGGAGATGGCCGTGGAGGCAGCGGCGGCTGGCGGGGTGAGCGTGTTTCCGGGGTGGGAATTCTTCACCACCGTGGCTGGAGCGCAGAAATCGCTCCTCTCATTGGCGCCCCGGTGCGCCCTCTTTGTCGACGAGCCGGCAATGGTGCGTAACCAGATTGATCGCTGGTGGAACAAGGTGGAGCAGCGGCATGAGCGGTCGGGGATCGGGTCGCTGATCCGCCCGGAAGATATCTATCTGCGGCCGGAGGTATTGCAGGCGTCACTGGACGCGCACATGGGGCTGGACCTGGATCAATTGGGCGTGGTGGACGTGCTGGACGAAGACTCCACGCTGGGCGAAATCGAACTGCAGACGCGGCCCACACTCAGATTCCACGGCTCAATTCCCGCGCTGACCGAACAGTTGCGCAACCTGATGGCGGCAGAGACGCGGATTGTGCTGGCCGCGCCAAACCAGGGCGAGGTGGAACGGCTGGCAACCGTGCTCCGCGAGTACCAGGTTCCCTACCGGCTGGGCAGCCGTGTAACGCGCCCCGGCGGCGAAATGATCCTGGACGAGGGCAGCTACCTGGCCGGCGATCTGCGCGTGCCGGTGATTGTGCGCACGCCGCTTGCTTCAGGCGTGAGCTTTGCCGGCGCGAACCTGATCGTCTTCGGGGCCAATGATCTCTCCGACGAAGCGGACGTGATGGCGCGACCCGCGCCAAAGCGGTCAAAAACCGCGGCGACCGCGGCGTTCGTTTCGGACTTTCGCGACCTCAGCATCGGTGATTACGTTGTGCACGTGGAGCACGGCATCGCGCAATATCAGGGACTGAAGGAGATCACGCAGGACGGGCTCTCAGTGGAGTTCATGATCCTGGAGTTTGCCGAGCAGGCCAAGCTCTATGTGCCGCTGACGCGCCTGGACTTGATCCAGAAGTACCGCTCGACGGAGTCGGGACCGGCGCCGGTGCTGAACAAGCTCGGTTCGCAGCAGTGGACCAAGACCAAAGCGCGCGTGCGCAAGGCCATGCAGGACATGGCGGCGGAGCTGCTGAAGCTGTATGCGACAAGGCAAACGGCCGAGGGAACGGCTTTCTCACAGGACAATGAATTTCAACGCGAGTTTGAGGACGCGTTCGACTACAACGAAACCGAAGACCAGTTGGCGGCCATTCAGGCGATCAAAGAAGACATGGAAGCGACCACGCCGATGGACCGCCTGCTCTGCGGCGACGTGGGTTACGGTAAGACAGAAGTGGCCATGCGCGCTGCCTTCAAGGCCGTGCAGGACGGCAAGCAGGTCGCGGTCCTGACGCCGACGACCGTGCTCAGCTTCCAACACTTCGAGACCTTCAAGAGGCGGTTTGCGCAGTTCCCCATCAACATCGAGATGATCTCGCGCTTCCGCACGGCGAAGGAGCAGAAGCAGATTGTGGAGCAGGTCGAGACTGGCAAGGTTGACATCCTGATTGGGACGCACCGCCTGCTCTCAAAGGATATCAAGTTCCAGGATCTGGGCCTGCTGGTCGTGGACGAGGAACAGCGCTTCGGCGTGCGCCACAAGGAGCGGCTGAAGCAGATGCGCAAGGAGATCGATGTGCTGGCAATGAGCGCCACGCCGATTCCGCGCACGCTGCACATGTCTTTGGTCGGGCTGCGTGACATGAGCGTAATCGAAACGCCGCCCAAAGACCGGATGGCGATTCAAACGGTCGTGGCAAAGTTCGACGAAAAACTGGTGCGCTCAGCCGTCGAAATGGAACTGGAGCGCGGCGGGCAGGTGTACTTTGTGCATAACCGCGTGGAATCGATCTATGAAATTGCCGCGCGGATTCAGGAGTTGGTGCCGGCAGCGCGCGTTGCCGTCGGCCACGGGCAGATGGGCGAAAGCGATCTGGAGAAGGTGATGCTCGCCTTCATGCGCCACGAGTTTGACGTGCTGGTGGCGACGACGATCATCGAAAACGGGCTGGACATTCCGCTGGCGAATACGATCCTGATCAACCGCGCGGACCGGCATGGACTGAGCGAGCTCTACCAGTTGCGCGGGCGCGTAGGGCGATCAAATCGAAGAGCGTATGCATATTTACTTATTCCTCCGGAAAACGAGCTCACAGAGATTGCGCGCAGGCGCCTGGCGGCGTTGAAGGAATTCAGCGATCTGGGCGCGGGATTCAAGATCGCCGCGCTGGACCTGGAGTTGCGTGGCGCAGGCAACATGCTGGGAGGCGAACAAAGCGGGCACATCGAGGCGGTCGGCTTCGAGTTATACACGTCGATGCTTGAGGCCGCGGTGAAGGAACTGAAGGGCGAGACCAGCGAAGAACGGCCAGCGACACAACTCAACCTGGGCATCGCCTTGCGTATTGACGAGAGCTACGTTCCCGAGGAGAACCAGCGGCTGAGGCTTTACAAGAAGATTGCCGGCGCCAGGAGCGAAGCCGCCGTAGACGAGGTCCGGGCAGAAATGCAGGACCGATATGGCTCGTTGCCCGATGCGACGGTATATCTGCTGGAAGCGGCCATGCTGCGGCTCAGATGCGAGCGGATCGGCATCGCGCAGATCGACCGCAAGCGCGGCGAAGTGCAGATCCGATTCACGGAGAACGCCGCCGTCGACCCGCAGCATCTGATGCGGCTGGTGGCGAGACATGCGAAGCGGGGCGCTCAATTCACGCCGCAAGGGCTGCTGAAGTATCCTTTGGGAGCCACACGGCCCGATGAAGTCCTGCTCGAAATACAAGACGTGCTGGAGAGCCTGGCGCCAGCAACCATAAATGCATAAGTTACCACGTTTTCTTTAAGTGAGATTCAATGAAGAAAGCAAGTTTGTTGATGGCACTTGGAGTTTGCATGTCTTCCGTCCTTTCCGCACAGACCACGCAACCGAACTGGAAGCAGGAGTTCCAGAGAGCCTCGGACGAATACTTCGACCAGGTGTATTTCCCCTATTCGCCAACAAACGGGACATCGGTCGGGTATCACCAATACGATGGCCAGTTGGAGGATTACTCGCGCAAAACCATCGATGCGGAGATTGCGGCACTGAAAAACTTCGAACAGCGCATCGAAGCCATTCATCCAGATAACTCCGTGTCCGATTTTGTTCCGCGCAGTGACCGGGAAATTGTGCTCGGGAATATCCGGTCCACGCTGTTGACGCTGGAGACCATCCGGCCCTGGGAGAAGAACGCGGACAACTATTCGAGTACCTGCGCCAATGCCGCATTTGTGCTTATGGAACGCAAATTTGCGCCGCCGGACCAGCGGCTGCGCTCGCTTGTCGCGCGCGAGAAGCAGATGCCGAAGCTCCTGGCCGAGGCGCGCGTAAATCTGAAGAATCCTCCGCGCGTCTATACCGAGATTGCCATTGAGCAATTGCCGGGGATCATCAGCTTCTTTGAGCACGATGTTCCGCTGGCCTTTGCAAATGCCAGCGACGCCGAGTTGAAGGCCGAGTTTGCGCGGACCAATGCCGCGGTCATCGCGGCGCTGCAAAGCTATCAGGGCTGGCTCAAATCTGATCTGCTTGCCCGGTCCAACGGAGATTTTCGCATCGGCGCAGACGCCTTTCGCAAGAAGCTCGAATACGACGAGATGGTAGATTTGCCGCTGGACAGGCTGCTGGAGATTGGCTGGGCTGATCTACACAAAAATCAAGCGCACTTCAAGCAGGTTGCAGCGGAATTGGATCCGAGCAAGACGCCGCGCCAGGTGCTGGAGGAACTGGATGCGGATCATCCCGCTCCGGATCAGTTGCTCAACAGCTTTCGCGCGACCTTCAACGGATTAGTGAGCTTCATCAATGCGCATCATATCGTTACCATTCCGTCGAACGTCAGGCCAATCGTGGAAGAAACGCCACCCTTCATGCGCGCTACCACCTTTGCCAGCATGGATACTCCGGGGCCATACGAGACACACGCAACCGAAGCCTACTTCAACGTGACCCTTCCGGATCCATCGATGACACCCGCGCAAGTGGAGGGCTACATGCACTCATTCAACGTGGGCACCGTGATTTCGACGGCTGTGCACGAGGCTTATCCCGGGCACTATGTGCAATTCCTGTGGGTTCCGAAGGCGCCGAGCCGCGTGCGTAAATTGCTGGGCGCCAACACAAATGTTGAAGGATGGGCGCACTACTGCGAGCAGATGATGCTGGACGAGGGCTATGGGCAGCCAGGAGCGGGAGCCAGAGATGAGCGCGAATCGAAACTCCTGCGGCTGGGACAGTTGCAGGATGCGTTGCTCCGTGACGCGCGCTTTATTGTGGGCATCGAGATGCACACCGGCAAGATGACAATGGCGCAGGCCGAGGAGTTTTTCGAGCGGGAAGGCTACCAGTCAAAAGAAACTGCGATTGTGGAAACGAAGCGCGGCACCAGCGATCCCACTTATCTCTACTACACGCTCGGCAAGCTGGAGATCCTGAAGCTGCGCGAAGACCTCGAAAAGAAGGAAGGCGCGGCCTTTTCGCTCGAGAAGTTTCACGATGATTTTTTGCGCCAGGGATTTCCACCTGTGAAGATTGTGAGAGAGGCGATGATGGGAGATAACTCACCCACGCTCTAGTATGCTGACGAAAGCGGGCTACATCCGGAGAGCTTACTGAAGACCGACTTGATCCCCGCGGCACGCTAAGATAAACATAGATTGTTGATCGCGGAGCGCAAGATGACAGGCTTGCCAATCAATTGATTTTCGGCCTTGGCACCTGAAGAGTTGAGGAGATGAGATGAGCAAACGGGTACGGAAAGCAGTCTTTCCCGCCGGAGGCCTAGGCACGCGGTTCCTGCCTGCCACAAAGGTCATTCCGAAGGAGATGCTTGCGCTGGTCGACAAGCCCATCATCCAGTACGGAGTGGAAGAAGCAATCGCATCGGGGATCGAGCACATCATCATCATCACCGGCCGCGGCAAGGGCACGATGGAAGACCACTTCGACAATAGCTTTGAACTGGACGCCACGCTGGAGCGCCGGGGGAAGAAGGAATTGCTCGAAGTATCACGCAGCGTGGCCACGCTGGCGCGGATCAGTTACGTGCGGCAGAAAGAGCCTCTAGGGCTGGGCCATGCGGTCCTGTGCGCCAAAGAGTTGGTGGGAGATGAGCCGTTTGCCGTAATCCTGCCCGACGACGTAATCGACGCCGATCCGCCCTGCCTGAGGCAAATGATCAATGTGTTCTGCGAAAGAGGCGGATCGGTGCTGGCAACGCAAACCGTAGAGGGACCGGGTATCAGCGCCTATGGTGTGCTGGCAGGCTCTCCGGATCCCGGCAATCCAAGGATTTATAACTGCACCGGCATGGTGGAGAAACCCAGGTTCGAAGAAGCTCCATCAACACAGGCGATCATCGGGCGCTATGTGCTCACGCCTCGGGTCTTCGCACTGCTGGAACAGACTCGGCCCGGCGCCGGTGGCGAGATACAACTGACTGACGGCATCAAAGCGTTGCTGAAAGAAGAGAAGGTCTACGGTTATACCTTCGAGGGCAAGCGCTACGACGCGGGCGATAAGTTTGGCATGCTGCAGGCAACCGTGGAGTTTGCGCTCAAGCGGCCGGAGTTCGGGGTAAGGTTCAGGGAGTATCTCAAAGGGCTGAAGCTCTAAAGCGGAGTTAGCGGGGCTTGACTCATAACTCGTGCTATGTCCATGTGATTTTGTAATCGAACCTTTGATCTTGGGTGCCCAGGTCTCGTCCGCCGCGGCGGATGGGACCTGGGAGGCCAAAGAATTACAGCGACACTCTACTACCTCCGCTAATTCGCCGCCCCGCGGCGGACTAACTTCGCCCTCTTATTCCTTCCACTTAATGTTGCATCCAATAGAAGGCCGCTGATCCGCTGGTACGGGCTTGCCGGCCAGAACCGTATCAATGGCGGCGCGCAGGTCTTCGCCAGTTACGGGGATGCCGTTGCCGGGGCGGCTGGAATCGTATTGCCCGCGATAGACGAGGCGGAAATCCCGATCGAAAAGAAAGAAGTCCGGCGTGCAGGCGGCCTTGTAAGCGCGAGCCACGGCCTGCGTTTCGTCATATAAGTAGGGGAAGTTGAAGCCGTTGGCCTGGGATTGCCGCTTGAGGTTCTCCGGGCTGTCTTCAGGATGCGTGCTCACATCGTTGGCGCTGATGGCCACGATGGCAATCGGCTTTCCGGCATAGTCCGCGCCCAGTTTCCCGAGCGTCTTCTCAATGTGCTTCACATAGGGACAGTGCGTGCAAATGAACATCACCAATAGCGCATCCTTGCTGCGGAAATCGTCGCGGCGGACGTTTTTTCCCGTCACCGCACAGGTAAGCGCAAAGTCGGGGGCGATGGTTCCCAGGTCGAGCATGGTGGATTCAGTAAGTGCCATTGCTGATTCTCCTTGAGCGGTATTAGGGCTGCACAGGCCAGCTCCGCTTAGATTTAGAACAATCCCGGCTGGCGGCCCGGCATCGCCAGGCCAAAGTGTTCATAAGCAAGGCGTGTGGCTACACGGCCACGCGGCGTGCGGTCGAGAAATCCGATTTGAATGAGAAATGGCTCGTAAACCTCTTCAAGCGCATCTTCCTCTTCGGCAAGGGTCGCGGCCAAGGTGCCTAATCCTACAGGTCCGCCATCGTACTTCTGCATGATGGTCAGCAACAGGCGGCGGTCGATCTCATCAAAACCGTGGGCATCCACTTCAAGCATGGTGAGCGCGGCATTCGCCGTGGGCCGGTCGATGAGGCCGGTGCCGCGCACCTGCGCATAGTCGCGCACGCGGCGCAGCAGGCGATTGGCGATGCGCGGTGTACCACGGGAGCGGAGCGCGATTTCAGAGGCGCCGTCGCGGTCGATGGGCACCTGAAGAACCTCGGCGGAACGCTCAACAATCACGCGAAGCTCCTCTTCGGTATAGAACTGAAGGCGGAGAAGAATGCCGAAGCGCGATCGCAGTGGCGAAGAGAGAAGGCCGGGCCTGGTCGTCGCGCCAATAAAAGTGAATGGCTTGATCTCCATCACGTGGGTGCGCGCCGCCGGACCCTGCCCGATGATGATGTCGAGCTTATAGTCCTCGAGCGCCGTATAAAGCTTCTCTTCCAGCACCGGCTGCATGCGATGAATCTCGTCGAGGAAAAGCACCTGACGGTCGCGCAGGTTGGTAAGGATTGCGGTCAGGTCACCCTGGATCTGGAGCGCGGGTCCGGAGGTCTGCTGGAAACCTACATCGAGTTCGTTGGCGATGATGGTGGCCAGAGTCGTCTTTCCCAGGCCGGGAGGGCCGAAGAGGAGCACGTGGTCCAGAGCCTCGCCGCGCGATTTAGCCGCCTCCAGTGCGATGGCCAACTGCTCCTTGGCCTTGGACTGGCCGATGAACTCGCCGAGCCAGCGTGGGCGCAGCTTCAGCTCAAAGCTCTGCTCCTCATCGGCGCGCACGGCGCTGACCAGACGTTCGGGAGAGTTGTCGCGGGCGATTGCCATTCTGAGGAGAAGTGTAGCCTGTGCGGGCTGGAGCGGCAAAGCGCAGACTTCGCAGTTATGAATTGCCCACAGGCAGGCGCGTCCCGTGCGGTGGATCATTCCGTTGCGTATTCCGGCGCATTTTGCTCACCCTTCGCAAGGGTGCATTTTTACATTCACGCAACATGATCCGCCTTGATGACTCAAATTAGTTATTGATTCGACAGCTCGAACTACCCTAAAATTGCGTCACTTTGAAAAATTTGCTTGGTGTTGGGGCATTCTAAGAGCACTGAGCCGCGCATCATCTAAATAAAGCCTCCGAACGCAGACGCGAAGTCGTGCCTCATGCAGGCGCAACTCGCCGTTGAGAGGCAGTGGAAAAGAGGCCGGGACGGCTGACACGCGATATTTGTGTGCCGTTGCCAAGTACTGGAATGTTGGGCTGGACCACGGGCAATCTGATCCAGCGGGGCGGGATCGCCGGGAGATCGTTATGCGTGTTCGTTCGTTGTTGGGGGCGTTATTGACCTTTGGCCTTGTGATGCCGATCGTCAGTTGCAATGGATCCTATTCGGTTTCTTCGATCGAGATTTCTCCTGCCACTCAGAGTGTAGGAGCAGGGAGCACGGTGCAGTTCAATGCTGTCGGCATCTTTACCTATGGCAGCCACCCACCGCAGACAAGAGATGTCACCAATCTAGTTACCTGGTCGTCCAGCGCCACCAATGTAGCAACGATCAACAGTTCTGGCGATGCCACTGGGGTGGCTGCGGGAACGACATCGGTCACCGCAAGCATGCAAGGGTTCACCGGCCTGATCCATGCCAACGCATCTCTCACTGTCACTGGAGTAGGTAGTGGAGGCACGAACTCCGACATTACGTCGATTTCCATTATTCCCAGTTCTCAGTCAGTACCGTCGCCCGGTGGTACCGCTCAGTTCATCCCGATTGGGTCTACGTCCTCCGGTTCCACGGTAAATCTGACTGGATCGGTCACCTGGAGCTCGAGCAGCGCACAGATAGCCACCATCGATGCTTCCACGGGTGTAGCAACCGGGGTCAGCCAGGGATCCGCCACGATTACCGCTGTATACACGAATCCCGATAAGACCGTGGCGACTGGCACGGCGACCTTCCAGGTCATCTCCGGATCGACGCAGCAATCCGTCACGGCATTGACCATGTTTCCCACATCGCAGGGAGCGACGGCGCAAGCCCAGCAAAGCCAGTTCACGGTATTGGGTACCGAGAACGGCTTGCAATACGATGTGACCGACCAAGTGGTCTGGAGTTCCAGTAATTTGGCGGTTGCCACGATTGGCACTGCCGGAGATGGCACTCCCGGGCTGGCGACTGCTGTCGGCGCAGGCACAACAACCATTGAGGCAAAATACATAAACAAAGATGGCAGTGAAGTGGTTACTACAGGGGCTTATTCAGTAACCATTGGTGCTGCACAGGAGCCGCTGCTCTCAATCAACGTCGTACCGGCGGGAACTACGGTCTCCAACAAGAGCATGACCGGACAATACCTGGCCTTCGGAACCTACTCGACCACTCCAACCATTCGCGACCTGACGAATCAAGTCACATGGCTTTCCCTCTTGCCTGAAGTTGCCTCCATCAGCTCGGGTGGCACATCCGGTGAGAATGGCGGGCTTGCTACAGCCCAGGGCTACACGGGCAGCACCGTGATCTATGCCGAAATGACAAACCCTGATGGCACGGTAGTGCTCTCGAATCCGCAGCAATTCACGTGCAAAGATCCCACCACCCAGGTGTGCAACCAGGAGGTTGCCACGCCTCAGTTCGCGACGGTGACGGTGTTTATCGCAGGTGAACAGACGGCGCCTTCCGGTGAGTATGTGACGGCCCCTTCTGACACCGGAACTCCCAATCTGATCCATTGCGGCCAAGAGTACACGGGTTCAGGCGGGCAGGTTTGCACGGGCACATACGCTGTCGGCTCTCAAGTGGTATTGACGGAGAATCTCCCGGCGGGCAGTAGCTATTTTGGCGGATGGTCCTCCGGATCGGGCTGCGCAGAAGCGCAGACGAATCCGGCCAACCTGGCGACATCACAAACCTGTACGATTACGCTTACCGGTAATAAATCCGTGGGCGTGATCTTCTACTGATACCGAGCAAGTCTGCTCAACAATGAGCCGCCCAGCACAACCGCTGGGCGGCTTTCATTTTGTGCTTTAAAAAGGAGAAAGGGCAGACACTGACTTGCCGTAAAGGTACGCGATCACCCACGCCTCGCCATTTAGACTGAAAAGGTCCTCTTTTTGTTCGTGATGACCCACCAGTTTGGAATCCTTCGCCGCTTTCGCTTTAATCGGCCGCAGCGCATTGCCGCAGGGCTGCTGGCGATCTTTCTTTTGCAGGGATTGTGGGTCACAAGCCGCCAGACGCTGACCGACCGCGACTATCAGTACGCCCAGTGCGGGCGTGAGACATGGGAGCGGCCGGCGCTGCTGACCGGCTATTACACCACCTGCGGAAACATTCGCGATGGAATTCTGGCGTACCGGCTGGCAGGGCTGCCCCTGACGCTGAACGTGCTGGTAGAGCGCGGACTGGATACCTTCCGCAAGCCGGAAGACCGTGTCTTTCAAAAGACAAGCGCCACTCAAAGCCCTTCAGATGTGAGCACATGGGAGTTGCGTCACCAGATGACGCACATTCTGCTGCTGTTACGCCTCCCGTTCCTACTGGCCGGCTGCACATTGGGTGGCTGCCTGTGGTGGGTAACGCGGCGGCTCTACGGCAATCTTGGCGGCTACACGGCGCTTGCGCTCTACTGCTTTTCGCCTGCGGTGCTGAGGGCGTGTCTCTCACCGAATACGGAGGTACTCGCCAGCCTGGGCGTGTACGGAAGCGTGTACACCTGCATTGGCGTGGCCCATGCCATGCTGGGCCCTCGGCAAAGGTGGCGGCCGCGCATCGTGCTGCTGACGGTGATTCTGGGCGTGGCGGCGGCCGCGCACATCGTGGCGTTGCCCGTGGCGGCGCTGCTGGGGCTGGCGCTGATGGTATGGGTGGCCGAAGGGCACAGAAGCCAGGCGCTGCCGGTGGTGGTGATGGCGGCAGTGGGCGCACTGCTGCTGGTCTTTGCCTGCTATGGCTTTTCGCCCGACGCGTACAGCTACGTCTTCCGGTCGGCGGCGGGTTTTCTATGGTTCTCGCTTGAGCCGGTGAAACGGTTCTTCAGCTCGATGGGAAATGCGGGCATCACGCTGGCAGCCGGCGCCGCGCTGATGTTGTATTTTGGCCTGCGTAAGTCATGGTACTTCGGCAATACGGCTCCGCTGCTATGTGCTATCGTCCTGTTTCCATTGGTGATGACCGGTGTGCCGGGCAGTCCCTGGATCTGGGCGATTCCGTTTCTGCTGACGTTTATTGGCGGGGTATTTGCCGACGCCTATGAAACACCGCGGGAGCGGCTGGCCTTGTGGGCTGCCGGGACGATTGTCGCGCTGCAAGTGGTGTTGTGCCTGCTGAGCCTGCCGGGCATGGTTTAGAGGCAGGGCAAGACGCCGGAGACAAATAAAAAACCGGGGAGCGGGCCGGCGCCCCGGTGCGGCAACGGACCGGAATACGGCGCCCGGCTGGTCTTTACCAGCCGGCGGACAAGCTATCACATCTCCAGTATAAGATAAAGAAAAATAAAGAGTTATTCCTCTGTTTTTGCCTTGCGCGCAGGTGGCGTAAACACGTAGAATAAGGGTACAGCTCGCAGACCGGCCCATTTCTTACCGGAGTCTTTTCCCGCCCTTCTGCGGGTGAATGGAACCTATGGCAGACGATCAGAATCCACAGCTCCCTCTTGAAGGCGGTACCCCGCCCGGCGGCTCTTCAAACCTTGTCCCCATCAACATTGAAGAGGAAATGCGCCGTTCCTACCTCGACTACTCGATGAGCGTGATCATCGGGCGCGCGCTGCCCGATGTCCGCGACGGGTTGAAGCCGGTGCACCGCCGCATCCTCACGGCCATGGACCGGGAGGGTCTGCAGCACAACAAGAAGTATTCGAAATGCGCCGGCGTCGTGGGCGAGTGCCTGAAGAAGTATCACCCGCACGGGGACTCTGCCGTTTACGACGCGCTCGTTCGCATGGCGCAGCCCTGGTCGCTGCGTTACCCGCTGATCGACGGGCAGGGCAACTTCGGTTCGGTGGATGGCGATCCGCCGGCGGCCTACCGCTACACCGAGTGCCGCTTGGAGCGCATCGCTGAAGAGATGATGGCCGACATCGAGATGGAAACCGTGGATATGGTTCCCAACTTCGATGAAACCACTTACGAGCCGTCAGTACTGCCAACCCGGATTCCAAATCTGATCATCAACGGCTCGAACGGCATCGCCGTCGGCATGGCCACGAATATCCCCCCGCACAACCTGACTGAAGTGGTGAACGCGGCCATTGCGCTAGTGAAAAATCCTGAGGCTGGACTGGCTGAAGTCTTGAAGCACGTGCACGGACCGGACTTTCCGACTGGTGGATTTCTCTACGGCAGGGGCGGCATCGCCCAGGCTTACAAGACCGGGCGCGGCCGGTTCATGATGCGCGCGCGCGCGGCGACAGAGAACCTGACCAAGGAAAAGCAGGCCATCATCGTCAGCGAAATTCCTTATCAGGTGAATAAATCAAAGCTGATCGAGCGCATCGCCGAGCTGGTGAATGACAAGGTGATCGACGAGATCGGCGACGTGCGCGACGAGAGCGACCGTGACGGCATGCGGATTGTGATCGAGCTGAAGCGCGGCGCGCAGCCTGAGATTGTGCTGAACCAGCTCTACAAGCACACGCAGATGCAGGAGAGCTTCTCGATGATCCTGCTGGCGGTGGTGAACGGGCAGCCGCGGGAGCTCGGACTCGACGGCGCTATCCACTGCTTCATCGATCACCGCATCGACGTTGTGCAGCGGCGCACGGTCTTCCTGCTGCGCAAGGCGCGCGAGCGCGAGCACATCCTCGAAGGCCTGAAGATCGCGCTCGACAACCTCGACACGGTGATTCGCATCATCCGCGCATCTGGCTCTCGGGCGGAGGCGCGCGAGAACCTGTACGCATGGGGCAAGGGCACGGACATCGTCATCACGCTGGACCGCGAGCTGACGGCACACGAAGAGCGCGGGCTGACGCTGCGGCAGGTTGACGCGATCCTCGAACTGCAGCTCTACCGCTTGACGCAGCTCTCCGTGGATGAACTGCTCAACGAGCTGAAAGAGGTGCGCACAAGGATCGCCGAGTACGAGGAGATCCTGGGTAGCGAGAAGAAGCTGCGGGCCGTCATTGTGAAGGAACTCGAAGAGGTTCGCGACAAGTACGGCGACCCGCGCCGGACGCAGATCGTGGACGAGAGCGCCGAATTGCAGCTTGAGGACCTGATCGCCGATGAGCAGGTAGCGGTGACGGTGAGCCACCAGGGCTATCTGAAGCGGACGCCGATTTCGATCTACCGGCAGCAGCGGCGCGGCGGCACAGGCCGCATGGGCATGAAGACGCGCGAGGAGGATTTTGTCTCGCAGTTGATCATCGATTCGACGCACGCCTATCTGCTTTGCTTCACCAACACCGGCCGGGTCTACTGGCTGAAGGTATACGAGATTCCCGACGTGGGCGCCGCCGGCAAGGGCAAGAGCATCCAGAGCCTGCTCAATCTGCAGCCGGGCGAAAACATGCGCGCCATCATGGCGATTCGCGACCTGGAGGAAGAGGGCAAGTACATCTTCTTCGCCACGCGCAACGGAACGGTAAAAAAGACGCCGCTTAAAGACTTCTCGAATGTGATGTCGCGCGGAATCATCGCCATCGGCATCGACAAGGAAGACGAGCTGGTGGCGGCGCGTGTCACCGACGGATCGCAGTTGATCTTCCTGGCTACGCACCTGGGCATGGCGATCCGGTTTGACGAGAGCGACGTGCGCTCCATGGGCCGTCCGGCCTACGGCGTGCGCGGCATTACGCTGCTCAAGAACGACTATGTGGTCGGCGTCGCGGTTACGCCCAAGGAGCACGAGGCGGGCGCGTATCGCATTCTTTCGGTGAGTGAGAACGGCTTCGGCAAGCGCACGGATGTGGAGGAGTACCGGCTGCAGTCCCGTGGCGGCAAGGGCGTGAAGAACATGGCAGTCACCGATCGCATCGGCCGGGTGAACACCATTCAGCTTGTCGACGACACCAGCGAGCTTATGGTCATCAGCCAGTTCGGCAAGATCATCCGCGTCGACACCAAGCAAATTCGCGCCGCCGGAAGGGCCACACAGGGCGTGCGCCTGCTCAACCTTGAGGACGGCGATAAGGTGGCAGCTGCGGTCATCATTCCGCCGGAGGAGCTGAACGGCAACAACCACGACGAGCAGGGGTCGCTGCTGCAGTAAGCACAGTTGTCAGCGACAAGTTGTCAGTCAGTTGGCAGTGAATCGAGACTGGCCTTGGTTCGAGGATTCCCATGGATGACAGCGTCCTTGGTTCTCATCCATGGGAGATCAGCGATCCCCCTGTTGATTGGCTTCGCGGATCGCTTCCACGTCCGCCAGATCGCGCAGTCTTCCTGTCTTCCGCTTGTTTTGACCAGGTCCTCGGCGGCAATGACGTTCACCGAGATGCCGTCCAGTGAAAACGTCTCGCGCCGTCGCCAGGCTTCTTCGAAACCGACTGCGCCGATGGACTGGAGAATATCGGCGCGGGCAGGGGCGTGACCAAGCTGAAATTCGGAAGTCAGGCTGCCGCGGAAATCGGCAGGAGTAATCCCGTCGAGAGGCGCCCCAAACTCGGCCAGCGCGCGGAAGACGGCTTCGCTGTTCTTTACAGCCGCACGAATGAAGAGATCGAAATCTTTTGTCGATCGCGGTTCGGATTAGAAGCTGGCGGCCCATCCTCCGACGACCAGATACTCAACCCCGTGGACGTTGAATGCGAGTAAGAGTTGCTTCAGATCTTCGGGTAGAGTCATATTGCGGCAGCCCCTTGCAAGCATTGGCGAAAGCGCAGGCCGATGCTGTCGCGCCACACACCGCAAGGAAGCGCCCCGCGGGCAGCTGCGCCAGTAACGATAGACTTCAGCCTTTCGCTCCGCAGGACTGGAAAATTTGCGGATGTAGCTTCTCTCCATCCTTATGGCGCTCGTCTATCCAGGATTTTAACAATCTCTGCCTGCATGAACATGGTTTTTCAGACAATATAGGATGGAGAAGTGCCCCAGTGAGTCTCACCACCGGAGCGCCTATTTTCCCGTAGCCGCGAGGTAAGCCACCATATGCCCGCAACAGGAGCCAAGCCGCTGGGCGCGGAGGACGAAGCGAGTGCCGCGCAGGCCGTGCGGCAAATGTTCGACTCGATTGCGCCGCGCTACGATCTGCTGAATCACGTGCTCTCGGCCAATGTCGACCGGCTGTGGTGGCGGCGGACGGCGCGGCGGTTCCGGGCCATCCTCGCCCGGCCCGACGCCGCGGTGCTGGACATCTGCTGCGGAACTGGCGATATGACCCTGGCGTTGCTGAAGCATCGTCCGCCTGGCGCGCGGCCAGTGCTGGCGGCGGACTTTGCGCGGGAGATGCTGAGCCGAGGCGCGCGTAAATTTGGCGCACGGGGAGCGGTGGCTCTGGAAGCCGATGCGCTGCACCTGCCGCTGCGCGACGGATCGCTTGACCTGATCGTAACAGCCTTCGGATTCAGAAACCTGGCTAACTACGAAGCGGGCTTGCGGGAGTTCCACCGAGTGCTGAAGCCGGGCGGGCAGTTGGGCATCCTGGAGTTCAGCGAGCCGGGTGGATGGCTGGGCAAGGGCTATGCGGTATATTTCCGCCGGGTGCTGCCGGCCATCGGGCGCATGATCTGCGGCAGAGACGGGCCGTACAATTATCTTCCGGCGTCGGTGGGACGATTTCCGCAACCGCCCGAAATGCTGGATTTGATGCGGACGACGGGCTACGCCGCGTGCGGCTGGCAGCCTTATACTTTCGGCATTGCCGGGTTGTACACCGGGACACGGCCAACGATAGTCTAAGAGCACGATGACTTCGACAACTTCCAGCGCGCCGGCCGGGAGCACGGCAGATTATTCCGCCGAAAAGCGGCGCGTGGCGCTGAACTCGATGCTGGCGGCAGCGATCATGACGGTGCTGAAGCTGGTCACCGGCATTCTGTCGGGATCGCTGGGCGTGTTGTCGGATGCGGCGCACTCCGGGCTGGACCTGGCCGGCGCGGCGATGACATTCTTCTCCGTGCGTGTAAGCGACCGCCCGGCGGACGAAGATCATACATACGGCCACGGCAAGATTGAAAATCTCTCCTCCGTCGGCGAAGTCATCCTGATGGCCGCGTCCAGCGTGTGGATCATCGAGGAAGCGATGATGCGCATCTTTGTCCGCGGGGTAGAGCTGCGTCATTCCGTGTGGCCCGTGCTGGTGGTGCTCAGCTCGATTACGGTGGATTTCTGGCGCTCGCGGAGGCTACGCGCGGTGGCATTACGCACGGGCAGTCCCGCGCTGGCCACCGACGCCTTCCACTTTTCCAGCGACATCTGGGCGTCTGTAGCGGTCCTTTTCGGCCTGGCCGCCAGCTGGCTCGGCACACAATTCGGGATCGACAGCCTGCACTATGCCGACCCGCTGGCAGCCGTCGTGGTTTCGCTGATGATTCTGCGGATGACGTTCCTGCTGGGCCACGAAGCAGTCGGCGCGCTGATGGACAGGATTCCGGCCGAGACCTGGCGCAAGATCGTGAATGATGTGGAGCGGGTTCCGGGAGTGCTGGCCGTGGAACAGGCGCGGGTACGGCGGGCCGGACCGAATTACTTTACTGACCTGACCCTGGCGCTGCCGCGCCGATTCACCTTTGAGCACATCGAGGAGCTTGTTAAAGCCGCAAAGGCGGCCGTGCACCGCACGCTGCCGCAGGCCGATGTCGTGATCCACACCGTTCCCCGCGTCGACCGCACAGAAAGCATTTTTGACCGCGTGCGGGCAGTGGCTGCGCGCAACAACGTCACTGTCCACGACCTGAGCGTGCAAACACTCAACGGCCGGTTGCGCGTGGAGCAGCACGTGGAACTGGATGAGAAGATGCCGCTCCGCGAAGCCCACGGCTTTGTCACCGCCCTGGAGGCGGAGATCCTGCACGAGGCTCCGGAGATCGACTCGGTATTGACGCACATTGAAAGCGAACCAGCCACCATCGAGCCGCCCATGGAGACCGTGGAAGAAGACCGAAGAATTGAGGAAGTACTGCGTACGACGGCGCGGCTCTTCCCCGATATTGCCGATGTCCACGAGATCAAGATTGGCCGCATGGGAGATCATATTTCTCTGTCCTGCCACTGCACGCTGCCGGATGAGTTGCCCATGCAGCGCGTGCACCAGGTGATCACGGCGCTGGAGGATCGTTTCAAGCTGGGATGCCCGGAGGTCGAAAGGGTAACAATTCATCCCGAACCTGCAACCGATAATGCGCGATAGAGCGAGATGATGCGGACCGAGCGGGAGGCGCGATCATGAAGGGCAATCCAATCCTGCATTTTTTCCGGGTAGCATCCGTGATGATGCTGCTGGTGGCAGTGGCGCTGCTGGCGGCGATCGTCACGATGCGCGTTGCCATTCACGGAGCGGAAGTGCAAGTGCCATCGCTGAAGGGTATGACGGTGGCCGATGCGCGCAGTGAAACCGCCGGCCTTGGGTTAATCCTGAACGTAGACAACCGCTATTACTCCGGCGACGTGGCAGCGGGGCATATTCTGACGCAGTCGCCCGCTGCGGGCACCGTGGTGCGGCGCGAGTGGACCGTACGCGTGTCAGAGAGTCTGGGACCGCAAAAGGTAGACGTGCCCAACACAGTTGGCGCCGACGAGCGCGTCGCGGAACTGGAGTTGCGCCGGGCTGGACTGGAAGTGGGCATCGTTGCCGAACTGCCTGACAACCGGGCGGCAGAGGGAACGGTGCTGGCTCAGGATCCACCGGCGCATGCGCTGGACATTGCGCGGCCCACCATCAATTTGCTGATTGCCGAGCCCGACGATGAAGGTCCCGATGGCTACGTGATGCCGGACCTGGTCGGGTTGCCGGTGGTAAGCGCACAAATGGATTTGGCCAAGGTGGGCATCAAGACGGATCCTCCGCGCTATGTGGACGTGCCGGTGGGCCCCATAGGAAGTGGCATGGAGCCGCCCCGATTGCCGGTTCGGCCGGGCTCGGTGCTGGTACAGGAACCGGCTGCCGGAGCCCGCGTGGACCAAAGCACACTGGTAAAACTAACGGTGGCCAAATGAGCGGTGTGAACGGAGCTAGCAGTGTCGGTTGGAGCGTGGAACACGGCAGCACACCATATGTGGAGGCGGCATGGGAGTGAGTGAAGATCTGGAACAGGTGGCTTTGCAGGAGCGTGAACTGCGGTTGCCGCGGCTCGATGCGCAGATGGCATGGGAGCTGGGCACGCTGCTGCGGAACATGGCCGAGGAACGCGAATTGCCGGTGGTGATCGATGTGCGACGGTTTGGGCAGCCCATGTTTTATGCGGCAATGGATGGCTCAACGCCTGACAATCCCGAGTGGGTGCGGCGCAAGAGCAACGTGGTGGCCCGTTTCCATCGCAGTTCGTATGGGGTTGGGCTGAGCCTGAAGGAGAAGAACGATTCGCTCGAAGGCCGCGGCCTGCCGGTGGCGGACTACGCCGCACACGGCGGATCGTTTCCGCTGGTTGTGGAGGGCGCGGGAATCGTTGGCAGCGTAACCGTCTCCGGGTTGCCGCAGCGCGCCGATCATGAGCTGGTGGTGGAAGCGCTGTGCATGCTGCTCAGGCGCGAGTACGAAGTGTTGCGTCTGAAGCCGGAACTGCAGTAAGCGACCAGGCAAGAGTCACCCAACGGACCGGAAGCGTGGCTCCGTCCAGTCTTCACGCAGTTCTCTCCATCAACGCGATGAAGAAGCCGTCGCTCTGAAAGACACCGGGCAGGAGACGAAGCGCGCCCTCGGGCGTCAGGCAGTGGCGGAGGCTTTCAATTCTGGAGACTGCGAGATTTCCGGCGGCACGCAGCGACTCGATCTGAGAACTGAGCGTAAGTTGGTAGACGTTGGGAGTTTCGGCGAGCGCGGCAGCTACGACCTGCTCATTTTCTTCCGGCTCCAGCGAACAGGTAGAGTACACGACGCGGCCACCCGGACGGACGGCGCGCAGGGCGGCGCGCAGGATGGCGCGCTGGCGCTCGGCCTGGCGCGGCAGATCTCCTGGATGCAGGCGATGGCGAATCTCAGGATTGCGCCCCAGAGTGCCGGTACCGCTGCACGGAACGTCGGCCAACGCCAGATCAAAGGCAGAGCTTTCTTCGAGGGCCGCGGTATCGGCAAGACGGCATTCGACGTGAGCGGCGTGCGTGGTGAGACGCTCGCGCAACTGCGCCAGGCGCTGCGGGCTGGATTCACACGCAACGATGCGGGCCTGCGGATTGCGCTCAGCGAGGATGAGCGTCTTGCCGCCGGGAGCTGCGCAGCAATCGAGAATCATGCGCGCGGGCAAGCCGCTTCCCTGCCCCGCGATCTCGGCGATCAGTTGCGAGCCTTCATCCTGGAGGCGGATGTGGCCCTCGCGAAAGGCTGCCGTAACCGTCACATCGCCCGAGACAACTATGCGGGCGTCCGTGAGCAGCTCTCCCGGCGCGAGTTCGACCCCTTCCTGAATAAGCTCGGCTTCGGCGGCGGGGCTCGCGAGGCGGATGGATTGCGCGGGCTGGCTCTGGCCGTGGCGGCAGATGGCGTTTGCAGTCGCAAGTCCGTAGCAGGCCGCCCAGCGCTCGACCAGCCACGCAGGATGCGCCTGGGACACGGCCAACCCGGCCGGTGAGTCCTCAGGAAAATTTGCCTGTTGGATAGCACCGGCCAGCTTGCGCAAAACAGCATTGACCATGCGTGCGGCATAGCGATGGCCGGATTGCTTGGCCAGCTCGACGCTTTCATCGATGGCGGCACGAGCGGGCACGCGGTCAAGATGCAGAAGCTGGAAAGCGCCGAGACGAAGAGCGGTCTGGACTTCAGAATCGAGCCGGGCGTTGGGGCGGACGAGCAGGGCGCGAAGCTGGTGGTCAAGGCGAATCTGCCAGCGGAGTACGCCCAGTACCAGCGCCGTTGCCAGGTTCCGGTCCGGCGGCGAGAGGGCGCTGACGGCCTTGGCTCGCAGAAGGTCGTCGGAATGGGACCGGCCCTGCTCGACGGCCATGAGAATGTCGTATGCAGCTCTTCGGGCTGGAGAGATGGCAGACATGGTTGTTCAGCCCAGGCAAGCACCGGAGGCAAGCGGGTTTCCGCGCAGAAACTCGGCTGCCGAATGGCGCCTTTTCCCTTCGAGTTGCAACTCGGTGATCTCCAACCAGGTATGGGCGGCGCAGGCTACGAACAGGCGATGATCCTTGATGTGGATCTGGCCGGACTGCGCCGCGGAAGACGCGTCGCCTGGTGGTGTAGCAACCGCCATGCGATGAACGATGAGCTTTTTGCCTTCGAGCGAGGTGAATGCGCCGGGCCAGGGCTGGAAGCCGCGCCACCGGTTGTAAATCTCGGTGGCCGCGCGGCCCGAAAAATCCATGTGGCCGTCTTCGCGATTGAGCAGCGGAGCCAGGGTAGCCAGGGCGTGATCCTGCGGCTGCGGATGGATGGTTCTGCTGGCGAGGCCAGCAATGGTTTCGACCACCAAAGGCGCGCCGGCCTGGGCAAGGATGGGAAACAAATCCGCCGCGGTCTGATGGGGAGCAATGGCGAGCGTCCGCTGCAGCAGGATCGGACCGGTATCGAGTCCTTCTTCAAGAAGCATCGTAGTGTTGCCCGTAACCTGCTCGCCCATGGCAACGGCCCACTGGATGGGCGCGGCGCCGCGGTATTTCGGCAGCAGCGAGGCATGGAGGTTGATGCATCCGAACCTGGGCAGCGCCAGCATCCAGGAAGGAATGATGCGCCCGTAAGCCACAACTACGATGCATGCAGGGGCAATAACCTCAAGTTGAGTGCGAAACTCGGCGTTATTGCGAATCTTCTCGGGCTGCGTGACAGCAAGTCCCGCAGTCAACGCGGCTTGCTTGACGGGAGGCGGCGTGAGTTGCAGGTGACGGCCAACAGGGCGGTCAGGCTGCGAAACCACCAGCGCAATCTCGTGGCCCGCGGCGAGCAGCGCTTCGAGCGTTGGAACCGCGAAGCTGGGAGTACCACAGAAGACGAGTTTCATCGGACTCCTGGTGAGCGCCGGTCGGAGGTCGCTCTTTCCCACCCTAGCCGCCGAAGCACAGGCGAAACGAGGATGCGGCACCCCGATTTTGGGGGCCAGTTCATAAGAGCTACCAGGCGCCTTCACTCTGCATCTTGCGAATCTTGCGCAGGTTGAGATTGCGCTTGAGCGCGCTCATGCGAAAGATGAACAGGATGCCGTCGAGGTGGTCAATCTCGTGCTGAAAGGCGCGCGAAAGCAACTCTTCGCCGTCCATCTCGAACCAGTTACCGTTCGCGTCCTGTGCGCGTACGCGGACCTTGAAGGCGCGAACAACCTTCTCGCGAATCTCAGGAAAACTGAGGCAGCCTTCCTCTTCATACTGGCGCCCCTCGCGGAAGATGACCTCGGGGTTGATCAGCGTCAGCTTCTGCTCGGGATCCTTGCCCTGGCTCAGGTCAATCACCGTGACGCGCTTGGCGACGCCCACCTGCTGCGCGGCCAGGCCGATGCCTTGCGACGCGTACATGGTCTCAAACATGTCGGCAACAAACTGGCGCAACTCATCGTTAAACTCGGTCACCGGCTCGCCGGGCTGCTGCAATACGGGGTCAGGATATTTGACAATCTTCAAAATCATCGTGGCTTACTAGTATCTCCGTATCTGTTCGATGTAGCCATCGAAATTCCGTTTCAATTCCAACAGCGAATCGCCGCCGAACTTTTGCTGAACCACGTTGGCGACGGTAAGGGCCACCATTGCCTCGGCGGCCACGCCGCCCGCGGGCACAACGCAGATATCGCTGCGCTCGTAGCTGGCGCTGGTGGGCTCGCGGGTGTCGAAGCGCACGGATTCCAGAGGCTTGCGCAACGTAGAAATTGGCTTCAGATAGCCGCGCACCACAATGTCCTCGCCGTTGGAGACGCCACCCTCAAGGCCGCCGGCGTTATTGTGGGGGCGGGTAAAGCGGGTTGGCTTGCCGACATCCCCGGCGGCGTACTGAATCGGATCATGGACCTGGGAACCAAAGGATTCGGCGGCGGTGACGCCGCGACCTATCTCGACCGCCTTGACGGCCTGCAGGCTCATCACGGCCCAGGCGAGCAACCCGTCGAGACGCTCGTCCCAGTTGGCGTAAGTGCCAAGGCCCGCGGGAACATTGTGCACCACCACCTCAAAGACACCGTTTACCGTATCGCCGGTACGGGCAGCCTCCTCGACCTCTTCTTTCATGCGGTCTTCCGTGTCGGGGTCGACGCAGCCGAGCACAACTTCGTCTTTGGCGGCGACGGCGGCGATCTCCTCCCAGGCGGCTGCGCGGCAAAGCTCCGCGCGGCCGACGCGGATGACGTGGCTGAGCACTTCGATGCCGAGTGCCCGGAGGTACAACTTGGCGAAGCCCCCGGCGGCAACACGGGCGGTGGTCTCGCGGGCTGAAGCACGCTCCAGCACATAGCGAGCGTCAGGAAAGTTGTACTTGAGGGCTCCGGCCAGGTCGGCATGGCCGGGGCGCGGCGAGGCCACCACCTGGTGCTTGGCGGGATCGCCGGCCTCGACGGGAAGCTTCTCCTCCCAGTTCTTCCAGTCTCGGTTAATGATTTCGATCGCAATCGGCGAGCCGATGGTCTTGCCGTGACGAACGCCGGAGAGGACATGGGCTTTGTCGGTCTCGATCTTCATGCGCCCGCCGCGGCCGTAGCCCTGCTGGCGGCGCCATAGCTCGCGGTTTACGAAATCGAGATCGACCGGGACGCCAGCGGGGAAACCTGAAACCAGCGCAATCAGTGCCTCGCCGTGGGACTCGCCGGCGGTGGAGAAACGGATCATATTGATTCCATTGTAGCGGAGGGGCTGCGACAGTTGTCAGGGGTCAGGAATCAGAGGCCAACAAACGGTAATCTGTTCATTGTTTTCCGACTCTGCCGACGGACGGCGTGGAACCTTCATGTATTCTGCTTGCGTGACCGCGGCGCCTGACTTACCGCGACAGTCAGTCCAACTGACAACTGATCACTGACCACTGTCCATGAGCTACTTTCTTTTCAAGACCGAGCCTGATGTTTACTCTTTCGACGACTTCCTGCGCGACGGGGAAACCGTATGGGATGGCGTAACCAACCCCACGGCCGTGAAGCACCTGCGCGAGATGAAGCCGGGAACAAAGTGGATCTTCTACCACACCAGTGACGAGCGCACCGCTGTGGGAACCGGAGCCGTTGTGAGCGTGGACCCCGGCAACCCGAAGGTACCCATCGTGCGCGTAAAGGTCGGCAGGCGGCTGAAAAACCCCAAAACGCTGGCGCAGATCAAGGCGGAGAAGCTGTTTGCCGGATCTCCCCTCATCGTCATTGGGCGTCTTTCGGTAGTGCCACTGACAGAGGAGCAGTGGGAGTGGTTTCTGGCTTAAGTCCGCTGGAAGCCGCTATTCCTTCGTCCTTTCGTCCAGCCAGCGCCTGGTATTCAGCAACTGGCGGTTATCGAGCGCCCAAACCTTGTTGGTCAGCTCGTCAGGACCTTTGCCTTCCCTTGCCGACTTTTCGAATTCGGTCGCCATGGCCTGCATCTTGGCGTCGAGGTCGTCGAGGAAGTTCAGCACCAGCGCCTCCGGAATCATGGGCAGCTTCGGCGAGCCAAATTCCAGCTTGCCGTGGTGGCTCAGGATCATGTGCAGAACCAGAGTACGCAGCCGGTCAGGAAAGTCAGGCAGGCCGGCAATAGCCTTCTCGACCAGATCGACGCCCATCTGGATGTGGCCGAGCAGGACGCCCTCGACCGTATAACCGAAGCCAAGATCCCAGCTCAGCTCGCGAATCTTGCCGAGGTCATGAAGGATGACACCGGTGAGCACAAGATCGCGGTCAAGAATGGGATAGTGCGGAACGACGCGATCGGCAAGCGTTAAAAGGCTGACGACGTGTTCCAGCAGGCCGCCAAGCCAGGCGTGATGGAGCTGGCGAGCAGCGGGCGCTTCGCGATAGGCCTGGGCAATCGCCGGATCGGCCAGGATCGCCGTGAGCAGCCGTTTGAGATGGGGGCTGGTAATACTCTCAATGCAAGCCTGAAGCTGGTTCCAAAGGCTGTCGATATCGTAGGTGGTTGCGGGTAGCAGGTCGGTTTTATCCACCTCCGCTGGCAGGGCCTGCCGGAGTTGGTCGATCTTCATCTGCAGTCGGTCGTCATAGCGGGAGACGCTGCCGCGTACCTTGACGATATCGCCGCAAGCGAACTCCTTCGCGATGCGGGGATCGCCGGGATCCCAGACGCGGCCTTCGAGCTGGCCGGTCTTATCGCCAAGGACGACGTTCAGATAGGGCTTGTTGCTTTTAGTCACGCGCTGCTGTCTGGTTAGAACCAGGAAGAAGCCATCGAAGAGTCTTCCCTCGTCGAAGGCGGCAAGATCGGCAATATAAATGTCTTTCATTCTGCCGAGAAGATTAACGCAACAGCCTCGTCTTCCCCAAAAACGGAGCGGGCCCGGGAGGAAATCCCGGACCCGGCAGAATGGCCGAAATCAACCGCCCAAGGCTTATTGCTGCTGTGCCGGCTGCGGCGCCGGCTGCTGTGCCGGTTGCGGCGCCTCGGGATGACTCGCCGGAGCAGGTGCTCCTGGTTCCTGTGGGGTAGGCGTCATCATGAGTGGCTTCTTCTCTTTCACTTGATGTTTCTTCGCTTGGTCGCTCAGGCGGGTCTTTTCGCCCTCGACGGGGGATGATGCCTTTTTCTTCTTAGCGGTATTGGCACCTAACCCCAACGGGGTAGATTGTGCCTGACGATCAGCCACCTCGGCTGCGTCTGGCGGCGGAATCGGCGCGGCCAGCTGCTTTTCCTTCTTCTTTTCCTTCTTGGACTTCCGGGCGCGATAGCTGAACCGGGTCTTCTGTTCTCGCGGAGCGCTCTGATTCAGCTGATCTTCCTGCCCTTGAAGACTGGCCGTGGTCTCCGGCATTGCGCCGCCGTTCTCCACAGTCGCGTTGGTCGCGGTGGGCAGAGTTTCCCGCGGCTTTTGGCCAAAGCGGATCTTCTCTTTTTTGCCGGGCCGCTCGGTCGCAACCTCGGCGCGTTTTTCTTCTTTCTTCTTGGCGTTCTTGCTTTTCTCCGAGGCGGACTCGCCCAGCCGCGATTTCTCCCGGAAACCACGTGATGTTTCGCGGTAGCGCGTGCGCTCCGCCCTCTTCTTCTTCTTTGGCACTGGCGGCACGTAGGCGCTGTAAACCGGCTTGGTCTCGTTCGGGCTGGCGCCCGAGTCCGCAAAGCCCGGCTTGATGTCGATATAGGCCTGTTCGCGCATCTTGGTCAGATAGGCGCGAATGGCCGGCTCCATCCGGCTCATGTAGAGCGCGTCTTCCACCTGATTCTCGACCTTGTCGAAAGGCTGCACCCCCCCGGCGGTATGCGCCGTCACTTTGAAGATCACGTAGCCTTGGCGGGTGTGAATGGGCTCGGTGTATTGACCCACTTTGAGGGCAAACGTCTTATCCGCAATCACGCTTGCCAGGTCCCCGCGGCGGTATTGACCCAGATCGCCGCCCGCGGAAGCGGTTGGGCCATCGCTGAAGCTGCGCGCAAGCTGGGCAAAGTCGCCGCCCGCGTTCAACCGGGCCTCAATATCCTCTGCCTTCGCCTTGGCCGCCGCCAGCTTCGCCGCACTCTCGGTAGGCGGGTTGCCGGTGGACACGAGAATCTCGCTCAGACGCACGGTCTCGGGTTGCGTGTAGTCCTGCTTGTGCTGCTCATAATATTGCAGGGCTTCGCCAGGAGTGATTTGAATCGTGCGGCCCACCTGATCACGCATCACCGCCTGGGTGATGATCTGATTGCGGATGTTGGCCTTAAAATCCTCAAAGGAAACACCTTGTTGCTTGGCGGCCTGCTCCAAGGCATCGATCGACGCCAGGTGGTACTGCTTGCGGATCTCATCGAGCCGCTTGACCAGCTCGGTTTCGCCGGTGATGCCCAGCTCCTTGCCTTTGGAGAGCCAGAGTTGCTGATCGATCAGACTGCGCAGCAGGTTCTTACGGTCATCTGCCATCTGCTGCATGGACTCGCCCCGCTGACGCGCCTCCTGGTCCATCTCCTGCAAGGCGCGGTCATAGTCGGAGTTCGTGATGATCTGGTCGTTGACGCGAGCGATGATCTCCTCGACAGTTTGACCGCCGTACGGGTTTGCGGGGGTGGAAAAATCGGACTGCGCAAGAGCCGGGCCGGCACACAGAGCCGCGCCCAACACCAGCGCCATGGGAACGCGAAGAAGCTTGAAAGTGATCATGTCAACGCAAGGGGCACGACGTACTTTTGCTACCTGGAGCATAGACGTCATTGTAAACTCCGGGAGAGCAGGAAGGCGATCCTCCATCGGAATCTTTAGCGCGTCACCCGCTTGAGACCGGGGCGAGCTATCCTTAAGGCAGACCGGCCGCGAGGGTAACCCCAAGACATGCAGCTACCTGAATGCGTCTAAATGCGTCAAACACCGCGGTGTTATACTGTAAGTCAAGACGGCTCCGTGGACCGACGTGGAGCGGTTTTCCAATTTCCCGTGGCCTTGCCGAAGATGGGCAAGGTCAATTTGTATCAAGAGGGAAGCGCAATCCGGGCCATTCCGAGAGCGCTCGTTGGGAACCCGTTATCGGGCAAAGGCCGCCACTGCCGTCCGGAGGTTTCATCCGCTTATGACTCCCCGCGCGCGCCGCGCATTTTTTAGCCTCGTTCTTTTTTTCGTCATCTGCGCCGTGGCAGGCAGCTTCCTGCAGAGCAAGGTGGGAGCAGAGTCCTCTGAAGACGAAAGCCTGCTTCGCGACAATCTGAAGAATTTTGCCAACGTCTATGCGCTGGTAGAGCAGAACTATGCCGAGCGCCTCACGGGTGATAAGGCAGACGCCGCCATCTACGATGGAGCGATCCCCGGCATGCTGCGTGTGCTGGACCCGCACTCCACGTTTTATGACCCGAAGGCTTACGCCAGGATGCGCGAAGATCAGCGCGGCCACTACTACGGCGTCGGAATGGTTATCCAGCAGCAAAATGACAAAGTGTACGTGGTGGCGCCGTACGAGGGCACACCGTCATTCCGGGCCGGCATTCACCCCGGCGACGTAATCGCGGCGGTCAATGGACAAAGCACAGCCGGCTGGTCGAGCGACCAGGTGGCCAAGGCGCTGAAGGGCCCGAAAGGAACGCATGTACAGATCACCGTGGATCGCGTGGGCGCACCCAAGCCAATTGTCTTCGACCTGGTGCGCGACGAGATTCCGCACCCCTCCATTGATCTGAAATATGAGATCCGGCCGGGTATTGGCTACGTTCACATCACCCAGTTCCAGGAGACGACCGGGCAGGAGTTCGTCGATGCCCTGAACAGCTTTGGCAACATGAAGGGGCTGGTGCTCGACCTGCGCAACAACCCAGGTGGCCTGCTGAGCCAGGCCGTCGATGTGTGCGACCACGTGCTGGCCAAGGGCCAGGTGATCGTCTCGCAGCGCGGCCGCGCCTATCCCGACCAGGTGTATACGGCCACGCACGGCAACGGCGGGAAGGATTTCCCGATCGTGGTGCTGGTGAACCGTGGCACGGCCTCGGCGGCGGAGATTGTCAGCGGGGCGTTGCAGGACCACGACCGCGCATTGATCGTGGGCGAAACCACCTTCGGCAAGGGGCTCGTTCAGACCGTCTATAACCTGAGCGAGGACACGGGCCTGGCCCTGACGACGTATCACTATTACACGCCGTCGGGAAGGCTGATCCAGCGGAACTACGAGGGAGTTTCGCTCTACGACTATTTCTACAATCACGCCGGAGCTCTGCCTTCGAATTCCAGTAACCGCGAAGTCAAGCTGACCGACTCCGGCCGGACGGTCTACGGCGGCGGCGGAATTACTCCGGACAAGACATATTCGACTCCGGAACTCAATGATTTCCAGCAAAGGCTTCTCTACAAGGATGTCTTTTTCCACTTTGCTCCCGTGTATGTCGCTCACCATACGGTGGACAAGAACTTCCAGGTGGATAATGCCGCGCTGGACGAGTTCAAGAAGTACCTGACGGACCAGGGCGTCGCCTGGACCGACGCCGATCTGAATAACGTGATGGGCTGGTTGAAGATGTCGATCAAGGAAGATATCATCACCATCGCTTTCGGCCAGTTGCAGGGACTGCGCGTGCACGCCAATTGGGATCCGGAGATCGAAAAATCCATCACCTACCTTCCCGAAGCGCAGGCGCTCGAGGATCACGCGCTCAAAGTGGATGCGGAAAAGGCGATGGCGCGCGATCCGGGGACGCAGGGAGTGCCGGCGCAGCACTAAAACTGCCTTCGATCTCCTCTCCCGGAACGCATAGTTCCGAACACAACTAAGCCACCACTGAACCGTCCGCGAAGTGAACTTCCGGACGGTTCGTTGTTTTTCTGCGACATGAGCTGGACAGGCACAATTTCTCGCGAAGGATCTTCAGGTGGATTGGCAGAAGTGCAATGGGGCGGGTAATATCTCCGATACCGTTCTTTTGCGCGGGCGTCTGTGGGCTAATTTCGTCAGCGCGACGCCGCCGGTCCGGGCGGTCCGGGCCACCACGGTTTGGGCAGAGCGCCCGGCCGGGAAGCGTATGAGGGAACTGGATACAAAGCTAGGGGACCGGTGGGCAGCCAAGACGGCTTGCTTTAAAGCGCGCCCCGGGAACAAGGACAATCTGCGAGGAGGATGCGTCCATGAGCGACCTTGTAGAAAGTGTGATGGAAAGGCAGCAATGCGATGCGGCGGCGCCTGCCGCAACCGGCGTCGTGGAACGCGTGGCGCAACAACAGCAGCGCAACGTCGCGGTGGATGCGTACCGGGGCCTGGTGATGCTGCTCATGATGGGGGAAGTGCTCCAGTTTTCCCGCGTGGCGCAGTCTTTCCCGGGGAGCCATCTCTGGCGGTTTCTGGCCTTCAACCAGACGCACGTGGAGTGGGTAGGGATGAGCCTGCATGACACCATCCAGCCGGGATTTACCTTCCTGGTGGGCGTGGCCCTTCCTTACTCGATCAGGAGCCGGAGGCGAAAGGGACAAAGCTTCCGGCACATGCTGGCGCATACCATCTGGCGCAGCTTCCTCCTGATCGCGCTCGGCATCTTTCTGCGCTCACAGCACAGCCCCATCACCTATTTCACCTTTGAAGATACGCTGACGCAGATCGGCCTCGGCTACACGTTCGGATTTCTGCTGGCATTCGCGCGGCCGCGCTGGCAGTGGATTTCAATTGGAGCGGTCCTGTTTGGATACTGGCTGGCGTGGGCTTTATATCCGGCGCCGGGCGCGGCCTTCCACTGGGCCGCCGTAGGCGTGCCGCCGGACTGGCATCAGCATCTGCTGAGTGGATTTGCAGCCCACTGGAACAAGAACAGCAATCTTGGCCAGGCATTTGATCTCTGGTTCCTGAATCTGTTTCCGCGCACCAGTCCGTTTGTGTACAACAGCGGCGGCTATCTGACGCTCAGCTTTATTCCCACGCTGGGCACCATGCTGCTGGGCGTGGTGGCGGGGCGCTGGTTTCTCGAGTCGGCTCCAAAGATCCCGCTCCTCAGGTTTGTAGCTTTGGCAGCAGTCTTGATGGGCGTCGGCCTGGTGCTGCACTTCACCGGCATCTGCCCGATCGTAAAGCGCATCTGGACTCCGGCATGGACCCTGTTCAGCGGCGGTGTGTGCTTCCTGTTCCTCGCGGCCTTCTCGTGGTTTGTGGATATGCGGAAGCATCGCGGCATTGCCTTTCCGCTGGTGGTTGTGGGCATGAATTCCATTGCAGCGTACGTAATGGCCGAAACTTCCAGGGGATTTGTTGAAAGCAGCCTCCGCATCAACCTGGGCATGCGGGTCCTGAACTGCCTGGGAGCATCGCTGGAGCCGTTGGTACTGGGCCTACTGACACTGGCAACCTATTGGCTGGTGTTGTTCTGGATGTTCAGGAAAAATATCTTCATTCGGATTTAGGCTGCTCTCTGAGTCGGATAATTCCACGCTGACCACAGTGCGGGCAGCCTCGGTTATAGTGTGTTTGCGGAGTAAACGAGGCATAGAGAAATGTTTCTTGATTTGACAGGACAGACCGCCATCGTCACAGGAGCGGCGATGGGAATTGGTGAAGTGATTGCGCGCCGGCTGACTGCTGCCGGGGCAAGAGTGGCCGTGGCAGACATCGATTTTGACGCGGCAAGCGCAACGGCAGAGAAGATAGGTGGCGGAGCCTTTGCACTGGCGCTGGATGTAACCAAAGCCAGCGAGGTGGCCGCCGCGGTGGCAAAGGTTGTCGAGACGGCCGGATCAATCGAGATCCTGGTGAACAATGCCGGGCGGGCAGGCAAGGCCGCACCCATCTGGGAACAGTCCGATGAGGACTGGCATCGCGTGATGGACATCAACATCAACGGGCCGTTCTATCTGTGCCGCGCCGTGTTGCCCCATATGCGGGCCCGGGGCTACGGGCGCATCGTGAACATCGCGTCCATCGCCGGCAAGGAAGGCAATCCGAATATGGTGGCTTATTCGGCGTCGAAAGCAGCGCTCATCGGGCTGACCAAGTCGATTGCCAAGGAGGTGGCGACGGAAGGCATCTGCGTAAACGCCGTAACGCCAGCTGTGATCCGGACGAAGATTCTGGAACAGGTTACGCCCGCTCAGGTCGATTACATGGTGCAGCGCATCCCCATGAAGCGCACGGGCGAACCTGAAGAGGTGGCGGCAGTGGTCCACTTCCTGGCCAGCCGGGATTGCTCGTTTGTCACCGGGCAATGTTATGACGTGAGTGGCGGCCGGGCTACTTACTAAATCGGATCTCTGCTCTTGTGCGCGGCACAATGAAGTAGTAGGCTGGCTGGCAATTCTGATTCATTCGGGAGAGGCCATGCGTATTCTTTTCCTCGCCGGCCCATTGCTGTTTTTGTGTGCCAGCAACTGCGTGCCTGCGCAGACGTCGCAAATTGCTGCGCCCACATGTTCGAATCTCGAACTGGTGCCCGCGCCACGAGAGTGCACGGCGGTTGAGACGCAGCCCGCAGGCAGGCTGGGCGTGCGCGTTGTTGCCGGGAAGGACGCCGAAGACCAGTTCGCCGCCAAAGACCTGGAGCAGGCGGCCGAAAATGCCGGCCTCAAAACTGGCGGCAAAGTAACGATTTCGCTGGAGCGGGCAGAGACATCGCGAGCGAAGGAACTGCTGGCGCGGCATGATCTCAAGCTCGATTCGGCGATGCGCGACGAGGGCTACGTCACGGTGCCCGACGGCCGGAACGGCCTGGCCGTGATCGCCGAAACTTCAGCCGGGATCTTTTATGGCGCGCAGACGGTGAAGCAATTGATTCGCGGCCGGGGCGAGGAAGCCCTGCTGCTGGCGCCCACGCTGCGCGACTGGCCGGCAATGGCGCACCGGGGCCTGTCCGACGACTGGTCGCGCGGGCCGATGCCGACCATGGACTTCCTGAAGCGCGAGATTCGCACGCTGGCGGCATACAAAATCAATGTCCTCTCGCCCTACTTTGAGGCGACTTTCGCGTACCCGGTTTCGCCGGTCACGGCATTTCCGGGAGGCGCAATGACGCCGGACCAGGCGCGCGAGATGGTCGCCTATGCGGCGAAATATCACATCATGGTGATCCCCGAGCAGGAGGCCTTCGGCCATCTGCACCACGTATTGGCCTACGAGCAGTACCTGGACCTGGGAGAAACTCCGCACGGAGCCGTGCTTGCGCCTGGCACACCGGGCACGCTGCCGCTGATCGCAAGCTGGTTTGCCGAGCTGGCCAAGGTCTTCCCTGCACCGTACGCGCATATCGGGGCGGACGAGACCTTTGAGCTGGGCATGGGGCAATCGCACGCCGAGGTCAAGCAGCAGGGGTTGGGCGCGGTCTACATCGACTTTCTGCGGCGCATTCATGCCACGCTCGAGCCGTATCACAAGCGGCTCCTCTTCTGGGGCGACATTGCCGTGAAGTCGCCGGAGCTGGTAGGTACGCTGCCCAAGGACATGATCGCCGTGGCCTGGCGCTACAGCGTGCAGCCCGATTACACGCCGCTGATCGAGCCATTTACGAAAGCCGGACTGGAGACATGGGTGGCGCCAAGCGTGCGCAATGTCAGCCGCGTGTATCCGAATTACGTGCAGGCGCTTGATAATATCCGCCTCTTTGTACGTGATGGCCAGAAGATGGGATCGACCGGCGAGTTGAACACGACGTGGAACGACGACGGCGAAGGGATCTTTGACCAGGACTGGTTCGGTGTGCTGTTTGGCGCGGCGGCCGGCTGGCAGGCGGGCGAGAGCTCCGAGGATGCGTTTGTCGCCTCGTATGGACTGGCGTTTCATCGCGACTCGACGGGCAAGATCAGCCAGGCGCAGCGCGAGCTGATGGCCGCGCAGACACTCTTCAAGAAGGCCGGCCTGGTCGATGCGCAGGACAGCTATTTCTGGGTCGATCCGTTCTCCTCCGAGGGCCAGCAGGTGGCGGAAAAACTGCGGCCGGCGGAGCACGAGCTGCGGTTGCACGCCGAGCGCGCCATCGCGCTTGTGGAAGAGGCACGAGCCACGGAAAAGCTCGATAACCAGGATGCGCTGGATGCGCTGGAACTGGGCGCGCGGCGCATGGATTTTATCGGACTGAAGTTCCAGCTCGCCGACCAGATCGTACTGGAATACGACAAGGCGTTCTCGCTCAGCGAGGATCCGGAGCGGCGGAGCCAAATCGGCGAAATGCTGGCGACGATCGGCTCGAACAACGGCTGGATGCAGGATATTCGCGATGGCTACTCGCTGTTGCGCGGTCTCTACCGGCAGGCATGGCTGCGCGATAACCGGCCCTATTGGCTGCGCAACAACCTGAACCACTACGACATGGCCGCACAACTGTGGATCGGCCGCTGCGAGCGCTGGGACGATTTGCGGTATCAGTGGCAGGCCAAACACACGCTGCCGACGCCCGCACAGGCCGGATTGCCGGAGGCGCCGGAGCACCTGCGCCTTTATTGAAAATCAGCAAAGGCAAAGCCGTCGCGCTCAACGATTTCTCCTGTTTCAATGGGCAGCGGCGCTGCGAACATAGGCCCGGCGTAAACGCAGGTGTGAAACTCACCGCGCTCTCCGCAGGGGTCTGCCGCCGGCGGCAGATCGCGCAGGAGCGCCTCATCAAATTCGCGACCGGCGAAGGTGGCGGGCAGTTGCTTCTTGTCGACGCAGGATAATCTGGCGCGGAGCCCAGCGGCGATCATTTCGCGGGCCAGCGCATCGGTGGGAACCTGCCAGAGAGGAAACAGTGGCTCAAGTCCAGTGGGCGCCATTTGCTTCTCGCGGTAGGCGCGGATGTCGGCAAGAAAGAGGTCACCGAAAGCAACGGCGTCAATGCCCTCGGCAACGGCGCGATTGCAGGCTTCCGCCATGCGCTGCTCGTAGATCTCATTTGGGCAGGGCCAGGGTAGAGGAACAATCCAGAGCGGCAGCCCCGCAGCCCGCGCCTGCGCCTCCAGCACGGAGCGCCGTGTGCCGTGCATGGCGACGCGTTGAAATTGCTCATTCAGAGTCGTGAGCAGACCGCACAGCTCAATAGCAGGATCGCGGCGGAGCACGTGGAGTGCCCAGGCGCTGTCCTTGCCGCTGCTCCAGGACAAGAGGACACGTTTCATGCAACGATCATAACTTTCCGCGCGCGGGCGTGGCCGCAACCTCAGGAATTGGGCTCCTCAGGCATCTCCAGAGCGAATCCAATCATCGGCATATTGCAGAGAGTTTTGTATCGCTTGCGCCACCTGATCAGTCAAACAAGGGAGAAACGATGCTGAAGAAGAGCCAATTGCTAATCTGGGCTATTCTGCTCGGCTCCTGCGTGGCCATGGCGGGCCAGACTGCACAACAGATCGTGAGGCAGGCGGTGCGCGTGGAGTTGTATGCCGACGCACGCGATCACACCCACTGGCTGTACTACGACGTGGACCGCAAACCAGGCGGCACCGTGGAACAGTGGGTGGCGGAAACGGGCAACGGCGACATGACGCGCGTGCTGGAGCAAAACGGCCAGAAACTGACAAAGCAGTCTCAACGCAGCAGTATGAACAACTTCATATTCAGCTCCAGGGCGCAGATGCGCCAGCGAAAGGGCGCACAGCATGACGATCAGGAAGCGTCGCAAATGCTTGGCATGTTGCCGCAGGCATTCTATTGGTCTATCGCTAGCAGGAGCGAGGATCGCACCACCCTCCACTTCTGGCCGAATCCACAGTTTCGTCCTCCGACGTGGCAGTCGCGCGTCTTCGCGGCCATGACCGGCGAGATGGTGGTCGACAACACACAGCACCGGATCGTAAGCCTCAAGGGGCGATTGACGCACGACGTCAAATTCTGGGGTGGCTTGCTGGGTAACCTCCAGGCCGGAGGCACCTTTGACGTGGAGCGCCGCCAAATGAAGAACGGTAAATGGAAGATCACTGAGACGCATGTGCACATCCAGGGGCATGCGCTGATCTTCAAAAGCATCTCAGAACAGGAAGACGACGAGAAGTCGCAGTTCAAGGAACTCCCTGCAGATGTTTCGCTGCAGGAAGCGGAGAATGATCTGCTGGCCCAAGGCCAGTAAGCCACGAACCATTGCGGTTCCATCAACAAAAAGCCCCGCGTGCTGCGGGGCTTTTTGTTGATCATTCTTGCGCCGCGTTATTTCAGCGTCAGATCAGCAGTAAGCGGCGTATTTTCGCTCGAATCGCCGACGCGGATCACGAACTTGCCGGGGTCAATCGTCCACTTGTGCGCAGACTCATCCCAGAAGCTGAAAGCGCGCGCGTCGAGGCTAAGAGTCACATGCTGCGTGGCGCCGGGGGCCAGGCGTACTTTCTCAAATCCCTTTAGCTCGCGCTCGGGCCGGTTGACCTTCGCGGAGGGATCTGACACATAGAGCTGGGCAACTTCGGCTCCCGCCACTTTGCCGGTATTCGTCACATCGAAGCTGACCGGAACCGAGGAGCCAGTCGGAGCCGATGCGGGCACCTGGAGATTCGAGAAGCTGAAGGTTGTGTAGGTGAGGCCGAAACCAAAGGGAAACAGCGGCTGCTTGCCCACGGTCGTCCAGTAGCGGTAACCGACCATGAGCTTGTCACCATACTTGATGTGCTGAATGGTGTACGTGACGGGTTCGCCGTTCCCACCTTTTTCGCGCAGTGTGGTATCGCCGCCCTTCACCGGGTAGTACCAGGCATACGAGGCGCTATCAGGCCAACTGCGGTCGAAGGAAACGGGCAGCTTGCCTTCGGGATCATGCTTGCCAAAGAGGATTTCGGCGATTGCCGTGCCACCCTCCTGGCCCGGATACCAGGTGTGCAGCAGCACAGGCACCTTGTCGAGCCAGCTTTGCGTCTCCATACCGCCGCCACCAGTCAAGGTCACAATGGTGTGCGGATTGGCCGCAGCCATGGCCTGAATCAGTTGATCCTGGCCCCAGGGCAGCGTAAAGGTACGGTCGTGCCCCTCACCCTCGGTGATGGGATCGAAGCCGGCCGCGACAACTACGACATTGGCAAGAGCGGCGAACTTCTTGGCATCGGCGGAAACCAGGTCAGGCCCATAGATGATGCCGAGGCCGAAGTTGTTGGCGGGCGTGCGGGGCAGATAATCGGCCACCACGTTGACCGTCTGCCCGACATTCAGGTCAATCGTCGCGTACTGCGGAACCTGGCCTTCGGCGTGTTCCTGTTCCAGAATCTGCTTACCGTCAATGAGAACCTTAAAGGCATCCTGGCGGGACGAAGCAGCGAGAACCAGATATTTTCCCGCCTCGTCTGCCTTGAAGGAGGTGGTGTAGCGGATGCTGCGAGCCCTGGTGGCCGCCGGGCCGCGCATCCCCGGCCGCAGGTTGCTGATGGCCCGGGCCGAAGAGGTTTCCGGCGTGCCGGTAAAGTCACCGCTGGGGAAGGTTTCCATCTTGATGCCGCCCTGCCACTGCGTGTGCTGGAAGACATCCGCCATATCGGGCAGACCGCGGCTGTAGAGAACATGGACGTTGGGGCCGAGGAAGTTGGCGATGCCGGTAAGCATGCTGACCGGCTCAAACGCATGAGCTTCAGAAGAACCGCCGCCGCCCGTGACCGCCGGCCATGCGTTCGGCCCGACAACGGCGATGGTCTTGATCTTCGCCGGATCAAGCGGCAGCAGATGGCCCTCGTTCTTGAGCAGCGTAATGCTTTCCAATGCGCCCTGCAACGCAACGGCGCGGTCGGCTACGGAGTACGTCGAGTCATCCGAATCGAACTGCGGGCGATCGAGGAAGTGGTAGCGATACATCACGCGAAAGAGCCGCAGAACATGGTCATTGATGGTGGACTCCTTGACGCTACCGTCCTTGATCGCCGGCAGCAGAGTCTCGGCATTCATGAAACGCGGGCTGGGCATCTCCAGGTCGAGGCCGTTATTCACCGCCGCAACTCCGTCATAGGTCGCCGCCCAGTCGGACATCAGGACGCCCTTGAAGCCCCATTCGCCCTTGAGCAGCTTGAGATTGAGGAACTCATTCTGGGTGGCGTGAACTCCGTTGATGAGGTTATAGGAGTTCATCACCGCATCCACATGCCCTCTGGTAACCGCGGCCTCGAACGACGGCAGGTAAATCTCGCGCATGGTGCGCTCGTCCACGTCAGAGCTGGCGTTATGGCGGTTGAACTCTTCATTATTGAGCGCGTAGTGCTTGACCGTAGCGATAACCCCCTGTGATTGCACCCCCTGGATATACGGCACGACAAGCACGGAGTTGAGATAAGGATCCTCGGAGAGATACTCGAAGTTGCGCCCTCCCACCGGGGCGCGGGCGATGTTAACGCCGGGGCCGAGCAGGAAATTGACGCTGCGCGCGCGCGCATCCTTGCCCAGGCTCTCGCCCAGCTTACGCGAAAAAGCCGGGTCCCACGTGGCGGCCAGCGCGACGCCGCCGGCGTAGGCCGTTGTTGGCCCCCAGGTGCGGACGCCAACGGATGCGTCGGACATCTTGAAGCGAGGCAACCCGACCGAGGGAATCGCATTCGTGTACATGCTGTCAATGCCACCCAGCATCGTGATCTTCTGCTCGAGGGTAAGCTTGCTCAGCAGGGCGTGGGCCTTGGCCTCGATAGCGGGTGAGTCCGGCACGGGGGCCTGGGCTGCGGCTTGCAGACCTGCGGCTGCGGCCAACGCGAGCAGAACCGGCAGCAGGCAGACCTGCACAAAGACAGAAATGGCGTTCACGGAGCGGTTGCGAAAGTTTTTCATGACGCGAAAAGGGTACCGCATTCGATGCCCGGATGTATAGGCTCATCGACCCGCCGCGCACAGATGCCAGCACCGATGCGTACAATTGGGGCGGAAGTAAAAACACGGGCGGAGGCATCATGAAAAAGAATTTCTCGCGGCGCGATTTTATGGGAACTACAGGCGCAACGTTGTTGGCGGGGCTGGCATCGCCGGCCGGAGGAACGGCTGAAGTTCTCAGCTCTACCAATGGCGGAGCACAGCCTGCCGCGGAAATTCGCTCGCGGCCGAACCTGGTTCTCTTTATGCCCGACGAACTGCGCGCCGACGCGCTGGCCTGCTACGGGAATCCCGTCTGCAAAACTCCGAATCTCGACAAGCTGGCTGCCGAGGGCACGCGCTTTGCAAACTGCCACGTACAGTACCCGGTCTGCGGGGCCTCGCGATGCAGCCTGCTTACCGGATGGCCCACCAGCGTACGCGGGCATCGGAGCCTGATGTATTTTCTGCGTCCCGAAGAGCCGAATCTGTTCCGTTACCTGCGCCAGGCCGGCTATGACGTCTTCTGGTTCGGAAAAAATGACGCCCTGGCCGCACAGTCGTTTTATCAGAGCGTGACCCAGTGGAACTACCTGGACCATATGCCCGTGGGAGGCAATGGCGGAGGCGGCCGAGCGCGCCCAGGCGAACCCAGGCAGGAATATGCGCGTACCTTCATCAGCGAAGGGCGCCACGAGCGGACCGCGACAGGCGATTACCACAACCTGCAGGCGGGGATTCGCGTTCTGGAGCGGCGCGAGACGGACCGGCCATTCTGCATCTTTCTGCCGCTCTCTTCGCCGCATCCGCCATATGGCCCGCCGGAGGGTTTCCGGAGTATGTATAACCCTGCCGATATCACTGGACTTCGCCCCATCGGCCTTCCCCGCAAGCCCAATTACATTGAAGGGATTCGCAGAGCCTACGGCATCGACAAAATGCCGGAGCAGACCTTCCGGCAGATACGCTCTCTCTACTACGGCATGGTGAGTTATAGCGACTGGATGCTGGGCGAGCTGATGGAAGCCATTGAGCGCACCAACCACGCAAAGGACACGGCGCTCTTCGTCTTTTCCGACCACGGAGATTATGCGGGCGACTACGGACTTGTCGAGAAATGGCCCAGTGGGCTTGAGGATACGCTGACTCATGTGCCCATCATCGCCCGTGTTCCCGGTGGAAAGTCCAACTGGGTCAGCCAGGAGATGGTCGAGTTATTCGACGTAATGTCCACCTGTCTGGAATTGGCGAATACGCGCGCCAATCACACGCACTTTGCGCGCAGTCTCATGCCGCAGATCCGCGGCGGCAGCGGCGATCCTCATCGTTCCGCCTTTGCTGAAGGCGGCTACAACCTCTATGAGCCGCAGTGTTTTGAAGACAACACACACGATCCTTCCGCGCTTTACTTTCCCAAGGAGAACCTTGAGGTTGAGCATCCTGAGACCATCACGCGCGCAGCCATGGTGCGCACACCTGAGTACAAGCTCATATCGCGCCCGCAGGGGCAAAGCGAGCTATACATCTACCAGAGCGATCCGCAGGAACTGCACAATCGCTATGGCGAGGCAAGCGTCGCCTCGATTCAAGTTGCCCTGCAGGAGCGGCTGTTGCACTGGTATCAGAACACCTCGGGCATTGCACCCATGGACAAGGATCAGCGCGGCTTCCCGCTATTCTCCGAAACGCCAAACTTCCCCGTCGAGCAAGCCGTGAAAGAGATCGTGGACGACACACGCTGACCAAGGCATCGGGAACGTGCGTTTCACATGTGCCGGCAAAAGCGTCTGCACGCCGGAATTTGTTCAGCGATCGATCGTTCAGCAGCACTTCTCGGCTTAGGAGAAGTGGGAGGTTTGAAAAGCTATGGCAATCAACCGCCGCAAGTTTATTGAAGGTGTCCTGTCGGGAGTTGCAGCAACAAGGGCCACCGGCCTCTTCGGCCAAACGCCATCGCAATCAGCGCCGGCACTCACCGCGCCCACAATCCTCAAGCGAAAGCCGCGCAAGAATGTGCTCTTTATCGGCGTGGACGATCTGGCCACCCAGCTTGGCTGCTATGGACGGCCGGTTCACAGTCCGAACCTGGACCGGCTTGCGGCTCGCGGCGTGCGCTTTGACGCGGCGTACTGCCAGTTTTCGTTGTGCTGTCCGTCACGCAGTTCGCTGATGACTGGACTTTCGCCTGACATCACGCACGTACACGATAACCAGACCCACTTCCGCCAGGCCCTGCCGAACGTGATCACGCTTGGCCAGCTCTTCCGCGAGAATGGATACTTCTCGGCGCGAGTCGGCAAGATTTTTCATGCGGGCAATCCCGAAGAAGAGGGAACCGATGGCCTAGACGATCCGATGACCTGGGACTGGACCTACGATCCCGCAGGCGTGGATCGCTACAAGGAAGAGCCGCTGATCACAAACTTTACGCCGCGCCGGGGACTCGGCAGTTCCATTGCATTCCATCGGTCGAAGGCGCAGGATGACGAAATTACCGACGCCATCGGCGCGGACCATGTGATTCGCCTGCTGAAGCAACCGCATGAGCAGCCATTCTTCATTGCTTTTGGGCTCTATCGGCCGCATGTGCCGTGGGTGGTTCCGGAGGCCTATTTCAATCGCTATCCGATCAGCACAATCCAGCCGTATCCCTTCGACCCCAGCGAGCTCACAATTGCGCCGCCACCTGCCTACTGGACGCACCCGACCAACTTCGGGATGGATATCGATCAGCGGAAGGATGCCATTCAGGGCTACTACGCGGCGACAACCTTTATGGATGCGCAGGTGGGCCGCGTCCTGCATGAGTTGGAAGCCTCGGGCCTGGCAGAGAATACTCTCGTGGTCTTCTGGGTCGATCATGGCTGGCAACTCGGCCAGCATGGGCAGTGGATGAAGCAAACGCTCTTCGAACCTGCCACACACGTGCCCATGATCTTTGCCGGAGCCGGTGTGGCGTCACGTGGAGGAGTGTGCCGGCGACCCGTCGAGAATCTTGACCTTTATCCCACCGTCGCCGCCCTCTGTGAGCTTGAGGGCATACCGACGAATCTGCACGGCGAAAGCCTGGCGCCTCTGCTTCACAATCCTGCCGCGGAGTGGAGCAAGCCGGCGATAACCCAGGTGCGCCGCGGAAAGACAGAGGAGCACGCCAGGATCGATGGCTATTCGATTCGCGACGAGCGCTACCGCTACACCTGGTGGAATGAAGGACGAGATGGGGAAGAGTTATATGACTACAGGACGGACCCGAGCGAGCTCAAGAATCTCGCAGACGACCCGGCAATGAAGGAGACGAAGTTCCGGCTTCACGTCGCGCTGCGCGCAACGACGCTTGCCCGCGGGCGCATGCCGCTTCCACGAGCCTAGTCAGAATGGAGGACAGGGTGCGCAGATCCCGTGACAGGCGCAGATGGCGCGCGCAAATTTAGACCATACCGGAAATAGGTGCCAAACATGATCACCAGGCGGGATTTCATCCGAGGAGCGGGGGCAGCGTTCTTTGCAGTGCATGCGCCTTCGCGTGCAGCAACAGCCTTCAAGCGGCCGAATATTCTCATTGTTATCACTGACGAGCTATCCGCGGATGCGGCCAGCTATCGTATCGGAACCAGGTACCTTCACACTCCCAATATGGATGCGGTCGCAGCCCGCGGGCGTGTTTACACGAGGGCATACTGCTCCAACCCTCTCTGTGTTCCGTCGCGCACTTCCATGTTCACGGGACAATACCCCACCGTGACCGGAGTGATGGATAACTCGGACCTGCGGACGGTAAAGCTCGACTTCAGCAGAATCAAGATGCTGGGAAAGATCTTTGCGGACGCGCGTTATGAAACTGCGTACTTCGGGAAGTGGCATATTCCCTGCCCCACCAGCGACACCGCGATTCATGGCTTTGCCACGGCGGAGATGGGAAGAGGCAAATACGGCGCCAGCAGCATTGATACTGAAACAACAGCAAACACAGCCGGCTTCCTTCACCAGCGGCACGATGCGCCTTTTCTCGCGGTGGCATCTTTCCTCAACCCGCACAACATCTGCGAATGGGCGCGGGAACAAAGGCTGCCGCTGGGACCGATCGGCGCGCCGCCGTCCGCCAATCAATGCCCGCCACTGCGCGCGGATCACCTGCCTCAAAAATATGAGCCGGAGATCGTGGCGCTCATGCGCCGCTCCTATCAGGCCGCGCCGATGTTTCCCGTCGGCAATTTCGACGATGCCAAGTGGCGTCAATACGAGTGGGCCTACTATCGGCTGATTGAGAAGGTCGATGCGCAAATCGGAATCGTGCTGCAGGCTCTGCGTCACTCGGGACATGAAAGGGACACATTGATTGTGATGCTTGCCGATCACGGCGATTGCCAGGGCGCGCATCTGTGGAACCAGAAAACCGTCTTCTACGAGGAGGCGAGCCGTGTTCCCTTCGTGCTCAGCTATCCAGCCGCCATCAAGCCGGGAACCTCGAAGCGGCTTGTGAATACAGGCATCGACCTGATTCCGACGCTGTGCGACTTTGCGGGGATTGCTCCGCCGCCGGGCCTGCCGGGGCTGAGCGTGAAGAACGGCGTCAATGATCCGCGCAAGTATGTGGTGGTGTCCAACAAGATGGTGCAAGGTGCGCCGGTTGATGGCAGCCTGCCCACTTCAACCGGCCGGATGCTGCGCGCGCAGCGCTACAAATATTGCGCATACAACACCGGCAAAGACCCTGAATCGCTCGTGGACCTGTGGGAAGATCCCGGCGAGATGGTGAACCTTGCAGTCGATCCCCGATTCAAGCCGATCCTCGACGAGCATCGGGCGATGCTCTCTGAGTGGTGCCGCAATACGCACGATTCATTCAAGCTCTCTGCGGAAGCGTAGAATGGTGCGAACAATCATCCGACAGGAAAAGGAATGGGACAAATATCTACTCGCTTGAGCCTCGCTTTGATTCTCTTTGCCGTAATCTTCTGCGGTTCGAGTACTTTGTTCGCGCAAAGCCGCTGGGTTCATTTCGGCTCGAACGGCAAGCTCGTTTACGCGCTTACATCCAAAGGCGACCGCATTCCCGACTTTTCCTATGCGGGCTATGAAGGCGGAGGCGTGGCCCTGCCGGTTGTGCCTGCCCGGGGCACCGTCAGGCCGTCCGGAGCAGATGACACTACAGCGATTCAGCAGGCCATCGACGCCGTTTCAGAGCTGCCTCTGACGGGAGGATTTCGCGGCGCCGTCGAGCTTGCGCCAGGCACATTTCATTGCTCAGGCACGATTTCGATTACGGCCTCGGGCGTGGTCCTGCGCGGAGCCGGCAGCGGCAATCGCGGCACAACCATCATCATGACGGACGCGCCGCATCTCGCCCTGCGCATCGCCGGACAACTGCAACAGAAGCTCAGCAGGGTGGAAACCGCCATCACGGATCACTACGTTCCTGCCGGGACATTGACCCTCCACGTCGCGGATGCAAGCCAACTGCATTCAGGCGATACCGTGCTGATTGTGAAGCCGGTCACCCAGGCATGGATTCACTTTATGGGGATGGACGATCTGCATCGCCACGGCAAGAACGAGCACTGGGTGAACAGCGCGCATCTCGACACACGGCGGCGTATCGCGGCGGTTTCAGGTCATACGATTACGCTCGATGTGCCTCTGATGGATGACTACGATGCACGCTTTTTCGATGGCGGCCATGCAGTAGTCCGCAAGATTGAGGTCAGCGGTCAAATCGCACAAGTGGGCATCGAAGACCTGCGCATCCTTGCCCCCCGGCGCAGCATACCACTGGGCGCTCCGGCGTTCGACGGCCTTGTCATGCAGAATGCCGTGAATAGCTGGGTGAAATCGGTGGTGCTGGAAGATACGACCAATGGCATTCATATCAATTCCGGTACCGAGCGGATCACGGTGCTCAAGTGCAACGTAGCGCAGCATGTACCCGTGACCACCGCCGCCAAGCCATTCAACTTCTCCGCAAACGGATCGCAGATTCTGTTTGACCGCTGCACAGGCAGCGGTGACAACACTTTCTACTTTGCCACCCAGTCGCGCCAGCAGGGTCCGGTGGTGGTACTGCACTGCCGCTTTTTCGGCAATGGGCATATCCAGCCGCATCAACGCTGGTCAACGGGCCTGCTGATTAACAATTGCGACGTGCCCGGCGGCGGCATCGACCTGATGAATCGCGGTGAGATGGGATCTGGCCACGGCTGGGCCATTGGCTGGGCGGTAGCGTGGAACAACACGGCAAAGTCGTTCGGAATGAACACACCGCCCGGCACCTATATCTGGTCCATCGGCAATCGCGGCAAGGAGACTGACCCGCGATTTCCGGTCTTTGATGGATCAAAGCGCGCGACCCTTGCGCCAGCCACAATCGAATCACCCGAGCATCGAGTAAAGCCGCGAAGCCTTTACCTGGAGCAATTGAAGGAGCGTCTCGGGCCATCCGCGCTCAAGAACATCGGATACTAACGGAGCTCCGCGGGCGTGTTTGCAGGGGTTAATCTGCCGGATCGATGGGCCGCTGAACCGGATGCGGCAGGCCGATTCGGCGTTGGCAGTGCCTTGCGCTATCCAGAGATGCGAGGCCGTCGCTGGCGCTGGTACACTTCGAGCGAAGCGCCCGTGCGAATGGAGCCGCCTGGCGGGGAGAGAGCCATCCGGATCAAGCGTGCAGTTGAAAAAATTCCCGGCGGAATGATGGTTGTGCCGCTCACCTGCGGAGCAATCATCACCACGTTCGCGCCGGGGACGGCCAGCTTCTTCGGTTCGTTCACGGGCGCGCTGTTCACAAGCGCGATTCCCATCATCGCGGTCTTCTTTGTCTGCCTGGGAAGCACGATCTCCGTGCGTTCACTACCGCGAATGATCCGGCGGGGCGGCGCAATGATGGCGGTAAAGCTCGGCCTGGGAGTAGTGGCGGGCTTCCTGCTCGGTCGCCTCATCGGCATCCTGCCCATCCAGAGCGGATGGCTGGCAGGCATCTCGACGCTGGCCGTGGTGGCGGCCTTCAACGATACCAACGGCGGGCTGTACATGTCCCTGATGGAGTACTACGGGAGGCATGAAGATGCCGGCGCCTACTGCGTCATGGCGCTGGAGTCAGGGCCATTCTTCACCATGCTCACGCTGGGCGTGGTGGGGCTGGCGAGCTTTCCGTGGCAAACGATGACGGGCGCAATTCTCCCGCTCTTTCTGGGGATGGCGCTCGGCAACCTGGATCCAGAACTGCGCGAGTTCCTGGGCAAGGCCGCGCCGGTGATGATTCCCTTCTTCGCATTCGCGCTCGGATCGACGCTGAATCTGGCGCAGATCTGGCAGGCGGGCATCATCGGATTTCTGCTGGGAATCGCGGTGATCGCGGTTTCCGGAGCCTTTCTCATCCTCGTCGACCGGTGGACGGGCGGAACAGGGGTTGCAGGCATGGCTGCCTCAACAACGGCGGGCAATGCGGCGGCAGTGCCCGCGCTGGTGGCCGCAGCCAACCATAAGTATGCGGCCGCCGCGGCCCCGGCCACCGTTCTGGTGGCTGCCTGCGTCATTGTGACCGCATTTCTGGCTCCAGTGCTCACCGCGTGGTGGTACCGCCGAACGCAACTCAGCGCGCTGGCCGGCGGCAAGGAGTGAGCGCAATGGCAAAGATGCTGGTCGTTGCGGATGACCTGACCGGCGCCGCCGATTGTGGGGTAGCTTGCGCCAGTCATGGCCTGCGCACCGTCGTCGTGCTGGCAGAGGATGGCGGGGAAGTCGATGCGGATGTCCTGGCCGTAGACGGCAACACTCGTTCTCTGGAGTGTAACAAAGCCGCTGCGGAAACCGCGCGAATCGTGCAACGGTATCTGCGCGATCAAGGCACTTTGCTGTATAAGAAGCTGGACTCTGTGCTGCGCGGAAATGTGGCCGTGGAGTTGCGAGCCGCTCTGGAAGCGCGCCGCGCGCTGGCTTCCGCGGACGAGCGGATTGTGGCTGTGCTGGCGCCGGCCTTTCCCGCCAACGGACGGACCACGGTGAACGGGCGGCAGCTTGTCCACGGCAAGCCGATCGAGGAAACCGAGCTGTGGCAATATGAACGCATGACCGCCCGGTCATTTCTTCCTGAGATGCTGAATGAAGCGCATCTGCGCTCCGCGCTGGTGACGCTCGAATTGATTCGAAGTGAGCACAGCGCGTTGCGGAAAGCGATGAAGACGCTGGCGCGGGAGGCCGATGTGCTGGTTTGCGACGCGGAGACCGATGACGACCTGCGCGCCATTGCAGAGGCTTCCATGGCGCTCGGGCGCGGCGCCATTTGGGCTGGATCGGCGGGGCTGGCCTATCATCTGCCACCCGCCGCGGGAATCACGAGCGCTTCGGTGAGGACTGGAGATGAACCGCTGGCCACCGGGCCTACGCTCTTTGTGGTTGGCAGCGGCTCCAGCATATCGCGCGACCAGGCGGAATTTCTGGCCGCCCGGTCAGATGTGATGACATTGAAGATTGCGCCGGGAGTTATGCTCGGCGGCGAGGGGTTGCCTGAGTGGCGCGCATGCCAGTCGGCGCTCGAAGAAGCATTGCAGGCAGGCCGGGATGTCGCGGTCATGCCGGCGCAGCAACCGGGATTGGAAACCGCCAAAGGGTTGCTGCTCGCCGCGACTCTGGCGGAGATGGTTCGGCCCTTTGCGGATCACGTCGGCGCCCTTGTGGTGACCGGCGGCGAAACTGCGCGCGCAGTCTTTCAGGCATGGAGCATCTGCCGGATACAGCTTGTAGGCGAAGTGGAAGCGGGCCTGCCGTACTCGGTCGCCACAGGATGGAAGAGCCGGCTGCCGATCCTCACCAAAGCGGGCGCCTTCGGCACGCCGGAGACATTCCTGCGTTGCCTGCAATTTCTCCGTGCGCTTGACCGCGGCGGCCGGCAGAATCCAAAAGACAAAGGAGTCAAATGAACGAATTGCCGATCATTGCCATGACCATGGGAGACGCTGCGGGCGTCGGCCCCGAGGTCGTCATGAAGAGCCTCACTCACGCGGAGCTCTACGCACAGTGCCGGCCGCTGGTGATCGGCGACGCGGCGCGGTTGCGTGAGGCGGGACGGATCGCAGGATGCCATCTGGCCGTACGTGTGTTTGCCGAAGATGAAATCGCGCAGGCCGTATTCGAGCCGGGCACAGTGAATTGCGTCGATCTGAAGCTGATTCCCGAGGAACTGCCGTGGGGCAAGCTCTCCGCCGTGGCCGGAGACGCCGCATTCCACTACGTGGAGGTTGCGGCAAGACTTGCGGTTGCGGGCAAGGTCGCGGCCATCTGTACCGCTCCGCTCAATAAAGAGGCACTGCATGCGGGCGGGCACAACTTCCCGGGCCACACCGAACTGCTGGCGCACCTGACCGGAACGCAGGAAGTCTCGATGATGCTGACCACGCCCAAAATGCGCGTGCTGCACGTAACCACGCACATCGGACTAATTGATGCCATCGCCAAAATCGAACCGGGGCTGGTGGAGCGCACCATTGCGCGCGGCCACCATGCGCTCGTCAAAGCCGGAATCGCCAACCCGAAGATTGCCGTCTGCGGCATCAATCCCCACGCCGGCGAAAATGGGCTCTTCGGCTACGGCGAGGAGGAGACGAAGATTGCGCCGGCGATCGCGGCCTGCCGCCAGAAGGGCTGGAATGTGGAGGGCCCGCTGCCGGCGGACACGCTGTTTTTTCGCGCCCAGCGCGGCGATTTTGATCTGGTCATCGCCATGTATCACGACCAGGGCCACGGACCCGTAAAGGCGCTGGGGTTGGAGTCGGGCGTAAACATTACCATCGGACTCCCAGTCATCCGTACCTCGGTCGATCATGGCACGGCGTTCGACATCGCAGGCACCGGCAAGGCCGACGAGCGCAGCATGCTGGAGGCGATGCGGCTGGCGATCGAACTCGCACCACGCGGCGCGGGAGTATGATGAAAGCCGAATCACCTTTCTACGCAAGATGGCACCGCACGCGTCAGGCGACGCGGCGAGGCGGCATTTTGAAGCACTGGAAAGCGCAGAAGGATCGGTATGACTACCCTGGCAGCAACCACCAGCCGAGAGCGGCTGGCCAATGCATTGAATCATCGGCAGCCCGACCGCATTCCGTTGGACATTGGCGGAACCTCCGTCACCGGCATCCACGCCAGTTGCGTGGCGGCGCTGCGTGATTATTACGGCCTCGAAAAGCGTCTGGTGCGGATTCATGAGCCCTCGCAGATGCTGGGCCTGGTAGAAGACGACCTGAAAGACGCGATGGGCCTGGACGTGACCGGAGTCTTCCGGCGCGGCACCAAATGGGGCTTTCCAGCGGAGAACTGGAAGCCCTGGCTCTTCAATGGGCTGGAGGTGCTGGTTCCCGGAGAATTCAACGTTACGACCGACTCGAACGGCGACACGCTGATCTACCCTGAAGGCGACACTACGGCGCAGCCGAGCGGGCGCATGCCGGCCGGTGGCTTCTTCTTCGACTGCATCGTGCGCCAGGACCCAATCGACGAAGACAAGCTGAATCCCGAAGACAATCTGGAGGAATACGGCCCGATTTCACAAGCCGACCTCGATTATCTGGCGACCGCGGCAAAGGATGCGTTGGCATCGGGGCGCGGTGTCATCGCGGGCTTTGGCGGCACCGCCTTCGGCGACATCGCGATCGTGCCGGGTCCGGGGCTCAAGCATCCGAAGGGAATACGCGATATTACGGAATGGTACGTCTCCACGCGGAGCCGCCAGGATTACATCCACAGAATCTTTGAGCGCCAAAGCGAGATTGCGCTGGCGAATCTGGAACGTATCCACGCGGTCGTTGGCGATGCTGTGCAGGCGGTCTACCTTTGCGGCACGGACTTCGGCACGCAGACCTCCGCCTTCTGCTCCGTGAAGACGCTCCAGGAGTTGTACGCGCCTTATTACAAGCGCATCAACGACTGGATTCATGCGCACACACCGTGGAAGACCTTCAAGCATTCCTGCGGCGCGGTTTCGAAGTTTATCCCCACGTTTATTGAGGCGGGATTCGATATTCTCAACCCGGTGCAGTGCTCGGCTACGGGCATGGAACCCGAACAGTTGAAAGCGAATTTCGGCGACCGCATCGTGTTCTGGGGTGGTGGCGTGGATACGCAGAAGACACTACCCTTCGGCACGCCGGCCCAGGTCCGCGAAGAGGTGCTGCGGCGCTGCGGGATCTTCGCGCCGGGCGGCGGCTTCGTCTTCAACCCGGTTCATAATATTCAGGCGCAGACGCCAGTTGAAAATATTGTGGCCATGGTCAACGCCGTACACGAATTCAACGGACGGAAATGAGCGCGCGGACGAGCGCGCATGCAAGGCTGAGAAGAACAACATGACGACCGCAATTGATATCACCAGCCGCGAACGACTTGCGAACACCTTGAACCACAAACAGCCCGATCGTGTTCCCATTGACTTTGGCGGAACCGCCGTGACCGGTGTTCACGCCAGTTGCGTGGCAGCGCTGCGCGACTATTACGGGCTGGAGAAGCGGCCGGTCAAGATCCACGAGCCGTTCCAGATGCTGGGCCTACTTGAAAACGACCTGCTGGAGGCGATGGGCGTGGACGTGGTGGGCATCTTTGCGCGCGGCACGATGTTCGGCTTTCCGGCAGAGCGATGGAAGAGCTGGGAGTTCAACGGACTCGATGTGCTTGTTCCCGGCGACTTCAATGTAACCACAGACGACCGCGGCGACACGCTTATCTATCCCGGCGGCGACACCAGCGTCCCCCCGAGCGGACGGATGCCGAAGGGCGGCTACTTCTTCGATTGCATCGTGCGCCAGGATCCAATCGACGAAGAGAAGCTGAACCCGGAAGACAACCTGGAGGAGTACGTCCCTGTCTCTCAGGAGGAGCTTGACCACTTTGCCCGCGCGGCCACGCAAGCGGCGGCAACAGGCCGCGGCGTCATCGCCAGCTTTGGCGGCACCGCATTCGGCGACATTGCGCTCGTCCCCGGCCCGTCCGTCAAGCATCCCCGGGGCATCCGCGATGTGGCCGAGTGGTACGTCTCCACGCGCAGCCGCCAGGACTACATTCACAGGATCTTTGAGCGCCAGTGCGAGATCGGCATCCAAAATCTGGAGCGCATCCATGCGGTAGTCGGCGACAAGGTGCAGGCAGTCTTTATCTGCGGCACGGATTTCGGCACGCAGACCTCCGCATTCTGCTCGGTAAGAACACTTCAGGAGCTGTACGCGCCCTATTACAGGCGTGTCAATGACTGGATTCACGCGCACACGCCGTGGAAGACCTTCAAACACTCCTGCGGTTCAGTGATCAAATTCATCCCGACGTTTATTGATGCGGGCTTCGACATCCTCAATCCGGTGCAGTGTTCGGCAGCTGGCATGGACCCTGAGCAGCTCAAAGCGAATTTCGGCGACCGCATCGTGTTCTGGGGCGGTGGCGTGGATACGCAGCACGTTTTGCCCTTCGGCACGCCGGCCGAGGTCCGCGAGCAGGTGCTGCGCCGCTGTGCGATCTTCGCGCCCGGCGGCGGCTTCGTCTTCAACACAATTCACAACGTGCAGGCGGGCACGCCAGTCGAAAACATCGTCGCCATGCTGGACGCGGTGCGCGAGTTCAACGGCAGAAAGTGAAAGCGGCGAGGCGCCGGGCAGAGGCTCCGGCCGTTTTGGAGTCCGCAGCGGCACTGTGCTATATTTTGAAGGGCGGAGTCATTTGCCTTCGCTTCAACCGTGCGATGGAAAGCCTGCCGCACGGCCTCCCTTGATGGATTGGACGCGTAGCTCAACTGGCAGAGCATTCGGCTCTTAACCGACAGGTTGTAGGTTCGATTCCTACCGCGTCCACCAATCGACTCAATCAGTTAGGCCGCTTCGCTTCCGGGCTTTGCTCCGATACCGGGGAAAATACCGGGGACCCCGCTTCAATTTTGCTCCCGCTGATGCCTTCGACAGCGTCTCGCAGATCGTTCAAAGAGAAGTGACCGTACCGCGCTGCCATGAGCACCATCGTAGACTTGCTCCATCCTACGATCTTCGCAACCTTGGCAATCGGTACACCGTTGTTGAGCATCCGGGAAACCGCCGTGTGCCGCAGATCGTGGAAGCGGCAAGCAAGGGGCGCAATCGGTTCTTTGGGTTCCGTCTCGGTGTTCTCTTCCGTCTCTTCCGTCTCGCCTTTCAGAATCCGCGCTGCCCGCAGTCTGGCCGCTTCCCATGCTTCCTTGATGCTCCCGATGGGCTTGGACGTGTCAACGTGGTAAGCCTTGGGGCTGAATTCGTCCCCGCCCGCGCCGTACCGCTCTGAAGGGAACACGTAATGTTCCGGCTTGCGATTCGGGAAGTGTGTCGCCCAAAAGCTGAGAGCAGCAACGGCCCTTTGACTGAGCGGCACTATTCGCCCCGTACCGGCTGCCGTCTTGTCTTTGCCCCACTTCAAGCAGCGGTTTTCAAAATCCACGTTGCCCCATTCGAGCGTCCGAATGGTTCCGTACCGCGCCCCCGTCTCAATCGCCAGGGTGACGAATGGAACCAGAGAGCGGGAGCGGGATTGACTGCAAGCCTGTAGCAGCGCCGTTTCCTCGTCCGCTGTGATGGCCCGGCCCACATCATCCCGCGTGGGAAGCATACTCACTTCCGGCTGCAACCGCGCCCACTGGCCGGAGCGTTTCAGAATCGCCCGCAGCGTCCCCACTTCCAGATTGACCGTCTTGGGTGAAGCCTTTTCGTCAATCCGCTTTTGCTGATAGCGGGCAACGTCCGCCGCTTCAATATCGCAAATCAGCTTACGGCCCAACTCCGGGAGCAGATGTGCAAGGTTAGCCTGTTCGATCTTCACAGAGCGCGGCGCAAGCGTGGCTTTCTTCAATTTCAGCCAATCATCTGCCGCAACCGAAAGCAGAAGGGGCTGCTGCCGCTTCCTGATGCCCGCTGCGCCCTCTTCCAATGCCCGGCGACGCTTATCCTCAATCTTCAGAGCAAGCGTCTTGGAGCGCGTCCCTGTGCTTTCCCTGATGCGCTGGCCGTGGAAGAGAAAATCCATCGTCCAAACCTTGCTGCCCTTGTAGCGAAACACTGACATAGTTCACCTCTTCTTTCGCGGCGGCACCAAGTCGCCCTTAGTGACAGCGCGGGTCAAAAAGCGCGGGTCAATCCCTGTTTTCATGGCAACCCAGTGTTTCCAGTCCTGCTGGGTAGCCGTGGGCTTCCATTTCTTCATTGCAGCCTTGGCGCGCGCGAGCTTGTCTCTGCGCTCACTGGCGATTCGCTCATGGGTTCGCGCTACCGCCGTAGCAGCATTTCCACACCGGCGGGAGCAATAGACTTTTTGCGATGCTCGCTTCTTGATGTAGTAGCGATCACAACGCGGACAGGGACCGGCGATCTTTTCGCAGCCCGGAGTGACGGTCAACAGGTAAAAGAGCATCAGCGCCTCTGCCTTGGGCATAACTGTCTCTTTTCCGTTCGGCCCTTTCTGGCGCACAGGTTCCCCTAGCAAAGTCTCCAGCATTTCGTAATCGGACATGAGGACAAGCCGGGCCTGTGCCCCGGAAGTGGGAGTCCAAACCGCACGCATCCCAAACGTGAGCACTTTACGCTCATTCTGGGGCAAGGTTGAACGCGAAAGTAGCTCTACGCTGTCTTGGTTCGTCGCCACAAGGATGCTCGCGTCCTGAAGCATCTGTTCCAAGTTCGGACCCGAATCGAGCCACCTTCTCACAAGCGCACGGAGGTGATTTTTCAACTCTGCGCGCGAATCGGAATTTAGCGCGTTGCAGACCGTTTCGAGGACAGCCCGGCTTTGCTCAAAGGGAGCCACGCCGTGTATTCCGTAAATCTCTAGCGGCAATTGGGCATCGCGCTTCACCAAAATATAGATAGCACGTATCGGCAACAAAAGGCAATCAAATAATATCGACATGCGCTCCCGATATTTCGTAGCATTTATTTGGAAAGTAGAGCAAACCGTATTCTGGAGGATCAAATGCCCGCATCGCTGCAAGAGTCGAAACTGAATTCACTGCCCCAGGCTGCCGCGCGGCTCGGAATCAGCGTCAAGTGTCTTCGATCATGGATTTACCGCCGGAGCATTGAATACGTCAAAGTAGGCCGCGCGGTCAGAATCTCGGATGAGACCATCCAGAAGATCATTGATCGCGGAACGATGCCCGCGCTGGACCTGCAATGATGACCCCGTCCGATCTTGTGACGGCACTGGGGTACGCGGCGCGGGGCTGGCTTGTGATCCCACTCCATTCCCCAGCGGCGCACGGTTGCTCTTGCGGGCGGGCAGACTGTGAGAGTCCCGGCAAGCATCCCCGGACTGCCCACGGCCTGAAAGACGCGAGCCGTGATCCGGCCACGATCCGCGAATGGTGGACCCGCTGGCCGGATGCAAATATCGGCATCGTGACCGGGGCGGAGAGCGGCATCCTTGTCTTGGATGTTGACGGCAAGCAAGGCGAGCAATCCCTCATCGAACTTGAGAGGCGTTATGGCCCGCTACCCGATAGCTACACCGTCCGAACGGGCGGCGGAGGACAGCACCTCTATTTCCTTTGGCCGAAAGGTGCGGACGTTCGCAATTCGCAGAGCCGGATAGCTCCAGGGCTGGACATTCGCGGAAACGGCGGCTACGTTGTGGCCCCACCTTCGGTCCATGCGAGCGGCGCACGGTATGAAATCAACGAATCGGCCATTCCGCCCGTGCTGTGTCCTGGATGGCTCCTATCCCTCATCCAAGAGCCGCAAGGCGCACAGACGCCACAAAGCACGTCAGTAGTGGGCGCGTTGGTGAACCAGCCAATCGGCAAAGGTGGTCGTACAAAGCATCTAGTTTCCCTTGCCGGTTCCATGCACAAACGAGGAATGACTCCGGCTGCCATCGAAGCGGCATTGCTGGTGGAGAACGGCGTATTTTCTCCGCCGTTGCCCGATGCGAAGGTGCGCGCCATCGCACGCGACATTCCGGCGAGGTATCCGAACCCGAAAGGGATAACGGAGTGCGACAGGATGGAAGCATCACAAAGTGGGAATCCGGGCGGTTATGAGCTGATTCACCTGGGAGAGTTGATGGCCCGCCCCGATGCTCCCGTGGATTACCTGGTGGAAGGGCTGCTGATTGCGGGGACAGTCGCGGCTGTTGTGGCAAAACCAAAGGTGGGCAAGAGCACCTTCGCGCGGAATTTGGCCCTCGCTGTGAGCACGGGCAGAGATTTCCTCGGTCGCAAAACTCGACAAGGCGAAGTTATCTACCTTGCCTTGGAAGAAAGAGCCGAGGACGTGAAAGCCGATTTTCGCGCATTGGGCGCATCCGGCGAAGAGCCGATCCGCATACATGCCGCTCATGCACCTGAAGATGCGATGCCCGCTCTGGTGCGACTGGTACGGGAACGCACACCGGCGCTGGTGGTGATTGATCCCCTCTTCCGGTTGGCGCGCATCCGTGACGAGAAAGCCTATGCGGAGACCTATCAGGCATTAGGGCCGTTGATTGACATTGCCCGCGAAACGGGCACTCATATCCTGCTGACGCACCATGCCGGAAAGAGCCTGAAAGCTGATGCTATCGACTCGCCTCTTGGGAGCACGGCCCTGGGTGGCATCGTTTCTACCTTGCTGCTGCTCAAGCGTACCGAAACTTACCGGACCCTCCAGACTGTCCAGCGCATCTGCACCGATCTCTCTGAAACCGTGCTCGCCTTCGATCCCGTAACGCGCAAACTGTCCCTCGATGGCAGCAAGGCGGAAAGGGATCAGAGCGATGCTGAGAGCCGAATTCTCACCTATCTGCAAACCGCTGGGAAGCCTCAGGCTCAGAAACAAATCCGCGATGAAGTGGAAGGGACGACAAAGACCATTCGGGCAGCACTCACGTCTCTAACTCGCTCTGAAAGGGTGAAGCGAACCGGGGAAGGCACGCGGGGTAAACCATACCTTTATGAAAAGTGGTTTTCTGGTTCGCAGGATATACAACGAACCAGAGAACCAGAAACGCAAAATAGCCCTGAAACCCGCGCCAATGGCGGGGGAAAGCTGGTTCGGGAGAATGAGGAACAAATGATCCTGGATCGCAGCAATCTCAATGCTGATGCGTCGCCGTTCGATAGCGCGTGTGGCGGTCTGCTCCAGTGACGGCGTTTCGTTTATTTCAAAATTGAGGCCCCGCTGGGCCATCGAAGATCGTAGGAAGCCTTCTGTAAGTAAAGAACGTATAATTCTCGGCATTATGAAGATCATTCACATATGGTGGGCAGCGCAGTGTCGAAGCTGCGGAGAATGGATCTTTCTTCAATTTGCAGGTGGAGTGCGCCCGGGACACATTGTTCCATTTGAAGAGCCAATTTCTATTCCGGGCAAATGTCCGAAGTGCGGTCAAGAGAATGAATACGGAGGCGCAGATTTACACCAGCGTCCTGGGCCAAATCCGCACGAACTGAGGCTATGACGGCAGTACCATCGCCGGCCAGTTCGCAGTACACCTGCCCCGCTCTTATCGAGGGAAGCTGATTCTTCACAAACTCAAGAAGTTGGGAATCGTCTTCGGATGCCAAGCAAAGCGATTGCATTTTGGGCAAACCTCAAGCACAATAAGATTGCCCGCAAGCAAAATTCACGAATGGCCGGGGCTGGCACCCCGGCTTTTCTATTGCTCGAATCGTAGCACAATCCGAAGTCCTGACTCAGACTTTCGTTCTGCGAGGATGCGAGAGGCGTCGCCGACGGGGAAAATGGTTCGTCATGAGCTTAATCCTGAGCTAAGATGTTTCCCAGTTAAAGGTAAATGTGATGCGTGAATTGCTGATTTGCATCGTGGTCGTCATGTCCGTCTCGCCGTCCACCGCCCAAAATGCCCCATGGTCTCTTAGTGGTACGGTCATCAACACCACAAATCCGAGACATTCAATCCAGGGGACCGCCACGATCAGCTTCAGTCACAAGGAATGCACGCTACGAATCGGTGCTCCCCTCCTTGGCTCCGGTCCTTGCGACATCTCCGCATTTGACAAAGACAAATCGACTATGACCGTCGAAAGCGAAGGACCCTCGGGCGACATTAAGTTTCAAGGGGTCATCAGTGGGGACAGCTATTTCGGCAACTATTCGGTGAATTATCCCCATTTCAAGGCCCTCCCTGAAAAGGGAACATTCCAGTTTCATGAAGACAAAACGCCGGAAGTTCTGAACTTGGCAGATGTGCTCGACTTCATGAGTTTCAACAGGAACGGGAATCACTATAACGTCATTCGCGACCGCTCGACGGTCTACATTTACAACAAGGATTTCAAGTACGTCGGCATTCGGCTACTTCTCGACAAAGACGGCAATCCCACGACTCGAATTGAGGATCATCAGGATGGTTCCGAATACATCGACGTTAAGACGAACAAAGTCCTGTTCCGTTGGTATTGTGACGGAACGAACGGTTACTTTGAGAAGCCGGAAGACGGTTACTCTGACATCTATGATCGTTTTGGAGAGCCTACCAACTGGAGCACTTTCGAATCCTCCGGGGAGACCTACTACGCCTATACAACGGGGCAAGAGGTCGAGCTTTATGACAAGAACTTCAAGTACCTGAATATTCACAGCTCGACAACGCAGGCGGGAAAAATCGTTTGGCTGAAAGACTACAACGATGGGATCACTGAGTATTTTGATGCCGATTTTAGGCCGCTCAACTGGTATTCGACACGCCGTGACGGACAACTCTATTACGCTCACATTGTGGGCAGGAGGATTACCGTCTATGACGCCAATTTGAAGCCGATCAAAAGGCGACATCAGTTTTGGCGTGCCCTTGGTGAAGGGCTGGCCATCGGTCTTGCGTCTTCTGGTCAGGCTCTGCAACGGGAAGCGGCAAACGCCGAAATGAGCAGAACATCTTCTTCGAGCCTCGGCTACACGAGCACGTATTCTGGCCCCGTCACCTATGACACTACAAGTCAGCAGGTCGGCAACCTCACTTTTTCCACGACTACGGGATCGAACGGCTATACGGCACAGCAGACGACCCAGCAGATCGGTAACCTCGGGTTTATCAATGGAACCTCCTCCGCCGGGAATCTGTGGGGAACAACTCAGCAGATCGGCAAATTCACATACGGCAATTTCGCTATGCCTTCAGGACAGTGGTACACAAACAGCCAGCAGATCGGAAATATCGAATACCACACGATCACCGCGCCGGATGGGTCGGTTCACATGGGCACCAGCCAGCGAATCGGCGATTTCGTGTACACAAATATCCAATAAGCCGGTGCTTGCAAAATAGTTGATATTCTAGAAAGATTTTGGGCGGTGGGTTCCGAGGGTCAATCTACACTAGCAATTTTGAGGGGGGGTGCATGGCTGATCCGGCAGTCAGTCGCTAAGAAGAATGTAGTGTTTTTCGCAAGCTGGGCACCACACGCCGTCATCCCGCCGTTGTGCGGGATGGTCTACACTCACAGGGCAGCGAATCGAAGGGCAAGATTTGGCCGTCGCCCTAGAAATACGGGGCGCGGACACGGGCTGCGCGGTCACGGCCATCTGGTCACTTGACTGGTGCTTCGCAACACACAATTCCGGATGCCAGCGAGCCATCGCAGCCGTGCGCGCGGCCACGCTGCGCTGTTCCCGCGTTGCTTTCCGCTGCTCCCGCAACTCCTCATACCCCTTTGGCTGCCAAACGGTATCCATGAAACTGTCACTCAGTTCTCTGTTCAACTCGGCATACAAAGTCCAAAGCACGAAGTCGCGCACCGCAATTCCACGCCTTGCCGCAGCCATGCGCAGCGCCCTCTGAAGCGATTTCGAGCCATCTGATATACGCAAGTTGTAGGCAATCGGCATCACACGAATAACATACAACGAATCTTGCATATTGTGTTCAATTCGCATGGAGCAGCCAAGCGAAAATCGAGGTTACATCTGTTACCCAAACCAGATTTTTTGGGAAATTTTTGGGTGAGAGGTTGTGCGCTTGAATCAATCGCTGCAATTTTGAGGGTGGGGGAGGGGCGGAAAGGGCAAAGCGGTTTCACACCGTGCCCACAAGTGGCTTGCTTCCCCCAGCGGAAGCGCGAAGAATTATACCGGGGAAAATACCGGGGACCCTTGGCAGCAATACGAAGTCATCGGGAGTAGTGGCGCGGGGCGCGGGACCCGCATAAACACAGGGTTCCGAGCAATTCAGAGTCACCCGGAGTAATCAGCAGAAAATGGCGGTCCTGCAACTCTTAACCGACAGGTTGTAGGTTCGATTCCTACCGCGTCCACCAATAAATCAATAACTTGACGGCTCTTGCGCTCAGTCTGCCCTCAGTTTTGCTGAAACGCGAGCTGCGCTATCTTGATTCCTGCGGTGGTCCTTTCATCCGTCACATCGCCCCCCACACAATGAGCGTGGTTCGCGTGTCCGCCTGATGCATCATTCTCCGCTGCATGGCAACGAGCGCGGCACTGCATCAAGTCGAGGGCGAGATGTGCGCCGGGAAGAACGTGTGCCGTGGCACCCCATAGGGTACTGATTCGTAGCCAGCTTCACACAACAACCACCTTGGTTTTCGACTGCGTCAACGAGTCCAGCGCCTCAGGCGAGGCGCCATCGTCGGTAATCAGGATATCGATCGCGTTGATCGGGCAGATGAGTGCCGGACTGCACTGGCCGACTTTGCTTGAATCCGCCACAACCACCACCTGCCTGGCCTGGCGCACCATGGCCCGCACCACGGCGGCTTCTTCGTGTTCAATGATTGACGCTCCGTGCTCAGCGTCGATCCCGCAAACACCGATGAAAACACGCTGCAGGACGAATCCGTTCAGCGATTCCAATGCCGTTGTACCTACCAGCGAAAAAGCTCCCGGCCAGCGCAGCGAGCCTCCGGTAAGAATCGTGTTCACGCCGCCGCCGGAACCGAGTTCCATGCAGATATTGATGGCGTTCGTGACGATGTTCAGATGCTTCCGATTCTTCAGCAGGCGGGCAATTTGTGCTGTCGTTGTGCCGGCGCTGAATCCGATGGTATCCCCTTCATTGATCAATTCCGCCGCTGCAGCGGCAATGCGGCGCTTCTCGCGCGCAAACCGATCCTCGCGAGTGGCAAACGACGCATCAAAGCGAAACGGCTCGTATACAGCCTGATCGGCCAGCATCGCGCCACCATGGGTGCGATGCACAAGCCCGCGCGCTTCAAGCCGGGCCAGGTCCCTGCGAACGCTGGCCGGCGATGTGCCGACGATTGACATCAAATCGTCGACCGAAGTCTTGCCGTGGCTCAAAAGCAGCCGCAGGATGGTGTTTGCGCGCTCATCGGTTTTCGAGGACATGGCGGACGGAAAAGCGCCTCCCGGGTTTGATGGTGTAACCAGGTTCATTCTACTGAATGGCCCGCGATTGCCGTCGCAACGGCAGAGTCCAGTGCCTGGCGCAAAGCGCGAACATCGGCCTCCGCCAGCACGAAGCGGACCAACTCCGCACTCTTTGGCACTCCAATGCTCAGGCCGCTCTTGCGATACCTCACCGGGTTCTTCACCTGCTTTCTGAGCGAAGCGTGAAACTCCGCGGCGCCGGTGACACGGGCCAGTTCAACCGCATTGCGGGCATTGATGCCGCTGCCCGCCATCACGCCAACCCTGGTTCCCGCACGCTTGACCAGCCGGGCAATCTGTGCCCCGCCTTTGCGCGCTGTTTGCTTGCCTCCGGAGGTGAGAATCCGATGCGCTCCAGCAGCGATGACATCCTCGCACGCCTGTTCAAGATCGGGAGTCATATCGAAGGCGCGGTGAAAGGTTACCTGCATGGGCAATGCAAGCTTCACGAGCTGCTCCGTGCGCCGGATGTCTACCCGGCCGTCGTCGCGAAGCACGCCAAGAACCACGCCGTTTGCGCCCAGTTGCCTTGCAACGGCAATGTCTTTTTCCATCACTTCAAGCTCGCGGATCGAGTAGACCGAATCGCCGCCGCGGGGACGGATCATCACGAAGAGATCGATCGCAACGGCGTTCCGGACTGCCTGAATGAGGCCTGCACTTGGAGTAATGCCGCCTTCCATCAGATCGCTGCACAACTCGATGCGTTCTGCCCCTCCCTTGGCCGCGACAATCGCCGATTCCAGAGAGTCCACACAAATTTCAAGTACCATGATCGATCCCAGTCTTACTGGCTTTCAGATCCCAGCGCGCACGTACGATCACACTGAATCCAAAGCGCAAGTGATATAGCCCTTGCCCTCGGGCGGCCAGTTGCGCTCGTCCGCGCCATCAATACTCAGGCCTGATGATCGCTCATCTCGCGAGCGCGGAAGCCGTTGTCGTACCCAGGTCCCGGAATCGGGACCTGGGACAGTCAATTTTTGTAAATCAGCCAATGAGCAAAGTCTAGAAGTTGTAGTGCAGCGCAAACTGCAGCGTGCGTGAGTTCGAACGCGGCTGCTGAAAGTAAACGTTGCCGAAGTTTGGATCCGTGATGCTGGAATCCGGATTCCCATAGCTCACGATATTGAATGCATTGAAAGCATCGAACCGGAAACCGATCGACTGCTCACGGAACGTATTGAAGTCCTTGAAAGCCGACAGGTCCATATTGACGAAGCCCGGTCCGCGAATTGAGCCGTTGCTTTCAGTCCCGAAAGTATCGGGAGCGGGCACGCCGTAGGCGCACACGCCATTGTCCACTCCCGGCGTGAGACACGGCTTCGCTGACGGATCAGTGCCCCACCAGTTTACGTTGCTGCGGCCCACGACCTTCAGCTTACGGTACTGGTTCACACGGCTGGCGCCGTAACTATTGGAGTTGTTGCCTGGTCCGGTGATGACCTGCGGGAAGCCCGAGTAGGCTGCGAAGGCGGTCGCGATCTTCCAACCACCCAGCGCCTCATCCACCAGCCGGTTGGCATTGGGAAGGAACATCTGCCCGTGGCCTACCGGCAGTGCATACACGCCCGTCGCGGAGATGTTCTGCGGCACGTCATAGCCGGCCGGACCGTAGTCTGCGTGGCTGTTGTAGTAGTTCTGGAATGCGCCGCTGTAACCGTAACCGGGGGTAAAAAAGCTGCCGAACAGCGAATAGTTGCCTATGCTGTTGGTCATCGCCTTGCTCCACGTGTAGTTCAGAGTGTACTCGAGTCCGTGGCTCAAGCGCTGGCGCAGCACAGCCTGCAACGCGTTGTAATTCATCATGGCGCGCGACTCGGTAATAAGGAGCCCGCCATTGCCGCCGACGCCCAGCGCCGAATCGACCCCATCCACGCCAATGTACTTGCTGTTGTAAAACGGGGCCGAGGTGGAATCGCCGTTCACCAGCCACTGATTGACGTTGCCGTAGTCTTCAATGTGCTGCCCCTGTTCGCCCACGTACCCCACTTGCAGCGAAAGCGTTTGGCTGAGTGCGTACTCCGTCGTGAGGTTCCACTCCTGCACGAACGCCGGCTGAATGTTCTGCGGATACGCCGTGAAGCCGTTGTTGGAACTGCTGTACTGAACGCTGGTGTCGGTATTGGTAAAGCCTTCCTCGGCTGTGTTTGGCGTGGCCACCGCCGTTGGGGTAGGGGCGTTGACCGTGAAACCGGCCGCCTGCATGAAGGGCATAATCGCTGTCAGGCGCTGATTGAATGAGTTGCCCTCAAAGAAGCTTACCGCTCCATAGCCACCGCGGATGACTGAGCGTTGAGTGATCTGGTAAGCAAATCCAACGTGGGGCATCCATTGCCTGAAGTTTGGTTGGTAACAGGCAGTGTTGGGGCAGATCGCCGCATCGGGCGGCGCGCCTACGGGAATGTGACCGGCATACATGATCTGCCCCGTCGCCAGGTTGATATTTCCGGTCCGGTCGGATTGCTCGACCCACGGCTCGTCGTACTCGTAACGCAGGCCGTAAACCACTGTGAGATCGGGGAGCACCTTAAAGCTATCCTGGGCAAAGCCAGCTGCGCGCCATTGACGCTGCCCGACATTGACGCTTGATAAAGTAACACCTCCCGACGATACACGGTCCAGCACAAAATCCGCCGGGCCGTAACCGCTGGCGGTTGCGGCGAACGGACTCGACGTGAAGGCTCCGCTGTAATTAAGCGAACCCATGTAGCCGTCGTTGTTGCCCGTCGGGTAGTTGTTCTGGTAGCGCTTTGCGTCCACGCCCATACTGATGAAATGCTTTCCGCGCTGCCACGTCAGAACGTCGGTGTAGGTGTAAGTATTGTCGATGACTCCGGCAACGTAAGCCGAGGTGCCAACGCTGCTGAGGCCGTTGTTGAGGTTCTGGTTGGTGAACCCATTGTACGCTTGATTCGGAAAGGTGATGCCTACCTTGGCGTTGCCTGTAGTACCGAAGATTCCCGTCGGATCCGTCGGGAGTCCCTGGTTCCAATCTGTCCGAGTAAAGCCGATACGCGCATTATTCACGAGCGAAGGAGAGAATGTATGTACCCAACTCGCCCCCACGATCCAGGTCGGATACAGATCCTCGACCGGGAAGAGAATGGGCATAACCGAAGTCCCGCCGTTATAGGCGTGGGAGTCCGAGAAAAAGGCCGTGATTTTGTCGCTGGGCCGCATGTCGTATTCGAGCTTCAGGTCGCCCTGGTTGTTGCCGATAAAATTCTTGATCGGAGCCTCGTAGTTGTTCTGCGCAATTCCATCGGTGGGAGGCACGCACAAACCACCCGTCGGCGTCACCGGGTTATCCGCTCCGCAGTCGGGATATAGATTTGGATGTGCAAACAGAAACTTGGCTACCGGATTGTTGACGGGGATGCCGGTATCGCCAGAGTATGGCTGAAATGTGTACGTGGTCTTTCCAGCGACAGTCGCAGTGCTGAGCGAGTTGTAGAGCTGGATCGGATTGGAGCCGTTGAGCAAGGCGGAGAAATCGCCGTTGCGCATTGCCGCTGGAATCACGCTCGCATGCTGGAATCCCCCGCTGTTCTGGCGTGCCCCGAGGTAATCGGCAAAGAAGAACAACTTGTCGCGCTTGATGGGACCACCGATCGTGCCCCCAAACTGCGTCTGCGTGAATGGGTTGATAGGCGTCACCGGTGTAGTCAGGCCGTTGAGGTAGGAATTTGCGTTGAAGCGATAATTCTGCACGTAGGCGTAGACCGAACCGTGAAATTGATTCGTGCCGCTCTTCAGCACAAGCTCCACGGCGGCGCCATTCACGTTTCCTTGATCGGTCGGCGAGTCAGCCGTCACCACTCTCATCTCGTCGAGAGCCTCGGGGGCCGGACTGTACGAAATCAGATTGTTGTAGGTCTCGTTGTCGTCGATGCCGTCGATCGTGTAGTTGTTCGCCTGCGACCGATTGCCATTGAAATTGGGGGTGTCGGAGTTGAACGTACTGCGCTCGATGCTCGTGGAGCCCGACGTTCCATACGACGACACCGCGCCCGGCATATAGAGCGTAACCGCCGAGAAATCGAGACCGTTCAGCGGTAGATTCGAGATGGTATTTGCGGTGAAAACGCTGCCGATCGTGGGGCTGCTGGTATTCAGAATAGGCGCCGCCGCTGATACGCTCACGCTGGTTGTCGTGCTCCCCACCTCTAATTTCACATTGAAGTTCGCCGTCTGCTGAACTTCCAGGGAGAACGGCGCGATGGTTCCGTTCTTGAATCCGGGCGCCGTGATCGCCACCTGGTAATGGCCAATCGGCAAAAATTGAATGCGGAAAAGTCCGTCCGCATTTGTGGTTGCGGAGGTGGACACGCTGGTGTCCAGGTCGGTTGCCACTACCTTGGCGCCGGGCACCACGGCGCCACTCGGGTCAGTCACCTGGCCGGTAATCGTACCCGTTACGGTCTGGGCGGGGGCTAGGGAAACGCACAGTACCAGTGCGAACCCAAGAAGAATGCGCAGAAAATTTTTAGTGTTCATCGAGGCCTCGCTTCAAGAGTTGCAGGTGGTGGGCAACTGCGTGCGGTTGCCGATGTTATGAGCCGCCACGGTGACGCCGGAAACCACGGCGCCGGTTGGGTCGGCGGCTACGCTGCTGGTGGATTCAGCCACGTTTTGGGCGCACAAAACCATCACGTTAACGAACATCAAACACACGATCAGGGAGAGAAATTTGCGAGCGGGATGTCGCATGTTGACCTTCCTTTTGTAAAGGTTGCAGAGCACCGGAGAACGCCAAGGCCTTTTGAAACAATGAAAGAGCCTAAGCCCAACGATGTTAGCTACAGTACTTCAATTTGATTAATATGTCCACAAAAATGATTAAATTGGTCATTTTTGCCTCAAGGTCGATTACTTATACAAACTCAAGAGGCAGGAAATGGCAGGCATTTATCGCGAATTATAGATATCTATTATATTTATTATCAATAATATACAATGATATTCCGCGACCTGACTGAGACCGGATGTCCGGGGTGTACTGTATCTCCCGAGTTACCTCTGGTGATTAAGATGAGCAGATTCTTTATGCCGCCCGGGGCGAGGAATTGCCTTGGCAGGGTGTAATGCCAATGGCCCTGCCAGATTTCCTGGGCCTGACGCCGCCCTCACATTACAGGGCAAAAACTCGCTTCTCTATTTCGCTTTTGATTCAAGAAGGATGGATTGGTCCGGCGCAAGATCAACGTGGATACTCCCGCCCGTCACGGGCGTGGACGCGCCGCTCCATACCGAGCGCCATGCGACATTATTCCACGCGGCAGGCGCTTCCACGATGAAATGGCGGCTGTGATCAGCATCATCGCGTAATCCCTCTTCCATGTTTCCGAAGAGCAGATGAATCCTTCCGTCCGAGGTCATCCACGCGCCCGCGGCTCCCGTCTGCTCCGCGTCGACGCTCCGGACATGGAGTAAACCGGCATCACGTTCGAGCGCATTCACCGCGGCGGCAGCCAACACATACGGAGCCGGGCTTCCACCCAAAATCTTCAGCAGTCGCTCACCAGGATGCACCGAAAATTCCGGTGGATCCCAAAGCAGAAGTTTCTGCGCCGCATCGTCCTTCAATACAAGCTCGGGGAATCCGTCCGTGCTGTAGATGGTCGTTGCCATGCCCTGAGCTGATGCAGAAGCAGCTTGCAGAGAAGTATCAAGCACTTCCTGCACCGGAAAGCGCGACGGCACATTGCGGACGGCTAACCCTTTCAGGTCGCCGGCCTGCGCGGTGTGAATTGACGCGAGCCTCTCGCCGCGCTGAAATTGGCGCAATCCGGCGAGCGAGAGCAGCCGCGGATCGATGCCACCGGCAAAGCTGCCAAACAAGGCCACCGGCCTGCCTCGATCAATCATCTGCTGGAGGCCGCTAAGTTCCGCAGGATGCATGTGCGACGGCGTTTGGACGATTGCCATTCCGGTGTTGACGCGCGGCAGCCACTCGATACGTGTTGCAGACATGATCGGGACATGCCACTTGATGATGGATCCCGTCTGCTCGTCGATCCATTCCTTGATGGTCGAGTCTTTTGTCGCGTGATCGATCTGCCATTGCATTGCGGACCGCGAATAAACGACCGTCGGTCCGAAGACTTCCTTCGTTTGAGCGGCGTCGCGCACGGCGGCATTGACGTTGCTGCTCAGAAAGGCGACATCGCTCGCTGAGAGAAGCCGCTTGCCCTGGTTTGCCCATGAGATGTACGACCCTTGCGGCATGACCAGGCCATCCGGTGTTATGACCGCCGCATGCGAATAAGCCCAGATTCCCCAGCGAAGCCGCTGCGGCACTGTGTGCAACACATCCCATGATTCCCACGCATCAAAGGTCTCCACCAGCGGATAATGGCGGACCTTCGTACCGGCGAGCATCGCTCCGTGCATGAGCGTGTAAGCGAGCTGATAGCTCCAGCCAAGCGTCGGCGAGTTCCAAAAGTCCTTCTGGCGTACACCGACCTCATTCCACGCGCCGGCCCACGTCTGATCCACAAAGATATCGAGATAGCCTTCCCTGGCAATCTGCTCAAGGTCGCATCCATTGCTGCGCCAGTCTCCTATCGCGCTGGCCGCATTCGAATACATCATGAGCAAAGCATGCGGGTTGGCCAGCTTCGTCTCGCGAACCAGAGCGGCAACTCTCGCCGTCGCCTGTTGAATCGCCTCGTGCGACGGCATCAGAGTGCCCATCGGCCCTCTGCGCTTGTAGGGGATGGGAAAACCGAAGGAATCACGAAGCATCAGCGCATCCAATCCGGCTGCGCGGGACAAGCTGCCCCACTGCGCCGCGAATGCGGCATGCACGCTCATCCCTTCAGTCAATCCATGCGGAAGCCCTCCGAGCGGTGTGGGATCCGCATGCAACGTATTGGCGGGATTAAAGAACCTCCGCGCACCCGCACGAGCCTGGCCCTTGCTATTGGCGAACGCGGTAAAGGCCTCGGGATGACGCTTGGCCCACGGCGTAACCTCGCCATAAGCGTCATCCCACGCATACACCAGGCTGCCGACCTTGAAGTTGTGAATTCCGTGCTCTTCAGCCGTTGCGCGCATCATTTCCGCAAGGCGCTTCAGATCGGCATACGTCCACGGTCCATACCCCTGCTTCTGCACCATAACCGGATTGGCAAACCGCTGCTTCCATTCTTCGCGGCGCTGCTCCGTCGAGCCTGGCAGCGATGAAGTCTCTGCCACCCATGGCTGCTGCCCCGTTCCAAGCGGCAGAGAGATCCGCTGCTGCAGATTGCCGCTCCATTCCATGATGTAGGCGACAGTCCATCCCACATTTAGAATGACTCCCTTGTCGCCGGAAACACCGCGATACAGAGGCGTGAAGCGGCTCCAGAACGTGTTAACGGAGTCTTGAAGGTGACTCTGATCAAACCAATAGAGATCGACCTCAAGCCAGCGATCACCGGGAACGGTAACTGCCGATTCATTCGATGAATGCTCTTCCGCGGTACACCTCAAGCAACATGCAAGCATCATGCACAAGAGGAGCAACGCGCTTTGCCGTCGCAACATACCAATCATGACGGTGATAACGATATCAAGCGGAAGGAGATGCTGTATAGGATTAATCCATTACATAAAATGGCCAGTTCATGGAACCGCGAGGTTGAGCAGGAGCCCGGAGTGAAACACACCGATTGAGCCAGAAGCCGCGCGCTTTATACCCGGCTGTATCGCAGGACGGGCATGATCAGCTCGCCACTCCGGATGCGTATGCGCTCCTTTGCTTCTCTTCCGGCCAGATCTCCGCTCATTCAGGACCGTGCGCGAGCCCGGCCTCTGACGCGTTGTCCGCGAACACCTGCGTCTGTTTCCGCAGGCTGTATCCGTCTCGCGTCCGCACGCGATACTTCTGCAATTGATTGCCGACCAGCTTTACTTTGATTGCGCGCCAGCCGTGATTCGGATTAGGTTGCGGATAGTAGCTCAGGGTGTAGAGGTGCGCCAGGTCTTCCCGAATCGAAGTGAAAGCCTGTTGCTCGTCGTGCCAGTTCCCCGCAAAGTAGGCCTTGCCGCCCGTCGCTTTGCTGATACGCCGAAATGCCGCCGCGGTAGCTGGTTGCTCCGTGGCCCTCCATGTGCTGATGATATAGATGATTGTCCCCGTTGACTGGGCCAGCTCCGCCACATCCTCCGGTGGAATCGAACTGGCGTTATCCGGCCCGTTTGAAAAGACCACAATCGCTTTCCGGCCGCGCAGCGGCGCCGCATCTTCAACCGTCAATAACAGACAGTTATAGAGTGCCGCGTCATCGCCCGCCACGGTCCTCCGCACTCCCGCCACGATCCTCGATCGGTCAGTCGTCAGCGTCGCCGCGCGCAGTAGGTTGCGGCTGAAGGAGTATAAAGCTATCTTGTCCGCAGCTCCCATAGAACGCACGAAATCAATCGTGGCATCCTGCGCGAAAACGAAGCCCCGGTACATATAGTTACTCGTATCGAAGAGAATGAAAACACTGGCCCCGCCCACCGGTGGAGCGGATGAGCGAAGCGAACCCGGCTGGCCCGCTGTGCCTAACGAACCTTGTGTGCCGCGCTCCTGCTCGGAAGCGTCCTTCTGGCCAAATCTGATTACGGACTCGTTCCCTTCCTCGAAGGTGGCGATCTTCTCCGGATTGTTGTCCTCGGTGATGGCGAAGTCTTCAGGACGGAGACCGGTGATGTAGCTCCCCTTGCGATCGGTAACTGCGACATTCAGCTGCACCAGATCAACATTCACCCTGAAGCGCGCCGCCAGGTTCTGGGCCGCCGGGCGTGGCTCGCCGCCTGGAAGAACGAGCAGACCCAGACATAGACCGAGTGATCCGAGATGCCGCTTTGCAATGATCATGTCCACACACTCTCCTTATTTGCTGGATGCTACCTGACGGCCAATCGGGCCCATACCCTGGACGGTGATTCTGCCTTGCCGGAACTCCACGGCTGTTTCTTCCATTGCGCGCAGCAGTGCGGGCCAATCGGCCGTGTTTGTTCCAAAGATGTTGGCAACCATATGACGGGTCAGGGCAGGAACGAGGATGTTAAGCATCGCCGGAGCGTACCCCTTCTCATCCGCGAGACGCGCCCAATAGAGATTTGTGGATTCCCAGGATTCACCAAACAGCCGGTTCGCGACGCCTCCCGCCACGGGAAATATATCGGTAAAGAGCAGCGTGGACGCATGGCTTTGCGCCATTGCCGGATGAGGCACGCCAAAGTCCCTCCTCAGACGCGCCGCATTGGTATCGCGCGGGGCGCGGCGCACGAGTTCATCCAATTCGCTGCCTGCGTCTCCCCAGGAGGCAGCCTGCGCGGGAAATCTGCGGCGAAACTCGGTGGCCAGGTAGAACGTATCCGTGGGTCGCATCTGAGAGATCAGCGCTGCGGCGCTCTCGGGTTGTTGCAGTGCAGCTTCAATGCTTTCCAGGCGGTGCGTCGTCAGGCAATCCGTGAGAATGCTGAGGGCCTTCGCGCGCAGTGCCGGATTCCGCGCCGCCGCTGTCAAGATCTCTTCTCCGGCCCGTTGATAGAGAGCCGCCGCATGTAATTCATTCCGGCTCACGCTCCACCAGCGAGTCACCGCCGCGTTCTCAAGGAGAATAGGGACGATTGCCCTCCAGATCAGAGCCTGCACGTGTGCCGGAGCAATGAAATCCTCCTCCACTGCAGCCAGCGCGTAGGGCAAGTCGGCGAGCGAACCCAGCAGGAAAGCGCCTCCGCCTCCTCCAACTCCCACTCCCATCGCCTTCGGCGGGCCCCAAATTTGATTGAGGCCGTAAACCGATTCGGAAGAAAAGTCCTGCGCGCGGACGAAGAGGGGATTGTTCTCAAGCACCTGAGCGCCGGGCGGTTCATAGTATGCATAGTTCAGTCCGACCAGCGTATCCCGGAGAAAGGGCGTGAGCCAAGCGCGGGCAGCTTCGAGTTGAGCTGGGGATGCCGGGGCGCGGATCACTTTGGTCAAGTCGGTTCGAACCTGCAACTCCGCGTGGCGGTTGCTGTAAATTACTGGCGACCAGGACGCTCTTACATTCCCTGAAAAAACTGGACGCGGCACCTCAAATTCGCGCAGGTCTCCCGCAAACTCAAGCATTTGGTCCTCGACCGGCGCCCCATGCGCCATCGCATCCAGGCCATCGTAAAGCGCAAAAAGCGAATCGAGGGAAACCAGTTGTTGGGCATTCATCACTACTCGAATCCGCTCGGCCAGTTGTTCATGCACGCGCCTGCCTGTCGCGGTGGTTTGGCTGGGGCCGGCAAGCAGATCGATAACTCGATCCGCACTCAGCGAATCGCTGCCTGTAGCGGCACGCACCATCGATCGCAACCCATTCCGCCCAGCATTAAAGAGTTGGGTGGACGATGCGACTCCGTTGAATGGGGCAAGCACATCCTGCCAGGAAGCACTCTGTGCGTCGGAGGAAATCTGCCCTTGCCGCGCAAGGATTTGCCATAGCCCGATCTCGGCCTGCAACGATCCCAGAGCGTTCGCGCGCAGCGGCTGGTTTGAAATCGAATTAACCTGGCCGGCAGCCTTGATGAAGCTGGCGATAGACCCGTCGTCCAATGCCGGGAATTCGGCAAAAATGGAATACCAGCTATAAAACTGGGGAAATTTGGCGGCGAGCAGTTCGACTGCATTTCCACTCAAGCGCCTCTCCAGCGGCCTTCCGCGGTCAATTGCGCTCAACGCCAGATAGAGTTGCAGCGGGCTGTTCTCTGACCTGATCTGGGATGAGGCCGCCAGTGCTTCGAGCAGCCGCTCCGGGCTGTCCCAACTACGGGTTCTCCTGGCCCAATCCCGGATCCCTTGCGATCGAGGCTCCCGCCGCAAAATTCCCTTCCAGACGGCAAGATTGCCCGGAACCTGGGGTTCCCCATTCGCATCCCATCGCACGCGCGTAAAGAGCAGCAAGAGTTCCACATTCCGGGGAAATACGCCCGTTGCCGCTGAATCGACGGTAGCCGCAGAACGATATGCCTCATAGACTCGCTTGAGACGTTGCCCTTGTATCAGGCGGATTTGCTGACTCGGCCTTACCCGTGACAGCGCATCGAAATATGCAACCAGCCAGCCGTGATCCCTGGTAATCAGATGCGGCATAAACGATGCCGGCGCTCGCGGGTCCGCTCCCACCAGGTCACGCCAGCTTTGTTCGGCTCCGGCTCCACCGGGCACGGCGACAGTTCCGGAGCGAATACAGATTTGGCTTCCATATAAGTCCAGCAAAGGCGCATAAGGAAGCAGTGTTCTGAGTCCAAGCGATCCGACGAGCACGCGCTCAGCCTGGAGATCCAATCCCGCCAGTGCCGCATAAAGGCGATCTGCGTTGCGGTCATACAGGAGGATGTCTAGAAGACTGTCGCCCACCTTGCTGCTCCACGGGCTGATCTTCGCCCAATTCCGTTCTGACGACAGGATTGGAACCCGCGTGGCAGCAAACGCGTAAGTGAAGACCGCGCCGCGCTGCAGCGCTTCTTCCAGCCTGGTCAGCGGAAAGCCCGAATCGACGGTCAAAAATGCCCTTTCGGCGTTGGCTGTCGCGAGATAAGCATCCTTCTGCCCGCAGGCATGACGAAACTCGTACCCCAGAACCTGAATCAGCCGAACCGCATCCTTGCAATCCGCAACGCGAATGACACCGCCCGTGCCCGCCAGGTACTGAAGTTCCCTTGCGACGTATACGTAGCGAATGAGCAGCCGGAGATACTCGGTTTGTCCCGCGCGATCATAGCCCCAGAGGGAGATATTGCGCGCCAGCAGCGGCATCACCTGATCGGGCGATATCTCCTGGCTGATTCCAGCCATGCGAAGAAAGGAACGCAATGGTCCTGGAATCACCGCCGTTTGCGGAGAAAGCGAAGATGCATCCCCGGAGTTTTGCCGCAGTGATCCGGCAGGGGACGTTCTCGCCTGCGTGAATTGCGCGGTCTGTGCCGGCAAAAAGACACAGAAACACACTAGACCCGCGACAGCGACAGCAATGCGGCGAAGAGGGAGATTCACGGCGGCCACCCCTTCTCAGTGGAATTAAGGCATTTTCACAATTGCCACGAACACTCCGGCGCGATGCAAGGGACACCACCGCGGCGGAGCATGGCGAGTGCTAACTCATTGCACTGCCGCCGGCCTGCAACCATTGCAAAAATGCAAGACCCTACCTGAACTGTGGATTGACCTGTAGCCCGCGCTGGCACCGCCCGGAACGCTGAAGAGTGACACACGTGCGCATTTTGCACGCGTCTGTGCAATTTACCCCTGCTACTCACCGCGGGCGAAGAGGAAAGTGCTGAGAGAACCCGTCTTGCAGCTTTCGCGGACGGCGCTTTCCAAAACCTGGGATTGTCTGTCTTTGAGAGCCCAGTCCGGGGCCAATTACCGGATGCCGCAGAGGAGCCGGGAAATTGCGAGCAGCGGTAAACTTGAGTCATTGTTACAAATCCCGCACTTCCACGCAAGTTTTCTTCACGGCAGCGGCTTCGCCCCAGGGCATGCCAGCGGCTTTGCAGAGGGCCCTCTGCAAAGCCGGAATATCCGCACCTGTTAAGGAAGTACGCCTACCATGGCCGCACCCAGGGCGAACTGCGAGAACAACTGCGACCAGTTCATCATGCCAACCATCGCCGACGGCTTGAAGGTCTTCTCCGGAATCACAATGGTGTCGCCGGGATTCATGTGCAGATTGTCGAAGGAATTGCCCCAGATACTCTCATTGGTATTGCGGCTTACGACTTCTCCATCAGCCCGGATGATGAATTCGTGCTTTTGGTCGGCGCTCTTCGTTGCGCCGCCGGCAAGTTTCAGATACTGTCCGGCGTGCTCACCCCGTCCGTAGAGAAACGAATTCTGGTCGTATACCGCCCCAACCACGTTCACGGTAACCGGCACCTGCGGCACGATAAAGCGGTCTCCATCCTCGAGAGTAATGTCGGGAATGTGAGCCACTCCCTTGCTGTCAGGCTCTAAGTTCAGCACAATTCGGCCCGTCGCGCGAATGCGCCGCAAGTTCGCCAGCAAATCCTGCTCAGTGCTCTGTGCCGCGGTACCGCTGGCCAACACCTGCGGTGAGCCGGCCGATGCCGCGGCCATGTTCAACGTGCTCCGCTGCATCCGCAGCGTCAGATCTCGCACATACTCATCAATCCTGGCCTGCTGAAGGGCGCGCGTTGACTCGCGTGTAAACTCCGAACCATAAAGATATGCGTTCGGCGTAAACCCACCGGCCCGTTCCACCAGATGGCGCAGCGTTTCGCCCGGCTGGACCGAATAGACACCGGCATGAACAAACTCCCCCTCCAGACGGACCAGCTTGGTTTGCTGCGAAATCGGCACATGGATGTCAGCCTGCGAGAAGACGGTGACCACGTCCCCGGCCTGCAGCGGAAGATTCTGTGAGGCATCGTGTTGCAGCACGAGCTTGCCCAGATCAAACGGAATCAATTTGGTCTTCAGGGTGGCCGGATCGAGCCGCTCTATCACGGCATAGTCCCAATCGATCTCGGGGGCAAGCAAACCAACATGGTTCCGCCGCGCCCCGAGCAAATTCTGGCTGGATAGGCCGGCCTCTTCGACCGCCAAAGAGGAGCTGCTTGCGCGCTGTTGGGCGCTCAAGGGTTGCTGATTCCCGTACTGGTCCTGCGGCGGCCCATATTGGTTCGACTGCATGCCATACTGGTCCTGCGGCGGCCCGTACTGATTCGGCTGCATGCCATATTGGTTCTGCTGCATTCCATATGGATACTGCTGTTCTTCATTCGAGTAGCGACCGCGCAAGTATTCATTCTGTTGCAAACCAAATTGGTTCACCCCGCCTGTAACTTCCGGTGGAGGAATCGATAGCGAGAACGCATGGTTATCGTATGGCTGGCGCATATAGCCCAGACCCATCGTCGGTTCAAACTCAGGAACGGGCAGCCCAAGCTGCGACCGCTTCCACCAATAGTTCCGCGTAATGAGCGAATCCTTGTCGGGGATCAGATCGCTGATACGCATGCCCGGATGCCAGGCAAAACGCCCGGGATTGGCCGTATTGCCCCTGAGAATCACCGTCTTCTCATACATGGGCAGGATCGAATAAACACGAACCACATCGCCATCAGTCAGGGGCGTCGCCAACCCGCTGGTGTCATATGCAACATCCAGGGCGCGCCGGTCGCGATGATCCGAAATACGCTCGATGGAGATGCGCGCTTCCGCCGCAACCGCCGAAACACCTCCGGCATCCGCAAGCAGTCCGGAAAGAGATTCACCTTTTTTGAGTTCGTAGATGGCGGGATTACGCACGCTTCCGGTGGCAGCTACCTGCGGTCCTGCCGGCGGAATGAAGATGACGTCCCCGGGTAACAAGCTCACGTCTTTCGACTTGTCGCCGTGGATCAACAAATCATAGAGATCGAAATCCGCGACAACCGCATTGCCCCGCCGTAATTCGATGTGGCGCAGCGAACCGGCTACCGAGGGGCCTCCGCTGGCAAAGAGCGCATCCACCAGCGTGCTCAGCGAACTCACTGTATATTCACCCGGACGCCGGGCTTCTCCAGCCACATAGATTTGAATGGCGCGAATCTGTCCCACATCCACGGTCATGTCATAGTTGCGATACACGCGCCCGATCGCGGCCCTCAATTGCCCATCGAGCGCTGAATACGGCAGTCCCGCCACGTGCACCGGACCAACCTGCGGCACATAGATTTCACCCGAGCGGTCCACTCGCACATTCGCCTGGAAGTTCACCTGGCCCCATGCGCGAATCCGCAATTCGTCCCCGGGCCCGATCACGTAATTGGAGGGCACCGGCGTCAGATTCAATGGCGCGAAAGTCGAGGGCACTCTGCGAAATAGGTTGGCGCCGAAGATCGGCAAAACCTGGCCGGTTGTAGACGCTACAAATTTCTGGAATTCAGTCAGAGGTTCTGGGGGCAACGGCGCTGGCTGCATTGCTCCCTGCCGGGACAGTTGTTCAATATCTGAGTAATTCAGCGCCGGATTCCGCAGCTGTGCGCCATAGCCTCCTGATAACGACGTCGTAGAGGCCGGCGGAGTTGCCTGCGGCGCCCCAGATGGCACATTGATCCCCTGGCTCTGGCCCGTACACTCGGGCGAATTCGCGAGCAGCGGGTCGGAGCAATCCCATGGGCTCGGGTTCTGCTCACTCCCCGGGGGATTGGTCTGCGACCACAACCGCGCGCAGGGCGTGGTCATGAGCGCGAAAATCAACAAAGGGATGCCAAATCGTCCCGCACCGCAACCGCGCAAAACTTTCCTTTGGCGGGAACAGCAAGACTTGCAGCCGTCTCTCCCGCTCTGCCTACCATTCATATGCCACGAGTCTAGCACGTGCAACGATAACTGCTACAAATTGGACGGGGGAATGGCTTTAAGCACGGATCGCCCCGCCCGCATGTTGCGCGGCGCTCTTCAGCGGGATGCCGGCAGTAAGCTCGGCAATGACCAAAGCAGACCGCAACTCACATAACTCCAGAAGAAAGGATTTGCCAAAGCAACCCTCGTTCCACGCTGTTGCACGCCACAAACCACATCGTGGCAAGCGATACATGATCCCTTGGCCCGAGGACGGGATTACTTCCGGTTTGTTCACGCTCACCTGTTCATGCTGGATACTGCATCATAACTATCTGTACGCCTTCCATATCTATATCTGCAAAGACGAAATTGCGGAGTCACTATATTGGTAACTTCGAGTCACCGCGATCAATTTCCAAACGCGCAGGACGCTTGAAGATCAGTGACAATTTGATGAATAAAAAAGAAAAGATGAAAAAGTACTAAAGTTTCCGCAATTTCATTCGAACAACGCAACTTTTCGCGCATCTATGGGTCGTGATACAGTGAGGAATATAAGCTAGATTCCGTTGGAAACGAGCGCCCGCCGGAGGGATAGGTGTGCGCGGCGACGTGGCAAGCCTCATTCAGGTTTTTGAGCGTGAGCAACGGGTAATTCGGCATATCAATTGCATTGTTTACAGGAAGGTTGTTTTGTCCCACGGATCTTCCGTGGCGTTGAGTATTCAGCGGAGGTCTCTTGAACGCCAAGTTCAATGTTAGAAGATATCTTGACGACACAGGAGTTGAACTTACGTCGGGCCATAGTATCTCGGATAATGTGGAACAAGCCAGAGAACGGGTGTTCACTCAAACGCAAGATCGTGCGCTTTCTACGCCCATTTCTCTGCGCAGACTGAGTCCCTGGTCGCAATCACGCGCGAAACGCGTCTTTGACTGTACCTGTGTCTTGCTCGCGCTACCGCTGCTGATTCCTATCTTCCTCATGCTTGCTCTGGCGGTGCGCCTCACTTCATCGGGTCCGGTTCTGTTCCTGCAGAAGCGCGTGGGCCGCCACGGCCGCATCTTCACTATCATTAAATTCCGAACGCTGGTTCACTCGACCGACGTTGAGCATCACGCGGTAACAACGGCCGCGAACCAGCGCTTCACCCCGGTCGGGCCCTTTCTGCGCCGCTGGAAGCTCGATGAGTTGCCACAACTTCTGAATGTGCTCCTCGGAGACATGAGCCTAGTAGGTCCGCGGCCAAAACTGCCGGAACATCTGGTTTCCGCACTCCCTTGCCGCCCGGGAATCACCGGCGCTGCAACTGTCGCCTTTGCCCGCGAGGAGAAGGCTTTCGCGCATCTCACCAAGGAACAACTGGACACCTGCTATCACGCCATTATTCTCCCTGCCAAGCACAGCATGGACGCTCAGTACATGGCCCGCGCCACGCTTCGGTCCGATCTCAGGCTCATCATCGACAGCGTTCTGCGCCGATGGGACGAATCTGTTCTGGACAGCCTGCCGATTGCCCGGGAGTTCCAGATAAAAGATCGGGTCCAGCGGGCCGGCAAGGTTACTCAAGTAAGCGACTTTGACCGACCGTCCGTCGCGTCCAAGGTGAAGCAGCCCGCTACTGCCGATTAAGAGCTAAGCTGTTGATCCTTATAGTGAAACCCGGAATGGGTTAGTCCAGGTGCGCCCCTGGAACTTGCTTCCGCGGCCACCGCTGCCCTGGGCTCGCCGACCTGGAAGTTGAGCCTTCGCGATTCAGCATCCCTGATTTTGTTCTGGCCGCCCCCCACGGTCTGGTGATTCCTTTACGCCGATTCCCGATGCGCTATCATGGAGTCTAAGTGGGTTAGTGGCCCGGTTCCCCTTGAGGGCCGCACCGGTGGTGTTTGTGTCACGATTCTTCCAGCGTTTTGTTTTCGTTCTCTCCGTTGCGATCTTTGCCGCGCTCGGCCTCGGCTTTGCCCTGGGCGAGTTCGGAATGTTTGGCGTACATGCCGGAGGCGAGCAGGACGGCGCCTATCGCCAGATGCGCGTCTATGCTGAAGTTCTCAAGAAGATCCAGACAGACTACGTCACCGTGCCCAACATCAATCAGGTCACCAACGGCGCTCTGCACGGCCTGCTTGATTCGCTCGACGCCGACTCCAGCTACCTGACTCCCACCGAATACAAGATCTTCAAGGATCGCCCCGCTACAGGCTCGGATCAGGTTGGCCTTATCGTCTCCAAGCGCTACGGCTATGCCACGGTGGTGAGCGTGATTCAGGGATCGCCCGCCGACAAGGCCCATCTCAAGGATGGAGACGTCATTGAAGCGATCGGGGGGCATTCCACCCGCGAGTTGTCGCTGGCCGTCATCCGCCTCATGCTCGAAGGCAAAGCCGGAACCACGATCTCCATGGCCGTAGTGCGTCCATTCAAGGCAGATCCGGACAAGCTGACGCTCACACGCGCCGCTACGCCGCTGCCCCCGGTCGCCCAGCAGGAATATAACAACGGGACCGTTCTCTACCTCAAGCCTGACGAACTGACGGCGGAACGCGTCAGCGAGATTGCCGCCAAGATCAAAGCCGCCGGCAAAAATCAAAAGATCGTCCTTGACCTGCGCGACTGCCACGGCAAAGACATGCAGCAGGGTATTCGTCTGGCGAACTTCTTCATCAACCAGGGCGCTCTGGCCAAGCTGGTCGGTCAGAAATATGCTATGCAGACCTTCAATGCCGACCCGGCCCAATTCCTCACGGATGCGCCTTTGGCGGTGCTCGTCAACCGCGGCACCTTTGGCGCGCCTGAAATTACCGCCGCGGCCATTGCAGACCACAATCGTGGCGATGTGGTCGGCGAACGCACTTTTGGCGAGGGATCCGTCCAGAAGACCATCCCGTTGCCTGACGGCGCCGCCATCCTGCTTACCGTGGCCAAGTATGAAAGCCCCAACGGCAAGAAAATTCAGGACGAAGCGGTCGCTCCGACCGTCGCCGTCAACCTGCCTGTGGTCTTGGATGAAGAAACCGAGCAGACACCGCCTCCGAACGGAGACGAGATCCTCAACAAGGCGCTCGATCTGTTGAAGGCGAAGCAAGGCTGAACACTCATCTCTTTGTTGCCTTGAACACTCAATTTGTCCAGCGGTCAATGTGCCGCTGTGACAGTTCCGTATTTGAGTGTCTTCCGTTCTGCGTATTGGCTCGTACACTCTATGGTACGGATGCGTTCCGCGATCGTCCGCGAAACGCGTCAAGATGCTAGCCTTAGGCTGAGGCATTTTCCCCCGCACCTTGGGGATATGCTGATGAGGCGCGAATCGCTTGGCTGCCAACCCCCAACGGCCTGTTGAATCGCGCGGCCTTGGCCGGTCACGCCGGCTGGCCGCGGCGTCGCCTTCGACTCTACGCCGCCGCAAGGTTGCAGGCCGCTCGGCCCTGGCAGTGCTGTTGGTGCTCGCGGCCATTACCGGCTCCCTCGCCGGTCTCACCCTGATCTACTCCGCCGATCTGCCCCAGATCAGCGAGCTTGAAACCTATCGCCCTTCGACCATTACTGATCTTTACGACCGCAAGGGCCGCATCATCGGATCCTTTGCGCTGCAGAGGCGCGTAGTGATCGGGTACAACGACTTTGCGCCCGTCCTGCGCGAGGCCGTCATTTCCATCGAGGACAAGAACTTCGAGTCGCACTGGGGCATCAACGTCTTCCGCGTCCTCGAAGCCCTGGTGCATGATCTGCGCACGCACGGACGCTCGCAGGGCGCCTCCACGCTGACCATGCAGTTGGCGCGTAACCTCTTTCTCTCTTCCAATCGCACCTATACCCGCAAGATTGAAGAGGCCTATCTGGCGATCCAGATCGAGCGCAACTTCACCAAGCAGCAAATCTTCACACTCTACGGCAACCAGATTTATCTGGGCAGCGGCATGTATGGCTTCGAGGCTGCCTCGGAGTTCTACTTTTCGAAACACGCCAGGGATCTGACGCTCACCGAGGCGGCGCTCCTCGCCGGCCTTCCCAAAGGACCGGTGGCTTACTCTCCGATCCTGAATCCGGAAAAGGCGCAGCGCCGCCGTAATCTGGTGCTCGATGAGATGGAGGCGGATAAGGCCATCACCCATGCCCAGGCGGAAGAAGCGCGAAGGGCCCCGCTGGGCCTGCACATCGCCCAGCCAGAGGGTTCGGTAGCGCCGTGGTTTCAGGATGAAGTGCGTCGCGAACTCGATCAGCGCTTCGGCTCCGACGAGGTACATGAAGCCGGCCTGAAGATCGAAACCACGCTGGACCTCGACCTGCAGGAGACGGCCAACCAGGCCGTGGATGACGGGCTCGCAGCCTATGAGCGCCGGCATGGCTGGAAGGGCCAACCCGAAAATGTGCTGGCGGCCGGTTACACCCTCGACAACTACAGTCATCCCGACTGGGCCGTGGCGACCCATCCCGGCGACTACGTCCACGCCCTCGTCATGCGCGTCCTGCCGCTCGAAATCGACGCTCGCGTCGGCGAGCAAAAAGTGGTTCTTCTGCCCGCGGACTGGCAGTGGACCGGGCAGCGCTACGGCGACGCTCTGGTCAAGCCCGGGGACATCATCTACATCCACCTCGCCAATGCGGTTGAGGGCAATGCGCGCCGCGCTACGCTGGAGCAGGATTCCGGCGTCCAGGGCGCTCTGCTGGCCATGGACAACACCACCGGCGACATCCTGGCCATGGTTGGCGGGCGGGACTACGCTCTGAGCCAGTTCAACCGCGCCACGCAAGCGGAGCGGCAAACCGGTTCCAGCTTCAAGCCGTACGTCTACACCGCCGCCTTCGAGGCCGGCCTCAAACCCGGCGACACCATCGTCGACGGCCCGGTACGCTTCGGCAGCTACGTTCCCCACGACTACGAAAACAACTACATGGGCCCGATCACGCTCACCACCGCCTTTGCCGACTCACGCAATATTCCCGCCCTCAAGCTGGCGTCGCGCGTCGGTATCCACACGGTCATCGATATGGCACACCGCTTCGGAGTTACGAGCAACATCCCTCCCTATCTGCCCATCGCGCTGGGTGCTGTAGAGGTTCCGCTCGTGGAACAAGTGGCCTCCTATTCGGTCTTCCCGAACGACGGACTGCGCGTGACCCCGCGCCTCATCCGCAATGTCTCAAACGCTGACGGCATTACGCTGTGGCAGGATTCGTCTCCGGTCAAGCAGGTGATCGACCAGCGGACAGCGCGCAGCATGATGACCCTGCTGGAAGCTGTGGTCCATCACGGCACCGCCGCCGCTGCTTCGCAGTTGAACCATCCGCTGGGCGGCAAGACGGGAACCACCAGCAACTTTACCGACGCGTGGTTTCTGGGCTTTTCGCCTTCAGTCACTTGCGGTGTCTGGGTGGGCTACGACAATCGGCAATCGCTGGGCGACAAGGAAACCGGCGCACGCGCCGCGCTGCCCATCTGGATGACCTTCATGCGCGCCGCCATTGCAGGCAAGCCCGACGAGCAGTTTCCGGGTGATCAATCCACTCCTCCGATGCAGCAGGCCGCCCTGCCACAGAACTCCCATCCCGCATCTTTGCACCCGGTCGTGCGGGAGAACCTGTCTGCAAAGGGATCGGGTGCAAAGGTGGTCCGATAAGCCAAGCTATGAGAAAGATGCACGTCTTCCACTCCACTCTTGCTCCAGAAGAAGCCGCAGCAGTCCTGTCCCGTTCCGTCGAAAAGGAACAAATGGATCCGGACGGGAAGGCGAGGATTTCACTCCGCCTTGAGGCTGGCCGCAACGCATTCAAAATACTCCGGCGCCGCTCCGGCCGCAGCGACTTCCCATGCCAGTTTTATGGGCGCTTCGACCAGGCGCCGGGCGGAACCAGGATCGAGGGCTACTTTGATTTTCCGGAATGGACGATCTGGTTCCTGCGCATCTGGCTTGGTCTTTTGGTGGTCATCGCACTGGCGATCTTTTTGGGAACGTTGAACTATGCCGTGAAGCGTCACGACTTTTTGAACCTCACGATTTGGGCCGGCCTGCTCATTCCCCCCGCGCTTGTGCTATGGGGGCTGATGATCCCCAAAATTGCGCGCCTGCTCAGCCGCGGCGACGAACGGTATATCCTGCAATTCGTCCAGGACACGTTTGCAGCGCGCACGGAAGAAGCACGGGACAAGCAGCCTATTTAGTTAACCGGAAGTATCGATTTGCCCGTGCCACATCTTTAAGGATCTGCGCCTTCAGCGCATCGGGCGACGACCACTGCTGCTCGCCGCGCAGCCGCAACAGAAACTCCAGTTCGATCGGGGTCGTTTCGTCCATCTCGACCGGCTCAAAATTGAGAATGTGTGACTCGACGGCAAATGACGCGTCGCCAAAGGTGGGCCGGTTCCCGACATTCGTGACTGCCTGAAAGCGAATTCCGTTCAGCTTCAGCCGCGTCACATACACGCCGAAGGCCGGAAGCAACCCCGGATACGGAGCCATATTCACTGTCGGCACCAGTAGCCGCGTTCCAATGCCGCGCCCGCGCGACTGCGTCGAAAGCACCGCAAACGGCCGGCCCAGCATCCAGCGCGCCCGCCGCACGTCTCCAGCGGCCACCAGCGCCCGGATCGCGGAACTCGATACCTCCATCCCCCGCACCCGTACCGCGTCGTGGACATGCACACCAAACCCGAATTCGGAGCCCAGGAGTGCCAGTTCCCGCACTCCGGCCTCAGCGCCGTGTCCAAAGCGGAAGTTGTGTCCCTCGTGCAGTCCCCGCAAGGCAAGCGCATCCTTCAGGATGGTACGCGCGAAATCCCGCGCCGCGAGCCGCGCCAGCGCCGCGTCAAAGGAAAGCACGAGCACCGCGTCGATGCCGGTACTGCTGAGCAGCCGCAGACGCTCGGCAAGCGGCGTCAGAAGCTGCGGGGCCTGCTCCGGGCGCAGGAAATGCTCCGGATGCGGTTCGAAGGTAATGGCAACTGCGCGGGCGTCTACGGCACGCGCTTCAGCCACCACGGCGGAGAGAATTTCGCGGTGTCCCAGGTGCACGCCGTCGAAGTTCCCGATCGCCGCCACCGTGGGACCAAAGCCGGTGGGAATCTCCGCCAGCGACCGGAAGACGGGAACCCTCCGCCCACCATGCGCCACACTGGCCCCGGCTCCGCTCATAGGGTCACGGGCACGCTCAACCCGTCGTAGGCTAGTTTCATGCCGTCAGGCAGAGCGCGATTGGTCTGCTCGTGGCCCAGCTCGTGGGCGATATGAGTCAGCAAGGTTTGTTTCGCGCCGATCCGCCGGGCCCAGCCCACCGCCTGCTCCACGGTAGCGTGGCTGGGGTGCGGCTTGTGGCGCAACGCCGACAGTACGAGCAGATCCACGCCTTCCAGTAGCGCAAAGCTCTCCTCGGGGATGGCGCTCACGTCGGTCAAGTAAGCCGCTCGCCCAAACCGGAAGCCGCATATCTCCATTTTTCCGTGCATGATCGGAACGCGCCGGAATTCAACGCCGTGCACCCGGTTGCACTCTGCCAGAGGCTCCAGGGTGACCCGCGCGCGCGTCGGATAGGTGGCTTGCGGCGAAAAAGTGTACTCGTAGACGCGCTCCAGAACAGCGATCGTCTCCGGCGCGGCATACAGCGGTATCGGCCCTCCTTCGCGGCTGGCCCGAAAGCTGAGCGGACGCAGATCGTCCATCCCAAAGATGTGGTCGGCGTGCGAGTGTGTGTAAAACACGGCATCCAGCCGCATCAGCCCTGCCCGCAATGCCTGCTCGCGGAAATCCGGGCCGGTGTCGAATACCACCGCGCGCTCGCGCTCGTCCGCGCCCGGCTGCGCCCAGCGCAACAGCGCCGAGGGCCGCAGGCGTCGATCGCGCGGGTCCGCCGAGGTACACACGGCACAGTCGCACCCCAGCGTCGGAACTCCCATGGAGGTTCCCGTGCCCAGGAATGTAAGCTGACCTTCCATCTCTTTAGCTTCTAGCTTTAAGCTCCTGGCTTGCAGCCTTCAGCTCACAGTCTTCAGCTTTCAGTGGCTTGCTCCTTGCTGGGAGCGTGGAGGCCGTTCTCTCTCTCATGCCGGGGGTTGCAGTGGCTCCCAATCCGGGGAATCACGCTATGGAACCACACCGCAGGAATATCCTTGTTTCGAAACTGAAAGCTGAGTGCTGAAGGCTGGAAGCTGTTCTCATTTCTTGCCCGCGGGCGGAGGCGGCGGCATACTCTGCATGTTGATCATGCTGGTCAGTTCCAGGAAGGCCATCCGCACGTCGAACAAGACTGACTGCAGGGTGCGATCCTCCGCGTCAGTTAGGTTGCCCTTTGTCTTCTCCGCCAGAATGCCCAGCAGGTCGATGGTCGTGCGCGCGCCCATAATATCAACATGCGGCCGCTGGCCCTCCTGCGTTCCCGCTCCCATCTGGATCATCGCCGAAACATAAAACTGCTGGATCAGGGTCTCGAAGCTCACTGGAGGTGGCGCACCCATACCCGGATTCTGCGCCCGGATCAGGTCCTCAAGCCGCTGCGCCGAGGCGTCATAGGCGGCCTTCTGCGCATGACTCTCCTGAGCCGTTGGCGGGGAAGGCAATTCCGACTCGGGCTCCTGCACTGCGGCGCCCAACTGCGGCTCCGCTGCGGCGGCAGATTCACGCCGGCTCTCGTTCGTCACCAGCCGCGGTCCGGCACCGGGCTCGACTGGAGTCTTTTCCGGCTTCGCTTCCGCTGCAGGGGGCTGGTGCTCCTCCCGTTCCTCCTCCGCCTTAATCTTGCGGCGGTCAATGACTTCGAATTTTGGAGTATCGCTCATGGTCTCCCGTTTCCCGTTCGTCTTGCTGAATTTCTGATTGTCTGCCTTGCCAACCGGCTATGGCCGGCCTCCCGGCGCATCTTTTCACAGGGCCGGCGGCGCCGTGAGAAGCCGCGCTGTGCCCGTATCCGATTCAGTTTTATAGCTGAACGACGGGTTGCCCTGCTCCGCTTCACTGACGATCATGCCAAGAGCGAACACTCGCGCTCCAGCCTGCAGCGGCAACTCGGCCGCACTGGTAATCTGCCCGGCAGACTTGCCGTCTTCCAGGGTCAGTTCCGTGCCCGCCGGCGGTACCGGTCCAAGCAACTCCAGCGGCCGCAAGTGCCGGTGCACATTGCCACGCGAGCGGATGCGCTCCACGATCTCCTGACCCAGGTAGCAACCTTTATTAAAGTGCAGCGCCCGCATCTGCGAGGTCTCCTGCGGCAGGTCACGCTCCATAATATCAACGCCATACCGGGGAATCCCCTCGGCAATCCGAAACTTCTCCACCGCTGCGCAGCCAACTGGCGTAGCGCCCCCCGTGCGCAGGCACGACCACAGCTTGCCCAGCCCGGCGGACGGCAACCAAAGCTCATAGTGCTGCGCCAGCACGCCGTAGCCGCGCAAAATCCGTACATCCCAGCCGTTCCACTCTACGCTCACGGCCGACATCGGCTGCACGATGACCGGCAGTCCCACCCGTTCCAGCACCTCGCTCGCCAACGGCCCCGTCAGCCCGACGGCGGTCTCTGAGCCTGCCTCGCCCACCTGCTCTTCGCCCAGCGGAATCAGCTCGACATCATCCATGATGATGAAATGATCCAGATGCGTCATCAGGCGCTCGAACTGATCGGCCGCAATCTCCAGCTCCAGGCCGGATTCCCCGGCAAATGGGGTACCCAGCAGCGGATCTCCCTCTATTGCGCTTCGGGCTCCCTGATTACGCCGCGGAGGTGAAGGCTCCGCGCCCGTGCGCCAGACCGTCAGATCACCCTGAATCCGTCCCTGTGCGTTCAGCACGAAGTTCCACGCCCCTGAATTCGGAAACAGGTCGTTGACCGTGTTCGTAACCATCCCGCTCAGCCATCTGAAGCGGTCTGCTCCGCGCACCGCCACGCGCCGCATCCAGCCCAGGTCGTGAATGGCCGCGCCTGATGCCAGCGCCGCTGTTTCCGTGGCAGGCGCATCCAACTCAGAGGGGGTAAGAACGCCGCGATATGTAACTACCTTATGCGGAGTACGCGCCGCGTCCAAAAGCGCCACAAGGGCCGTAGCCTGTATCGATCCTGCAAGATCGGCTTCTGTCATGGAGAAAAACTCTTCCGCAGCCTAACGCAATTCTTACGGACAAACTTGGCGTCAGACCGCTCTCTGATTATAGCCTTGGTAGTAGATGCGGTGCTGCCCGCCCCGGGCGCCTTGAGCTGAGACAAATGCCACAGCCAGAAGAGCAAAAAAACGCATAGGAGACTTGATGAGCACGCAGCTGACATTGGTAAGACGGGGAAAAACTGGATTTGCATTGGCGGCGGTGCTCTGCCTGGCCGCGGCAACCATCGCCTGGGCGTGGCAGCCAGCTCCGGCGCCGCGGCATTCGGACGCGGCCGCATCGCAGACCAGCCCGGCCAAGACCCCGGATACGGGAAATGACTCCGCCCACATCACCCCTGAACAGGCCAAACAGCTCTTCGCGCTCGTCGATACGCTCCTGAAGTTCTCCTCGGACGAAACCGGTCTGCCCATCAAGAGCTCCGTCAAGCGCCGCCTGACCACCCGCGCCGCCGTCGAAGCCTACCTGGAAAAGAAATTTAACGAGGACCAGGGCACAAAACGCCTGCAACGCGACGAAATTATCCTGAAAAAATTCGGCCTTCTCGACAAGGACTTCGAGCTGCGGCCATTTCTGCTCGCGCTCCTCAAGGAGCAGATCGAAGCCTACTACGACTCCAAGACCAAGACCGTCAATCTGCTTGACTGGGTCAGCGTCGATGAGCAAAAGCCCGTCATGGCTCATGAGCTTACGCATGCCCTCCAGGACCAGCACTCCAACCTCGAAAAGTGGGACAACCAGACCCCGGACAGCGTCTCGCACACCGCGGCCGGCGACACTGAGCATCTTGCCAAAGACGAAATCGATACCGCCCGCGACGCCGTGGCAGAGGGACAGGCCACCGCCGTCATGATGGATTACATCCTCAAGCCTCTCGGAAAAAGCCTGATCAAAGACCCCGAGGTTGTGAACATCATCAAGAATCACATGACCAGCTCAGCGAATTCGCCGGTGATGGCCCGGGCTCCCCTCGTGCTCTCAGAATCCATGCTCTTCCCCTACCAGGAGGGCCTCAGCTTCGAGCAGGACGTATGGATGGATAAAGGCCGGGAAGCCGCCTTTGCCGGCACGCTCGACCGTCCGCCCACATCAAGCTGGGAGATCCTGAACCCGCGCGACTACGAAAGAAGGCAGATTCCGCCCATTCCGCTCTTGCCCAACATCCATCCGCTTGTCGACAAGCTTTACAAGCCCTACGACATCGGGCAGCTAGGCGAGCTTGATGTAAAGATCATGACCGAGCTGTTCGGCGGCGAAGATGCCTCGCGCGACCTGACTCCAGCCTGGGACGGCGGTCTTTACTGGGCGGGCCAGTTGCGCAGCGCCCGGACCCCGGCGGAACAGGACAGCACCAAATCCCTCTCCATTTTTTACCTTTCGGTCTGGAGAAATTCGGCCTCCGCTCAGGTCTTCGCCCGGCTTTACGCCAACAGCCTGGGCCGCAAATATTCCAGCCTCAAGCCCGACCTGTCCGCGCAAGCTTCAGCTCCCACCGCGGATGGAACCACGGAGCAGGTCTTCTCCACGAACGAGGGCCCGGTCGTCATCACCACCCGGGGCAAAATGGTCTTCGTCTCGGAGAGCTTCCCGCTTGATCTCGCCCGCAAGCTCACGTCCCTCATCCTCGACGCGCAAGGTTCCGGCGCAATCCAAACCGCCCAAAGCGTCAGCTTTCCTGAATTGCTGAGCCGGCCGGCCGAGCCATACGAATCGCCGGTGATGCGGCCGCTTTCCGCCGACCTGGTCGACTTCTTCGCCAATTGCGGCGTGATGAAAGCGGCGGTGGATGCCGGCATGCAGGCCAGGAGAGCGTCGTTGCCTGGGCGGGCTCGTTAGAGCCAGCGCATGCCGGCTCCCAGCATGCCCCTCAAGCGGGCCAAACAACCGTAACGCCGCGCGCCGCCTTCACGCTTTGCGGTAGTACCGCGCGTAGTCATACTCTACGTGGCCGGGTAGCCGCGCGTCGTCCACGCGATCGGTATGTCCCAGCCCCGATGCGATCGACGTCAGCCAGATATTCAATTTGCCCTGCGGCAGCGATGCAATATCGGTGCTCTGCTCAAGAATTCCGTCGAAGTAGTACCGGACTATCTCCCGCGTATACTCGCAACCATAGACGTGATACTCCGAGAGAGACGGCGTATGCACGACCTTGTGGCCATAGGCGACATGCCCGTCCTTCCACTTATGCGTGGTGATGCCATACGACCGAAGGTCGATGGAATCATTCTCGATCACGTCCAGTTCCAGATCGGCCGCTGAAGTGCCGGTGCCACCCGAACCATTGTGCTTCATCAGCCAGAAGGACGAGTGCCAGCCCTTGCCCGCCAGGATGCGCATCCGGCATTCGTAGTAGCCGTAGCCGAAAGCCTCTTTACTGATCACGCCGCCGCCGGCGTATTTCATCGCGGCACCGGCCGGCGCGCGGTCAAGCGTGATGATCAACTTTCCGCCGCGCACCGAGACGTTTCCGGGCAACTGCGTGCTCCACTGCTTAGAGTCGGTGCGGAAGTCCCACTTCGACCGGTCGAGCGTGTTGCAGCTGAATTCGTCTGACCAGGCCAGCTTATAGCCCTGCGGGGCAAAGGATTCCTTCTCCGGCGCGCCCGCTCCCAGGCCGCTTGCAAATGCCCGGCGGCCCACGAGCGCGGATATCGAAATGGCGAATCCGGAAACAATCAAATTCCTGCGGGAATAATCAACCATCGAGGCCCTCGTTTCGAAAAAAGTCTTTGGCACAAACCGTGCACACTCCGCTGCGGCATCACACCGCATCCTTCCGCACCAGATACTCTTCCAACAGCACCGCAACCAGCGCCGCCGTCGGCACCGCAACCATCGCCCCGGCAATGCCTTCGAGCCGTGAGCCGATCAGCAGCGCGACCAGTATCCCCAGGGCCGGCAGGCCCACGCTCGACTTCATGATGCGTGGCGCCAGGTACGAGTTCTCCACCTGCACATAGATCGCGTAGAAGATGGCGATGCCGATTACGCGGCCCCAGGAGTCGATGGCGGCGACCAGCAGGGCCAACCCGATACTGACGGCAGCTCCTACTACCGGAATAATGTTGAGCAATCCCGTCAGTACGCCCAGCGCATAAGCGTAACGCACATCCAGGGAAAGATAAACGATCGTGCTCGTGACTCCCAGGATCAGCATCAGACTGCCCTGGCCCAGCAGCCATTTGCCCATGCGCACACTGGCCCGCTGCAACGTCCGGTCCAGCCGGCTTCGGCTTTCAACCGGAACAAAAGAAAGGAACCAGTGGTAGGCCCGATCGCCTTCCAGAATGAAATACACCGTGAGTGTGAAGCCCATCACCAGATCAAAGAGCCTGCCGGCCCACTCCCGGACCGAAAGCAGAAGATAGGTGGCTGCGTTGCTGGCAAATCCCTGCGCCCTGGCGCTCAGATCGGCGGCATTCAGATGATTGGCGAAGGGAACGTGCTTGAGCTTCTCCAAAATTGCCGGCAGACGCGCCGGAGCTTCTCTTGCGAATTCCTGCAAGTCGGAGATCACTGGAGGCAGCGCAACAAAGCCGAAGGCGGTCAGCGCTCCGGCCACCACGAGCAGAAGCAGGAAGATTGCCAGACCCTTGAACGGCTGCCAACGCCCGATACGGATGCGCGTCGTGAAATGCACCACAGGAGTGAGCACAACCGCAAACAGCGCGCTGACGTAGAGCAGCGCCAGTTCCGCGCGGATGAGCCATCCGACGTAACAGGCCAACGCCAGCGCGAAGCCGAACAGGATGTCGCTACGAAAGCTGCGCGAATTGCCGGAAGCCTGGCTCATGCCTGCGCGTTCCTATTGGCTTCCGCCCAGAATCGACCCTACGATCCCGCCCAGCACGCCTCCGCCAAGACCCGCCGCGGTCGTCTGGCGCACCTCTCCTTGCGGCAGATATTCGCCGATCAGGTGCGCAAGCCGCGAGATCGGCAGCGTCTGCAGCCACACCCTGCCCGGCCCGGTGAGAACCGCCAGAAAGAGTCCGTCGCCGCCGAAGATCATGTTCTTGATCCCCGGGACCATGGTGATCTGAAACCCGACCGATGCCTGAAAAGCGCCGACGTGTCCGGGATGCACGCTGAGCGTTTCACCCGGCGCCAGGTCCTTCATGATCAGCTCGCCGGATAGCTCCAGCCACGCTGTGCCCACGCCGCCCACGCGCTGCAGCAGAAAGCCGTCGCCGCCGAAGATGCCCGCGCCCAGTGACTGCTGAAAGCCCACGCCGATGGTCACCTGCGGCGTGGCGCACAAAAAACCGTGACGGTGCACGAAAAACTCAGGTCCCTGCCCCAGTTCGATGGGCACAATATGTCCCGGCATTTTGGCGGCAAACGCGACCGTGCCCGGATACTGGTAGGCCCGGTATTCCGTCATGAAGATGCTGCCGCCTCCAGCCACGCGCTTCAACACGCCAAAGAGGCCGCCGCCTCCACCCATCTGCGTATGCGTGGCCATCTGGATGGAGCCTGTCATCCACGAGAGCTCGCCACTCTCTGAAAATACGCTCTCGTTCGGATCGAGCTGCACCTCGAGCACGGGCATGGTCGTGCCCTGAATCCGGGTCTGCATAGCCGGGACCTCCTGTCAGCACCCAGTGTACCTGCCGGAAGCCGCCGGAAAGAAGCTCAGTCTGCAATTCGTTGAGACATGCCGTCCCGGTATGAGACGGGAAGTGGATTCCCGCGTCGCCCTCGCACACTCCACCATCCGGCAGCAGAGCGCGGCATCTCGCTGCCAATTGGGCGCACCCGCCTAAGCGGCTCGTTATGTCCGCTTCGTGGCTACTTCGCTTTGCCGGTAAGCGTCACATTGTGTTTCTGCGCGATCTGCTTGATCACCTGGAGATGTTGCGCGATGACCGGCGCATCGATGCGCGCAGCCTGCTGCACATACGGATCGTGAGCCAATGCGGCTTCGGATTGGAATGCCTTCACATCTTTCTGGTGATCTTTCGCTACCGCTTGGAGGTAGCTCTGGTCGAACTGCGGACCCGACAAATTTTCGAGCTTTGCAATCAGCACCTTCTCTTTCTTCGCAGGCCCCTTCGGCATATTCACATCCAGCTTTTCGGCGATTGGCTTGAGCTGCTGATCAAGCCTCTTGCTGATCTCCACCATCTTCTGGCCGAACTGCTTCACATCGGTGCTCTGCGACTTTACCTCGGCAAGCTTGCCCATCTGCACTTCTGCGGCATCACTCTCGAGAATCGATTTCACGAAGAACTGGTCGGATGGCGATGGCGCGCTTCCTGGGTTTGTTCCCGGCATCTGTGCGCCGGGATAATTCGGCTGCCCGGGCATCGGCTGTTGCTGGCCGGGCTGGACCGGCGCCTGTGGAGCCATCCCTCCCAGCTGCTGGCCTTGCGCAACGGTCAATGCCGCCAGCGATACCACCGCCGAAAGAATCAAGATAGACTTGCCCGCTCGCTTTGCTGTCATTTTTGATTTCCTCCTTTCCGACGAAAAAGAGATTCTGCGCGGCTAACCGCCATCTGTATGCTTCCTGTAACTAGAAGAAATATGATTATTTACTCCCCGATTCCTCAGGAGTATTCTTGCTCCGCGCATTAGCCCATTTAAGATGCGCTCCCGCGCGCGAAGAGTTGTCTTCGGAAAGATAATTCCAGCGTGCGCCCGGCCCGGTTCTTTTCGCTGGCAATGCGATCTGCGGGGGCAGCGTCAGCGCGCCCTATTGCACTTCTCCTTCTGCTGTATACCGAAGCCTTGCATTCCAGTAGCGCTACGCTCAAGCAAGCCACCCGATGTTCAAGCCACAAGGGCGGCATGTGAAGAAGTGGTCTATGCAATCGTCAATGTCTGGTTCGCGCCCAGCGACGCGGGTTTGGACAACTCCAGGGTCACGCTGTCGCTGTGCTTCAGGACTTTCGCCGAAAGCGTATGTCCTTCCAGTTGCGCGCTGCTCACGCCCGCCGGCGCCTTCAGCGATTTCAACTCCAGCTTTCCGTAGACACAGTGCATTGCAAGCGTGCGTCCGCTGCGGCTGATGGTTCCAAAACCAGAGGTTGTGACCCACGGCGCGCGGAAGTTCCCGGGCGCCTTGGGGATGAGTTCGAGGCTCTGGTTGTGCGCATCGGGTTTGAATCCCGTCGCCGCCAGCAGCGTGGCCCAACTGCTCATGGGACGCGTATAGTGATTGCCGCATTCCACGTGATTCCATGGCCGGCCCGCCCGCAAATACCTGCGGTGAATCGCCTCGACGATCCTCGCGCCTTCGGCGTAGTGGCCATGATCGATCAGCAGCGAGGCGAACGCGAACTCGATGCCTGACCAGACTCCGCCGGCCTGGAAGTTGGTCAGCGCCAGCAATCCCGCGCCTCCCTTGGGCGCCGTGGCGTTGTGCAGTCCAAACTCCGAATTGAAGTTGTATTTCACGATGCTGGCGACTGCCTGACTCAGGTTCTTGCGGGAGATCGTCGTATCCAGACCGATCAGGTGAGAAAACCACTCGCCCGATATCTGATCCGTCATGCACAGCTCATCGCGCGTCTGTCCATCCACCCACAGGCTGTAATATTCGCCGTTGAAAAGCAGCGCATCGAAGCTGGCCGAGGCTTTCTTCAGCAGATCCGCCCATCGCTTAGAGTCGTCGGGTTTGCCGGCGGCGTCCGCAATCCGCACCGCCGCGCGCAACGCGCCGATCCACAGCGAAGCCACATAAGACGGCGTGCCGCGCATCCCCCACTGGTCATAGGTCTGCAGACTCGTATCGCGATCAGGCAGCCCATCGCCATTGGTATCCAGCGACTCAGTGAACGCCATGGCTCGCACCACGTGCAGCCACATCGACGTCAGATAGTCCCGGTTGCCCGTCCACAGATAATCGCGATAAACCATCATCACGAACTGCGGATTCATATCCACGCGCTTAAAGCCGCGATCCACGCGGTCCAGGTCGCCGGCAAAGTTATGGGGCACCTGTCCCAACTCGTTCTGGAACTCGATTATCCGCTGCATCTGCGAGAGCTTCAGCTCCGGAAACAGCGCAACGATGGAATAACTCCCCTGATAATCGACGTCCGTCGTCGAAAGTCCGCAGCAGCCCAGCCCTTCCCACACGGCATAGCCGCCATCCTTCGTCCACCATGTATTGGTGACCAGGGTCGAGAGCTGGCTCGACCACACAAACGCCATCGCATCGCCGAGGGTCGTATCCGTAAGTGTGCGCGCGAAGGCCTCCGTTGCGCTGCGATGCCTGGCATAGCTGGTGCAAAGGAAGCGGTTCACGCCGGCGGCATCGCTGAACCAATTGTTGTACATGTGCCCAATCTCGCGGCCGTCCCGGGCCAGATGATGCGGAAAGAACCAGCTCATCGTGAAGCGAATCTCCGCCTTTTGCCCCGGCGCCAGCTTCACCGTGGAAGCCAGAGCGCCGGTTCCCCAGGTCAGGTGCCGAGGACCGTTGTCTTCGGCCAGATTGTTATAAACCTCCTTCAGCAACTCACGGTCTGCATCCGTGCCACCATTCGGATTGGCCACGCGCGCATCGGCGAAGATCCGCGCCAGCAGCGCGTCCGCGCTCAGCTCCTTGATCTTCTGTGCCACCTGCGCGGCGGAAAGCGCATCGATGGCATCCAGCGAAGGCAATCCAATGCTCGGGTCGGTGCTTCCCTTCGTGTTTGGCAGCCGCCCGGTGCTCTGGAAGCCGGCCAGAACATCCACGGTCATGGAATGAATGCGCTCCGTCCGCCAGTGGCATTCGCCGGGCAGCATGTACTGGCGAAACGTGCCGGCGATATAGGAAGGATCGCCGCCCGTGACCGAAAGGCACATGTTGCCGATTCCCGACGGGAAATCCGTCTGTGCAGCGGTCTCCAGCATCAGCCTGGTCACATCGCCGTCCTGTGAGATCGTATTGGTCAGCTTGCGATCCGCCAGCGCCGAGGCCAGCGGATTATCGAGGAACCCCGCCAACGACACTTCGACCGCATCATTGGAGATATTTTCCAGCGAATAGACCATATGGAAACCCGGCGTACCGGACTCGCGCGCGTTGCCCGGGAAGAACGGCGAAAAGGCCTGCGCCGAGACGCGAACCGGCAGCGTCGGATCGTTGTAGCGCAGCCCCGTCATCGGGAACCACGCGAAGTAGTCGATCGACTCCACATCCTGCGCGAAGGGCAGCGAATAAAGATCATTCTCATCGGAGCGCAGATAAAGCCGGCGCACCTCGGGCGCTCCACCGGAAATCTTGCGCGCCCGCAGCAGAAAACGCAGATATTGCGGTCCCGGCGGCGGAGGCGCCGTAGTCGAATGCACGTTCTGTCCCCAGGGGCCCGCATTGAAGATCTGCCACTCGTAGAAGCAGCCGTCAGCGCGAATCTCCACGAAGCCCGTGCCAATTCCCCCCAGGGCCGCGCCAGAGCCCATCGGCATGGTTTCCGGAATCGTCACCGGCACACGAGGCGTATGCGGGCCAGACGCCGCATTGCGCGTGCCTTGCTGCCTTTGGCCGCCGCCACTGCGATGCACTGAAACCTGGTAAGGCGCGGCAAAGGCGCCGGGGGAAGTAACAGCCGCGCTGCCCGCGGCCGCAACTGTCGTCAGGAATTTGCGGCGGGAAAGAGTCACTCAATACTCCGAATCAGGAAAGATTTCCGTTTTTTGAATCAGGCCAAAAGACGCTGCGCGCAACGGCCCAATTATAAGCGGCGCCCTCCGCATTGCCGTGCTCCGCACTCAAGCAGGCTGTGTGCGAAATACCGGCGCCCGGCTCCGCATCACTTTTCCGCGAACTTCGCTTGCGCGCCACCGCGCAGATGAATCGACAGAAATTCCTTTATGGCCTCAAGATTTTCGGTGTAGAACCGCGGATCGGCCCAGAAGGTATGCCTGCCGCCTTCCGCCTGGAAAAACCGCACGGGCACACGCGCGGCCTTCAGAGCATTCGTAAAGGCCACCGCTTCGGCAAACGGCACCGTCTGGTCCGCCGTGCCATGGCCCACATACATCGGCGGCGCTCCCGGATGAACATGAAAGACCGGCGAGGCATCCTTGCAGGCATCCATTTTTGCTTCGCATGTGCCGCCCAGATACGCCGTAATCATTCCGGCCTCATGGGTCCTGGCCATATCGGTAAGATCCAGAACGCCATTCAGAATCACGCCCGCCTGCACTGCCGAGGCCGATCCTGCCTGCGCCTCATATTTGGCCAGTCCCGTTCCCAGAGGCAGACCCGAGGGATTCAGCGCCACCAGCGCTGCCAGTTCGCCACCCGCCGAACTGCCCGCCACGGCCACGCGCGCCGGATCCAGATGATACTGCGCGGCATGGTCGCGGAAGAACTTCACTGCGGCCAGCGATTCGTGGAACGAGGCCGGAAAGGGAACGGGATCGACATCATATTCGATCGTGAAGCAGACATAACCATCCTCCGCCAGCGCCTTGATCAGCTTGATCATCTGATGGCGATTTCCGTTCTTCCAGCCGCCGCCGTGGATGAAGACAATGCCGGGATGAACGCCCTCTTTCATGGGTATATACACATCCGCCAGCAGCGGCCCGTGCGCGCCGTTCGTATACACCACTCGGCTTGTGACGGTAAATCCCTCATCCACCGGCCCGGTCTCTCTCCGCTGCGCGTGGAGAAGCCATGCCCCGCCCAGAAAAAATAATGAAGCAACCGCACATGCAATCTTGCCGTAGATTCGCACACCCAAACCCCGTTCCCTGATCATTCCACGCGGTCTTCTTCCCGCTGGCAGCGCGCAGCCTGTCCCGAAGTACTTTTGAACAAGCTCTTGCGAAGAATCCGCATGGCTTTGGCCTGTCAGAATAGCAAACTTCGTTCTGTGCTGTCCGGCAACGCCTCACCATAAAATGCAACAGCCCC